>DASYFQ010000285.1:0-1695 GCA_036498345.1 Steroidobacteraceae bacterium
GTGCACGTGGACAGCGGCAGGGAAAACGACTATCCGCAGGTCAACGGCGTACCGATCGGACCGCAGGCCCGCCGCCTGAACGACAACGACGTGGTGCAGTTGGCCGGCGTGAAGATGGGGTTCTTCGAAAGCTAATTGCCGCACGAAAGCGCCAAGCGCCGCGAGTCCGCGACTTCATAAGTTGATGTGCCCGCCATGCGGCCAAAGAACGTTTCCGCGGAAACGCCTCGTCTGCACCGCACCCGCCGGCTGGTCAAAACTCAGCGCAAGGTCACCGCGACGCGTTGGCTGATCCCACATAACAGTTCGTAGGGAATGGTGTCCGCCCACACCGCGATTTCCTCCACCGGCAGCCCCTCTCCCCAGAGGACGACGGGATCGCCCAATGCCGGCACCCTGTGGAGATCCGTGACGTCGATGCCGATCATATCCATCGACACCCGGCCCGCCAGCCCAGCGCGTTCGCCATTGACCAGCACCGGCGCACCAGAATCCAAACTCCGCGGATATCCGTCGCCGTACCCCACTGCCGCCACCGCCAGGCGTGTGGGACGGCTTGCCGTCCAGTTCCCGCCGTAACCCACCTGTTCCCCGGGCGAGAGCTCCTTGACGGCAATCACATGCGAATGCAGGGTCATGGCCGGCCGCAATCCATAGTCCGCGCCGATGGAGCCGGCGAACGGCGAGACGCCGTAGAGGAGCAGGCCCGGGCGCACCCAATCGGCCTGCGCGTCCGGAAAGCTCAACATGGCGGCGGAGTTTTCCAAGCTGCGCTCACCGGACAGCGAGCCCGTCGCGGCGGCGAACAGCGCCAGTTGTTCGGACGTGGTGGGCAATTCCGGCAGATCCGCCGAGGCCAGATGAGTGAACAAGTTCACCGGCGATTGCACATTTGCCAAGGCACTCAAGGCCGCGTGCGCAGCGCCAAACGCCGCCCCTTTGAACCCCAGCCGATTCATGCCGCTGTCGAGCTTGAGCCATACCTTGAAGCGTGCGCCCGCCGTCGCCGCGCGCAGCAGCTCGATTTGTTCCGCGGTGTGCACGACGAGTTCAAAATTGGCGCCGGCTGCCGCGTCGAGCTGCTCACGATCGAAGACGCCTTCGAGCAGCACCGTGGGCGTGTTGATGCCTGCCAATCGCAGCGTGAGCCCTTCGTCGACCCGCGCTACCGCGAAGGCGTCGGCGGAGTCGAGAGCACGCGCGACCGCGACGAGCCCATGGCCATAGGCATTGGCCTTGATGACGGCCATGACGCGTGACTTCGGCGCCCACTGCCGCACCACGTTTAGATTATGACGAAGAGCGCCGGAATCAACCGTCGCGCTGACCATCGGGGTCACGGAAACCTCGGCAGCATCACGGGTACTCGATCGGCGTCACCGAAATACGCCTTCGGCGTACGACTCCGGCGCGTAATTCTCGAACTTGGTGTACTCGCCCAGGAACGTAAGCTGCAAATCGCCGGTGGGGCCGTTGCGCTGCTTGGCGATGATGATGTCCGCGATGCCTTTGCGCGTGGTGTTCTTGTCGTACACCTCTTCACGATAGATCAACAGAATGACGTCAGCATCCTGTTCAATCGCTCCACTATTATGGCTGACGATACCGTCCGCCAACCAACTCGCCGGACCAGGAACCGTGATGTCGAAGACTTCTTCTTCGGCCTCGAAGCCCACGGCGACGACGCGGTCCCAA
>DASYFQ010000286.1:0-3800 GCA_036498345.1 Steroidobacteraceae bacterium
GTCGCGCACCTGCATGTCCGCCACCGCCAGCACACCCTCGAGCATGACCAGCGCGTCGCCGTCGAACAGCCCTCGCTCGCTGGCTTCGCGCAGATCCTCGATGAGTTCGGCGAGATCGCGCGGCTCACCGGACATCGACTGGGTAATGCGCTTTAACCAGCGGCCTGTGGTGCCGCCTTGGGGTTGTTCTGACATGGGTGCTTAAGGATACTCGATCAGCGATACGGGTTTGAAAAGCCAAGCCGATCAAGGATTTGAACCTCCCTGGCCGCCATTTTCACAGCCTCGATCTTGCGCTCGTGGTCGAAACCAAGCAGGTGCAGCACCCCGTGAACCGCCATGTGCGCCCAGTGCGCCTCGAGGGCATCCCCCTGGGTTCGCGCTTCGCGCGCCACCACGGGTGCGCAGATGACGAGTTCACCGAGGAAAAATCGGCCGTCGGGGACCCTCCCGGCGCCGCTGAAGGACAGCACGTTGGTCGGCTTGTCCTTCTGCCGGTACTGTGCGTTGAGGCTGCGGCTGCGTGCCAGCCCCACTACCCGGACGGAAAGGACCACCGAGCGCCGCATGGGCGCAAGCGCCGCGGCGGCCCACCGGGCCAGTTGCCGCGAACTCGGCACCCACGGCTCGCGCGCCGCGTAGCTCACATCGAGTTCGAGTCGCGGGGGCACCGTCTCAAGGACCGTCGTCGGGAGTGTTCGCCTCGTAGGCCTGTACGATTCGCTGCACCAGCGGATGGCGCACGACGTCTCGCGAGCTGAACATGGTGAAGGCGATACCGCGCACTCCACGCAATATGTCGATCACCGTGCGCAGGCCGGATTGCTTCGAATTCGGCAAGTCGACTTGCGTGATGTCGCCGGTGACGACGGCTTTGGAACCGAAGCCGATGCGGGTCAGAAACATTTTCATCTGTTCGTTGGTCGTATTCTGCGCCTCGTCCAAAATCACGAACGAATCGTTCAGCGACCGGCCGCGCATGAAGGCGAGCGGCGCGACTTCGATCACGTTGCGTTCGATCAGTTTGGCGACGCGTTCGAACCCCATCATTTCGTACAGCGCGTCGTACATGGGGCGCAGGTAGGGATCGACCTTTTGCGACAAATCGCCGGGAAGAAAGCCCAAGCGCTCGCCCGCTTCCACCGCCGGACGCACCAGCACGATGCGCTTGACCTTGTCCGATTGCAGAGCCTCGACCGCACAGGCCACCCCAAGATACGTCTTGCCGGTGCCCGCCGGACCGATGCCGAAGGTCAGGTCGTGGGTGCGGATGTTGCCCAAGTATTCGGTTTGATTGGCACCGCGGGCGCGCACCGCCCCCCGCGAAGTGCGGACCTTGAGTTCGTCCGAATCAGTATTGGTGTCGGTAGTGTTGCTGTCCATATCCAATTCTTGCAGGGCAATGTGCACGCGCTCCGAATCCACGGGCTCGCGCTGCGCCCGCGCATACAAATCGAGCAGCACCGCTTCCGCACGCTTGATTGCGGCAGGCAATCCGATGATCTGAAATCGATTGCCCCGGCGCCTGACTTCGACCCCGAGCCTGGCCTCGATCTGATGCAGATGCTCGTCCAGAGGCCCGCACAATTCCACCAATCGGACGTTATCCGCCGGAGCGAGCAGCACGTCGCGCGTCATCGCACTCGAGCTCACGGTGCCCTATCGATGATCAATCGTCCGCGCAAGGAATTCGGCATGGCCTCAGTAATGATCACATCCGCAAAACTGTTGATGAGAGACATCGGGTCGTCCGCCGGGCCGTCGAAATTGACCCAGCGATTGTTGTCGGTGCGGCCGGCGAGCTGCGTGGGGTCGCGCTTGGCGGGCCGCTCGACGAGCACGCGTTGGCGGCTCCCCACCATGCGCTCGGAAATAGCGCGCGCTTGGCCGTTCAGGCGCTGTTGCAGAAGTTCGAGCCGCTGCTGCTTGACCTCGTGCGGCACCTCATCCGGCAGCGCCGCGGCCGGAGTGCCCGGCCGGCGGCTGTAGATGAAGCTGAACGACTGATCGAAGCCCACGTCCGCTACGAGATTCAAGGTCGCGATGAAATCCTCGTCAGTCTCACCGGGAAATCCGATGATGAGATCGGTTGAAATACAAATATCCGGCCGCACCGCCCGGAGCTTGCGCAGCTTCTGCTTGTATTCCACCACAGTATGACCTCGTTTCATTGCAGCCAGAATACGATCCGAGCCGCTCTGCACCGGCAGGTGCAAAAAATTATTCAGCTTGGGTACGTTGGCATACGCCTCGATCAGGCTGTCGTTGAAATCGAGCGGGTGGGAGGTGGTAAAGCGGATGCGCTCGATGCCGCCCACCGCGGCTACAAAATGAATCAGCGTCGCCAAGTCCGCGAGCGTGCCGTCCGCCATCGGCCCGGCATAGGCATTCACATTTTGGCCGAGCAGAGTTATCTCGCGCACCCCCTGCCGGCTCAGGCCTTCAACTTCAGCGAGCACCTGCTCGAACGGACGGCTGATTTCTTCGCCGCGCGTATAGGGCACGACGCAGAAGCTGCAGTACTTGCTGCACCCCTCCATGATCGAGACGAATGCGGTTGCGCCCGCCGCGCGCGCCTGCGGCAGCCGGTCGAATTTCTCGATTTCCGGAAAACTGACGTCGATCTGCGGCCGGCCGGATTGCCGCAACCCCCGCAGCATCGCGGGCAAGCGATGCAGGGTCTGCGGGCCGAACACCAGATCGACGAACGGCGCCCGTGCCGTGATGCCCTCGCCCTCCTGGCTGGCGACGCAGCCGCCGACGCCGATGACCACATGCGGGCGCTGCTGCTTGAACAGCCGCCATTCGCCCAGCAGGGAAAACACCTTCTCCTGCGCCTTTTCGCGCACGGAGCAGGTATTCACCAGCAATACGTCCGCCTCGGCCGGATTGTCGGTGCGCGTCATTCCATGGGCCGCCTCGAGCACGTCCCGCATCTTGCCGGAATCGTATTCATTCATCTGGCAGCCAAAGGTTTTTATGTATAAACGGCCGGACATGCGCTGCGATATGCTCACATGGAAAAGGCCGCTAAGATACTAGGAACCATGGCAATACGCGAAGTTCTCAAAATGGGCGATCCGCGCCTGCTGGCGGTAGCCGAGCCGGTCCGCGAATTTGGCACTCCCGACCTCGAAAGCCTGCTGGCCGATATGCGGGACACGATGCGCGATCTCAATGGGGCCGGCCTCGCTGCACCGCAAATCGGGGTGGGCTTGCGCGTCGTGATATTCGGTTTCGAGCTCAATCCGCGCTACCCGGAGGCGGATCCCGTGCCCTTTACCGTGCTGATCAACCCGACCCTGACGCCGCTGAGCGAGGAGCAAGACGAGGGTTGGGAAGGATGCCTGTCGGTGCCCGGCATGCGCGGGCTCGTGCCGCGGTATCGGCGTTTGCGTTATACGGGCTTCGATGCCTCCGGGCTTCCCATCGATCGCACCGTCCAGGACTTCCATGCTCGGGTGGTGCAGCACGAAGTGGACCATCTCGACGGGATCCTGTATCCGCGCCGCATTCGAGATCTGACTCAATTCGGCTTCAGTGACGCGCTGTTTCCAGGCGAGAATCTGTCGGACGATTGAACGCCGCGCGGCCGCGTTGCACGCGGTGTGGGTGCACCGTTCCCGTGGTACCACCATAGAGAGCAGCGGCAATTGAAGCAATGCCCGCCTGCGTGTTACACCGCCCCGCGCCTTTTTTGAATGCAACCGCTGACGGAAGGGGCAGGCTTTCGAGTTCGTAGGCAGATACCGCGACGCTTCCGCTCAGACACCGGAAAGCCCGATCAGCCGCGGAGCTAT
>DASYFQ010000287.1:0-11250 GCA_036498345.1 Steroidobacteraceae bacterium
GTTGAGCCCGACGGCTACGTGCGCAGCTGGGCGCCGCCCGGATTTCCGCCGATGCGCCACATCGGCTATGCGGTGCAATGGTTCGCCCTGGCGTTGACCCTGCTCGTCATATACGTCGTCACCAACCTGCGTCGGGACGCGGGGGTGTCGACGTGACCCCGCGCAGCGCCCATGACCGCCGCCAACGGCGTCTATTGATCGGTTTGGCGCTGATGTTTTTTGGGCCCTTGGGCGTATCGTTCTATTTGTATTATGGTCATGGCTCCTGGCACCCGGGCGGGCGCGTCAACGCGGGTGATTTGATTGAGCCGCCGCGTCCATTGCCGTCGCTGTCGCTCCCCCTCCAGAGTTCCGGGGAGACTGCTTCGGATTTCTTGAAGCGCAAGTGGACCCTTCTATACGTGCAGCAAGGTCCCTGCACCGAGCGCTGCCGCACCAGTCTCTACGAGACGCGGCAAGTGCGGTTGGCGCTGGATCGGGACATGGATCGGGTGCAGCGCGTATTCATCGCCGACGGCGGCTGCTGCGATCTTCAGTTCTTGCACGAGCAGCACCCAGACTTGATCGCGGTTCGCAAGAGCCCGGCCGCCGCATCCTTGCTCGCGTTTCTGCCGCGCGGCACCGGCAACGGGAGCGGCGGCGACGCCAATGCTCAACGCATTTATCTGATTGATCCCCTGGGCAATCTCATGATGTCCTATGCGCCGGACGCCAAGCCCAAAGGAATGCTCGAAGACATGAAGCGCTTGCTGCGCCTTTCCCAGATAGGCTAGCGCATGCACCCGCAACGGCGTTTGTTCTGGTTCAGGCGGCTGGCATTGGCGGGCGCGTTGCTCGCGGCGGCGGTGGTCGTGCTCGGTGCGTGGGTGCGCCTTACCGATGCCGGTCTGGGCTGCCCGGATTGGCCGGGCTGTTATGGGCATATTTATCCGAACGCCGGCCATGTTGATCCGCAGCCCGGCGTTCAGCTCGGCAAAGCGCTGCACGAGATGATTCATCGCTATTTCGCCGGGACCCTCGTGCTGGTCATTACGATATTGCTCGTTTGGGCGGTGCGTTACCGCAAGGACCGCGACCAACCGCTGATTCCCCCCGCGCTGCTATTCGTGGTCGTGTGTCTGCAAGGTGCATTGGGCGCCTTGACGGTGACCTTGCTGCTCAAGCCTCTGATCGTCACCGCCCATCTGCTCGGCGGACTCACCACGTTGGGGTTGTTGTGCTGGTTGTCGCTGCACCCTGAGCGGCGGCAACTGCCTGCGCGAGAGGCGAGCTTGCGAAAGTATGCTTTCGTGGGTCTCGCCGCGCTGATCGTGCAAATCGCTCTCGGGGGTTGGACCAGCAGCAACTACGCCGCGGTGGCATGCCCGGATTTTCCGACATGCCAGCATTCCTGGTGGCCGCGAATGGACTATCGCGACGCCTTCGTGCTGTGGCGCGGGCTCGACATCGATTACGAAGGCGGCGTGCTGACGAATCCCGCCCGTATGGCCATACACTTCACACATCGCCTCGGCGCCCTGGTTGCGGGCTCGATCCTGATCAGCCTAGGGATCTTGGTCGCCGCCAGAGCCACCAGCCGGCGTTTGGCGGTCGCCGGGGGCCTGCTGGTGCTGGCGGTTTTGCTGCAAATTTCGCTCGGCGTGGCGACCGTGCATTGGGGCGTGCCCTTGAGTTTGGCTACCCTGCACAATGCCGGCGCTGCCATTCTGGTCATCAGCATGGTGTGGCTGATGCGGGCGCTGTGGCCGGTAGCCGCGATCGGCATGATACCCTTGCACCGTGTCGACCATTCCCGATAACCCGCCGATCGCCGTCGTCGGCACCAGCCGATGGCGGGATTTCCTCGAGCTCACCAAGCCCAAGGTGAGCCTGTTGATCGTGTTCACCGCCATCGTCGGCATGGTACTGGCCTCACCGGGGCTGGTGCCGCTGCCCGCTCTGATTTTCGGCACGCTGGGCATCGCCTTGGCATCCGGGTCCGCGGCCGCCTTCAATCATGTGCTGGACCGGCACATCGACGAGCACATGGCGCGTACGCGCCGCCGGCCGCTGCCCACCGGGCATTTGGGGAAGCGCCAGGCGGTGGCGTTCGCGACGTTGCTCGGGCTCGTGTCCATGCTGGTGTTGTGGCTGCTCGTCAACGGACTCACCGCCGCACTGACTTTCTGCTCGTTGATCGGTTACGCGATGGTTTATACGATGTGGCTCAAACGCGCCACACCCCAGAACATCGTGATCGGCGGTGCAGCAGGCGCGGCGCCGCCCGTGCTCGGTTGGGCCGCGGTCACCAACACGGTCGACCCGCATGCGCTTCTGCTGTTCCTGATCATTTTCACGTGGACTCCACCGCATTTTTGGGCCCTGGCGATCGCGCGGCGCGAAGAATATGCGAAGGTCGGCATTCCCATGTTGCCCGTGACTCATGGCATCCCATACACCCGCCTGCAAATCGTGCTTTACACCATCCTGCTGGTGTTGAGCACACTGCTCCCCTACCTCACCGGTATGAGCGGTTTCATTTACCTCGCCGCTGCGGTCGCACTCAACGGTCGCTTTCTTTACTACGTGCTGGCGCTCAATCGGGGATTACGGCCCGAGCTGCCGATGCGTACCTTCAAATTTTCCATCACCTATCTGATGCTGCTGTTCGCGGCACTGATTCTCGATCATTATTTTTTGTTCAAGGCTTGAGCGGCGTTGGCTTCACCGATTCATCGGTGAACGCCTATCCGGCGAACACGATCGTCCTCACGGCCGGTATGGCAGTGGCTAGCACGATCGCGATCGGAATCAACGCCCAAAGGATCTCGGACACTTTGCCGGCCCCGGAGGTCGGCGGACAGTCGCCGAGCGGGCTGCGGAAAGTGACGATGGAGACGATCATCGCGGCAAATACCGCGGCAGCGATCGCCGCGCACAGCCAGACGATGATCAGCACGCCGTTCACCGCACGAACGCCCCCCAGCGGGTAACGAACGTATGTGCTCCCTCGATCGCCATCAGGCCGACCAGAATGAGGAGGGCCAGCGGCGGGATCAGGATGGCGAACTTCAGCGCGAGCCGCTCCCACCTCATGTGCATGAAGATGGCGACGATGAACGCCGCTTTCACCAGCATGAACAGGATGATCAGCGACCACCGCAGCATGCCATGCAGCTGAAAATAATCGACCAGATAGGAAAAGGTGCTGAAAACGAATAGCAGCGCCCAGATCAACAAGTAAATGCGAATCGGGTGTTGCTGACCTTCGGTATGCGCTTGACCGGCAGGTCCATGCCCAGTTTTCTCATGCACGGTTTCGGAGGCGGTGACGTCGTTCATACTTTCCCTACCACAGATAGAAGAACGCGAAGATGAACACCCAGACGAGATCGACGAAGTGCCAGTAAAGCCCGGTGACCTCCACGGTCTCGTAGGTGCCCTTGCGATCGTAAAAACCGGTCCAGACTCGGCGGGCAACGACGGACAGATAGATCACGCCGGCCGACACGTGCAGACCGTGAAAACCCGTGATCATGAAAAACGCCGACCCGAACTGCGGAGCGCCCATGGGATTGCCCCAAGGCCGCACGCCTTCCTGAACGATGAGCTTGTGCCATTCGAAGGCTTGCATGCTGACGAAACTCGCGCCCAAGGCCGCCGTGGCGAGCATCAACGCGGTGGTTTTGGCGCGGTCGCGCCGATAGCCATAGTTCACCGCCATGGCCATGGTTCCGCTGCTGGTGATCAGCACCATGGTCATGATCGCAATCAGCAACAGCGGAATGTCGTGACCGGCGATGTCCAGCGCGAACACCTTGCTCGGGTCCGGCCAGGTCGCGGTGGTCGAGATCCGGACATTCATGTAGGAGGTGAGAAAACACGTGAAGATGAACGTGTCGCTGAGCAAGAAGATCCACATCATGGCCTTGCCCCAGGGCACGGGGAACGCCTGCTTGTCGCCCGACCAATCCGCGACGACGCCGTCCAGGCCTTCAACCGTCGGTTGTCCCGTGATCGATACGTCCTGTGCCATGCGAGCGACCCTTACTCTAGGTAGACAACAACAAAGCGAACATCACCAACCACACGAGGAGCAGATAGTGCCAATAGACCGTGCACAGCTCGATGCTCAAGCGCATCTCGATCATCTCCACCGCGCGTGTGCGCATGCGGGCCACCGATTTCAGCCACACACCGAGCCCGCCGATCAAGTGCAAGCCGTGCACGCCGGTCAGCACGTAGAAAAAGGCGCCCGCGGGGCCGCTGGTCAACCCGTACCCGGCGTCGCGGAGCTGCTGCCACGCGACCAGCTGGCCGGTGAGAAACACGATGGCGAACGCTCCCCCCGCGAACAGATAGCCACGGACGCGCGCTCGATCATTCAATCTCACCGCGCGCCGAGCCATCTGCATGGTGGCGCTGCTCAATAGGAGCATCGCCGTGTTGAACCACAGAATCGGGGGTTTGCTGACCGAATGCCAATCCGAGATCCCATGTCCGGCGCCATGCCCATGGCCCATGCGGATGAAGTACGCCGAGATGAACAGCCCGAACAACGAAGTGATCACCGCGAGGAATACCCACAACGCGATGCGAGCCGGCGGCACTCCGATTTCACCGATATCGCCCAAGCGGTTGCGCACGTGCACGCTCGATCCGCGCCGCTCCCACGATCGCGTGCTCAGGCGTCTGACCAGCAGGAACCAAATGATCACCCCGGTCAAGAGCGCGCCGAATGCAACCCAGATATTCATGAACGCTATTTTCGGCCCTGCGCGTGCCCGGCCGGCGCCAGCTTGTCGGGGGGAACGTTTTGCGGGATGAAATCCTCTTTGGCGCCGGGCACGCTATAGTCGTAGGCCCAGCGGTAAACGACCGGCAGTCTCTCGCCCCAGTTACCGTGCTTGGGCGGTGTCTCGGGCGTTTGCCATTCGAGCGTCGTGGCCCGCCAGGGATTGGCGCCCGCAGGCTTGCCTTTAAAAAATGACCAGATCAGGTTGAACAAGAACACTAATTGCACGGCGGCGACGAACAGAGCCGTTATGGTGATCCACTTGTTCATGGTATGAGCCGACGGCGGAATGAACTGGATGGCTTCGTCCCACGCGTAGTAGCGGCGCGGCAATCCGAGGATGCCCAGGTAGTACATCGGCATGTAGATCATGTACGTCCCAATGAAGGTGACCCAGAAATGGATCCTGCCCAAGGTCTCGTTCAGCATTCGTCCCGTCATCTTCGGATACCAATGGTAGAGCGCGCCGAAAACGACCAGGATCGGCGACACCCCCATCACCAGATGGAAGTGCGCGACCACGAAATAGGTGGCGGACAGCGGCACGTCTACCGTCACGTTGCCGAGGAACAGTCCGGTCAAGCCGCCGTTGATGAAGGTGAAGATGAACCCGATGGCGAACAGCATGGGCACGGTCAGATGGATGTCGCCGCGCCAGAACGTGAGCACCCAGTTGTAGACTTTGATCGCGGTGGGCACGGCAATGATCAGCGTGGTGGTGGCGAAGAAGAACCCGAAGTAGGGATTCATGCCGCTCACATACATGTGGTGCGCCCACACCACGAAGCTGAGACAGCCGATCGCCAGAATCGCCCACACCATCATGCGATAGCCGAATATATGGCGCCTCGCATGCGTGCTGAGCAGATCGGACACGATGCCGAAAGCCGGCAGCGCGACGATGTAGACCTCCGGATGCCCGAAAAACCAGAACAAGTGCTGGAACAGCAGCGGGCTGCCGCCGTTGTACGCCAACGGTTGTCCCATCGAAGAGACCGCCGGCATGAAGAAACTGGTGCCGGCCAGGCTGTCCAGAGTCATCATGACGGCCGATACGAACAAGGCCGGAAAGGCCAGAAGACCCAGTACGGTCGCCATGAAAATGCCCCACACCGACAGCGGCATGCGCATCATGGTCATGCCGCGACAACGGGCCTGCAGCACGGTCGTCACGTAATTCAGGCCGCCCATCGTGAATGCCACGATGAAGATGGCGAGTGATGCGAGCATGCAGATGATTCCTGCCCGCGCGCCGGGCGAGCCGGAGAGAATGGCTTGCGGCGGATACAAGGTCCAACCGGCGCCGGTCGCGCCGCCGGGCACGAAGAAACCGGCCACCAGAACCAGCACGGCGAGCAGGTATACCCAATAGCTCACCATGTTCAGGTACGGGAACACCATGTCGCGCGCACCGCACATCAAGGGAATGAGGTAGTTGCCGAAGCCGCCGAGAAACAACGCGGTAAGCAGATAAATGACCATGATCATCCCGTGCAGGGTGATGAACTGGTAGTAGTTCTGGGGCGCGATCAGCGAAAAGCTGTGCGGAAAGCCGAGCTGCAGCCGCATCAGCACCGACAGCGCGAGCGCGACGAAGCCGATGGCGATCGCCGTGATCGTGTATTGAATCGCGATGACCTTGTGGTCCTGGGACCAGATGTACTTGGTCAGAAAGCTCTGCGGCTCATGCAGGGGATGAGCGTGATCGCGGTCGGCAATTGCAGCATAGGCCATCGTCGTTCACCTCACAGCGAATCGATATGTTGGAGCACGTCGTTGATCGCCTGCTCGTCTGTCAGCGACTTGGCCATGGCCGCCATCTGGGCTCCGCTGAAGTCCTCCGGATGACGCCCGCGCACGCCTTGCTGGAAATTCTGGAGCTGGCGTTTCATGTACCAGTCGCTCATGTGCGATAGCCTGGGCGCGTTCGTCGACCAAACCCCTTGGCCGCCGCTTCCGTGGCAATACGCGCAGGTTTGGTAGTGCTCTTTGCCTTTCGACGGATTGCCCGACACCGTCCCTTGCGGACGCCCGTCCGGCAAGGAGTTGATGTACGCAACGACGTTCTTTATCGCGGTGTCGTCGGCGAGCGTCGCGGCGAACGCGACCATTTGCTTTCCGTACGTATCCTTCTCGCTCCCGCCGCGTATTCCGAGCTTGAAATCCTGCAATTGCCGCGTCAAGTACCAGCCCGCCTGGCCGCTCAGCTTCGGTGCGTTCAATTGCGGATTTCCTTGCCCTTGGGGGCCGTGGCAAGTGCTGCACACGGCATAGGTGGCCTGGCCTGCCGCGACGTCGGCGGCGGCCGCGGCGCGTGTTTGCGCATAAGTCGGCTGCGTGGCCAGCCAGGCTTGGAAGTCTTTCTCATTGTCGACGATCACGCGCCCGCGCATGGTGAAGTGCGCGGTTCCGCATAACTGCTCGCAAAGCGCATCGAACTTTCCCGTGCGGGTGGGGATCAGCCAGAAGTAGGTCACCATGCCGGGCACCATGTCCATCTTGACCCGAAACGCCGGTACCGCGAATTGGTGCAGGACGTCCTTGGCGCGACCCAGGACCTTCACCGGTTTGCCGACCGGTAAATGCAATTCCGGACCCGACACCAAGACATCGTCCTGACCCTGGGGGTCGTTGGGGTCGATCGCGAACGGATTCTCCGGACTCGCGAGGCGAATATTCGTGGTGCCGAGCACGCCGTCCTTGCCGGGAAAGCGATAGCTGAAATTCCATTGCTGCCCGACGACCTCGACCTCCGACGCACCGGTCGGCACGGTGACGAACTTGGCCCACACCAACAAGCCCGGTGCGAGCATGGCGGCAATGCCGACCGAGGTCACGATCGTGAGCCACCATTCGAGCTTCTTGTTCTCCGGTTCGTAGTGCGCCTTGAGTCCTTTGCGATGCCGGTAGCGCACGACGCAGTACGCCATGAAAAGGTTGACCGCGATGAACACGGCGCCCGTGACCCAGAATGTGAGGTTGACGGTCTCGTCCATCGTCGTCCAATTGGACGCGATCGGCGTAAACCACCAGGGGCTCAAGAAATGAAACAGGATCGTGCCGATCACCAAAGCGATCACTGCATATCCAAGTATCATTGTCGCCCCCCCGCGAGCAAACTCAACTCGAATGAATCAAACCCCTTGTGTCGGAGTCGCCGAAACTCTCCTCACGCTGCTGAAGGGATTGACGAAGTGGGAATCGATCGCCACCAATTCGGCGTCCGGATGTTTCTCGCGCATCATCTTGAGCACGACCTGTTCTCGATGCTTGCGGACATAGACCAATATCAGATACTTGCCGGCCACCAGGTCGTCGTGAAACTTGGCGAGCTTCTTGTGCTCGCTGTCGACTCCGACGAGTCCGCCTTCCCAGGCGCCGAACAACGTAGCCGCTCCGACCAGGATCGCGTAAACGAACGACGGAACCACGTATTCGCCGAAGGGTTTCGTGTACAAGAGCAATGCCACGCCCGCCAATCCGATCAGAAATCCGAGCGCGGCGCCGATGAACCCGTCGCGCACGACATCCAGGGTTTCGAAGTAGTTGCTGGAATGGATCTGATGCCGCTTGAGGCCCGCGTGGTCGCGGCAAATGACGTGCAAGTAGAAATCTATGACGCCGACTTCATGCAGATCGGCCGACACTTGATCGGTCGTTGCCAGGGTGGGAGTGAGAAAATAAATGCATTTCATTGGCTTCCCCCGCGACGTTTTTACGGCGGCCCATGAACGGATTCACTTCACCAATCACTCTTCGGGGCTTCTGCTTTTATTGCTGCGCAGAGCCTCTCGCGTCGAGTGTGGCACAAGCACTGTTGCGTTGGAAGATGTGCAATGCAGCTTCACGCGCGCGATACGAAACGCAATGCAACAGAGGCCGGCTTCCTTTGAATTGCGCGTTGGTTGTGTGGAAGCGGCGCGCCCGGTAGCCGCCGTTATGTGACCGCGGCCTGCCCAGCTGCATGTGCATTGCGGCGTACCCAGTGCGTGTGCGCTGCGGCCTGCCTAGTCGCTGTGCACTGCGGCGTACCCAGTCCCGGCCTTTGTGTGCGCTGCGGCGTAACCGTTTGCGGCGTGCGGCGCTCGAAACACCGCGTGCTAATATTCGAGGCGGCGCTGGCAAGGACTGTTCGGGAGACAACGATGGACCTATTTATGGTTGTCATCATCGCAGCGATGCTTTTTACGGTGGCGACGGTGTTGTTGGGCGTGTTCACGATGTCCGTAGGGGGATCGACGAACAAGACCCTGAGCACACCGCTCATGTGGACGCGCGTAGGGTTTCAGGCGCTCACGATATTGTTGCTGTTCGCTGCCATACGATTGCGCTGACGCGGGTCATTGCGTCAGCGCTGACCGCGACGTCATGCGTGCGTGCCATCACGGCGCCGCTGCGGCTATTCCGCGATGCGCTGGCCGGCGCTATACTGCCGGCGCTTTTTTGTGATTTTATCCCCGATTTTCAGCGAGTTACCGTGGCCAACACCGAGTCTTCAGATACGCATTTCTTCAATTCATTCAGTTTGGTTCTCGGTCTCCTCATCGCGTTTGCGATCGCCCTGTTCGTGGTTGCCCGGATGATCGGGACGGCCACTCAGGGGAAGGAAGTGCTGTTGGAGCCGATGCGCCTCAAGGACGTTCAACGAAACATAGCTCCGTTCGCGCACGTCGCCATTGCGGGTCACGACAATTCCGCGCTGGCCGCGCCCAAGACCAAGAGCCCGGCGGCGGACGTGCCGACCACGGGTGAACAGGCGTTCACCAAAGTCTGTTCGGCTTGCCATTCTCAGGGTATCAATGGCGCACCGAAAATCGGCGATCATGCGGCGTGGGGACCGCGAATCGCCCAAGGCAAGGAAGTACTTTACACACATGCCATCGAGGGCAAAGGCAACATGCCGCCGCGCGGCGGGACGACCTGGCCCGACGCGACGATTCGGATGGCTGTTGACTACATAGTCTCGCTCAACAAGTAAGCCGATCCGGCTGCGCCATTTCGCTGCGTCGCTCACCATGGCCGCTGGCGAAATGCTTCGTTAACGAACAAACATGACTTGTCGCGGAGCATCCGATTCTGCATAGTGCGCACCCCTCGATCAGTCATCCGATATCTCAATGCCCGCTTCAATCGAAAATCGTATCTCTCGGGAATTGTCCGCCACGGTGCAGCAAGTTGTGGCGGCGGTCGCGCTGCTCGATGAGGGCGCCACCGTGCCGTTCATTTCGCGCTATCGCAAAGAGGCCACCGGCGGGCTCGACGATACTCAGTTGCGCAATCTGCAGGAGCGGCTGATTTATCTGCGCGAACTGGAGGACCGGCGTGCGGCGATTCTCACGAGCATCGAGGAACAGGGCAAGTTGACTTCCACGCTGCGTAGTTCGATCGACCAAGCCGACACCAAACAGCGCCTCGAAGACCTGTATTTGCCGTACAAGCAGAAGCGTCGCACCAAGGCGCAGATTGCGGGCGAGGCCGGACTAGACGGACTCGCAGCCGCGTTGCTGGCCGATCACACGCTCAGTCCGGAAATCGAAGCAGCAAAGTATCTCAAGCCGGCATTCACGACTGAACAGGGCGACAACCCGGGTGTGCCCGATGTGAAGGCAGCGCTCGACGGCGCGCGCCAGATTCTAATGGAGCAGTTTGCCGAAGATGCCGAGGTGCTGGCGAATCTGCGCGGCCATTTGCAGACCAACGCCGTACTGGTCTCGGTGCTCTCGGAAGGCAAGGAAGAGGCAGCCGCAAAGTTCCGCGACTACTTCGCTTACCAGGAGGCGCTCGGGGCAGTGCCCCCTCATCGCGCACTCGCGTTGTTCCGCGGCCGCAAGGAAGACATGCTGAAGGTCTCGCTCAAGTTGCCCGAAGACATCGAAACCGCCGCTGCCGGGTCCGCATCGTTCAATACCTGCGAAGCGAAAATCGCCGCCCGCTTCGGCATCGCGGATCGCAAACAGGCTGCGGACACGTGGTTGCTGCAGACCGCGCACTTGACCTGGCAGATCAAGCTTTCCTGGCAACTGGAAGCCGAACTGCTTGCAGGGTTACGGGAGCGCGCGGAAGAAGAAGCAATTCGCGTTTTCGCACACAACCTTCACGACCTGCTGCTCGCGGCGCCCGCCGGCCCCCGCGTCACCATGGGTCTCGATCCGGGATTGCGCTCCGGCGTGAAAGTCGCGACCGTCGATCGCACCGGGAAACTATTGGAAACGGCCACCGTATATCCGCATGTGCCGCGCAACGACTGGAATGGAACTCTCAAGGCGCTCGCGATGCTGGCGAAGAAACATGCGGTCGATCTGATCAGCATCGGCAATGGAACCGCCTCGCGAGAAACCGACAAGCTGGCGGCCGAGCTGATGAAGCAGCATCCGGAACTGAAGCTCACCAAAGTGGTGGTGTCCGAAGCCGGTGCATCGGTGTATTCGGCATCGGCATTGGCGGCGAGCGAATTCCCGGCGCTGGATGTGACCTTG
>DASYFQ010000288.1:0-3560 GCA_036498345.1 Steroidobacteraceae bacterium
GCGCCTGCCCTACGTGGAGAAGGTGGAGTTCGAGAACAAGCCCGTACCGGGCAGCGCGGATCTCGTGGACGTGGACTACAACATCAAGGAAGGCCTGCCGGGCCAGTTCGGCGGCGGTATCGGCTATTCCGAATCGCAGAAGTTCAGCTTGAACGGCAATTTCGTCCACAGCAATTTCATGGGGACCGGCGACCGTATCGCCTTGGAAATCAACGCCGGCAAGTACAGCAAGAGCTATGTGGTTTCGCACACGGATCCGTACACGACCATCGACGGCGTGGCGCGCACCAGTTCCTTTACATATCGCGACGTGACGCAATTCGTCGCGGCCTCATCCGCGTTTTCGACCAAACAAATCACCGGCGCGGTGCAATGGTCCTACCCCATCACCGAGTACCAGTACCTGCAGGCAGGCGTATCCGCCAACAAGAACACCCTGGTCGTCTCCCAAGGGTATAGCGCGCAGCAGGCCGTCGATTGGGTCAAGAGCAACGGCAATACCTTCCAGCGCGAACTCACCGACACCAACGGCGACGGCGTTATCAATTCCTTGGACAGTCCGTACACGGTCTACGGCACCAACTTCTACACCTATGAGCTCACGGCCGGATGGAATTACGATGCGCGCAACCGGGCGCTATTCGCCGACCGCGGCCTGCACCTGAGCGTCTCCGGACGCTATGCCATACCGCCGAGCGACGTGCGCTACTACGCCACCAACTTCCAATATCTTCAGTACGTCCCGATCTGGAGAAAGTGGCTGTTGTCCTTCAACACGCAGATCGACTATGCATCGTCGCTGGGGCGTACGACCGCATTGCCTCCCTACCTCAACTACTTCGCCGGCGGCCCGGACAGTATTCGCGGCTACCGCGAGAGCCGCCTGGGTCCCCGGGACAATATCGGCTATGGCAATCCGTATGGCGGAAACTTTCGCGTAGTCAACCGCCTGGAGCTGATATTCCCGGTGCCTGAAAAATGGAAAAGCGCTGCCCGGGTGAGCTGGTTCTACGACATCGGCAACGTGTTTCAAACCGGCAATAAGGTCAGATTCTTGGGGCTCGACGACACAACACCGGTCACCTACCACTTCAATTATGCTAACCTGAAAAGATCGACCGGGATCGCGGTGCAGTGGCTTGCACCCTTGGGCCTGTTCCGTTTCTCGTACGGCGTCCCTTTGAATGCATATCCCGGCGACACGATAAGATTCGGCGATGAAACAGAGCGTTTTCAATTTTCCATCGGTCAAGCATTTTGACCGCACATTATTTGAGGTCTTAAAGATCAACATGTCGACTTTCAATCGCAGCATTCCGTTCCTGGGCTTGTGCCTGATCGGGCTCATGATCTCCGGGCCGGCGAGTGCCGAAATAAAGATGGGGGTGGTCAATTTTCAGAAGCTTCTGGAGGATGCACCGCAAACCAAGACCGCGATGCAAGCGCTCGAGAACGAGTTTGCGCCCCGGCGCCGCGAACTGCTCACGATGCAGAACGACCTGAAAGCACGCGATGACAAATTGCAGAAAGAAGGCGCGGTGATGTCCGAAGCCGATCGCGCCAAGGCGGAGAAGGCGTTGCGCGACCAGCAGCGTGAGTTCCAGCGCAAGGCCGGTGAATTCCAGGACGACGCGTCCACGCGGCGCAATGAGGAAATCGGCAAGGTACAGCGCTACCTGGTCTCGGAGATTCAGGTCTACGCCAACGCGCAGGGTTTCGATCTGGTGTTGGGCGAGGGGGTGTTTTTCGCCAAGGGGCCGCTCGACATCACGGCCAACGTATTGGCGGTGCTTGCGACCAAGCCGGCCAGCTTGCCTGCCGCGGCGCCCGCGCCCAAAGCTCCCGCGACATCGGCTCCCCCGGCTAAAACTCCCGGCGTCAAATAGCGCAATAACCGGGCGCTAAGGTGGTGCGCGGGTGCAGGGAGAATACAGTCTAGGGGACTTAGCGGTGCGGTTCGGCCTCGGGCTGCGCGGCGAGCCCAGCCTGCTCGTCTCGCGAGTCGCGACTCTGTCGCATGCGGGCTCCGGGGCTTTGAGCTTCCTGGCGAATCCGCGGTACCGCAAACAGATGGAGTCCACCCGTGCGACCGCGGTTTTGGTGGGGCCGGAGAATGCCGCGGATTGCCCGGTTGCCGCCTTGATCGATCCCAACCCATACTTGGCCTATGCGCGCGTCGCGGATCTGCTGTATCCGCAGGCGCCGCCCGCGACGGGCATTCATCCGTCGGCGGTGGTGTCGGCGAACGCGCGCATCGCGGCTTCGGCGAGCGTAGGGCCGCTGGCCGTGATCGAGGACGATGTGGACATCGGCGAGTGCGTGCGTGTCGGCCCCGGCTGCATCGTACAGCGCGGAGCGCACATCGGCTCGGGGTCGCACCTGGTGTCGCAGGTCACCCTGTACGCCGGCGTGCGCATCGGCCGGCGCTGCATCCTGCACGCCGGAGCGGTGGTCGGCGCCGACGGCTTCGGTTTCGCGCCCGACGCGGGAACGTGGGTGAAGGTGCCGCAGGTGGGCAGCGTTCAGATCGGCGACGACGTGGAGATCGGTGCAAACACCACCATCGATCGGGGCGCCATCGACGACACGGTGGTGGAGCATGGGGTGAAGCTGGACAATCAGATACAAGTGGGTCACAACGTGACCATCGGCGCCCACAGCGCCATCGCGGGCTGCGTGGGGATTTCCGGCAGCACGACGATCGGCAAGCGATGCATGATCGGCGGCGGCGTCGGTATCGCCGGACACTTGACGATTGCCGACGACGTGGTGGTGACCGGGGTCAGCCTGGTGAGCGCCTCGATCAAGCACGCCGGCAGCTATTCGAGCGGGATGCCGGCCGTGGAGACGCGGAGATGGCGGCGCATGGTGGCGCATTTACGAAGGTTGGATGCAAAGGAGCAATGATGGCGGAACCCGAGAAGATGGATATCGAGGCGATCATGCGGCAATTGCCGCATCGGTATCCCTTCTTGTTGGTGGATCGCGTTTTGGAATGCGTCGCGGGGAAGCACTGCGTTGCGCTCAAAAACGTAACGGTCAACGAGCCGTTCTTTCAGGGACATTTCCCCCACCGCCCGCTCATGCCGGGTGTGCTCATCATCGAGGCGCTCGCACAGTCCGCCGGCATTCTGGCGTTCAAAACTGCCAAGGTCGTGCCTGACATCAATACGCGTTTCTATTTCGTCGCCATCGACAATGCGCGCTTCCGCAAGCCCGTCGAACCGGGCGACCAGCTGATGCTGCGCGTTGCCTTGAAGCGCTCCTTCAAGGGCATCTGGAAATTCGATTGCTTGGCGGAGGTCGACGGCAAGGAAGTTGCCTCGGCGGAAATCATGGTCGCTCCGGAGACAAAGGCGCCGCCGCCCAAAGGAGGCGCCGGATGATCGATTCGCGTGCGGTGGTCTCCCCGCAAGCAGACATCGCGTCGGACGTTCAGATTGGACCCTTCACTGTGATCGGCGCCGATGTCACTATCGGTGCCGGAACTTGGATCGGACCGCATGTGGTGATCAACGGCCCGACGCGCATCGGCAGCAACAACAAGGTATATCAATTCG
>DASYFQ010000289.1:0-5423 GCA_036498345.1 Steroidobacteraceae bacterium
CGAGACGATTCCGTATGCCGTCGAACGCTATGTCAAAGAAACCAATCGCCTCTACGGGGTGCTGAACAAGCGGCTCGCCGACCGCGAATTCATCGCCGGCGCCTACTCCATTGCGGACATGGCGGCCTATCCCTGGATCGTGCCGCACGAGGCGCAGGGCCAGAATCTCGACGAATTTCCGCACCTGAAGCGCTGGTTCGAGGCCATCAAAAGCCGGCCCGCCACGCTGCGTGCCTATGAGCGCGGCGCGGCGATCAGCACCAATCCGACCGTCAACGAGGAATCGCGAAAAATTCTCTTCGGACAGACGGCACAGACGGTCGACAAAACCTGACTCACGGGCGTGCCCGGCGCGCCCGCCAGCAGTAACGTTGATGTTCGTCGACCATTCCCACGGCCTGCATGAACGCATGGCAAATGGTCGAACCGACGAAACGGAAACCCCGTCGTTTGAGATCCTTGCTCATCGCATCGCTGTGCGCGGTCGTTTGGGCGACGCCGCCCAAGTACAGCGGCCGCCGGCGCAATACCTCGCCGCCCGTGAACTGCCATAAGTAGTCGTCGAAAGAGCCCAGGGAAGCACGGACCTCGAGGTAGGCCTCGGCGTTGGAAATGAACGCATCCACCTTGAGACGATTTCTGACGATGCCGGGATCCTGCAGCAGGCGTCTGCGTCGAGCGGCATCGTAGCGAACCATTTTCTCCGCATCGAAGCCGTCGAAGGCTTTGCGGTAAGTCTCGCGCTTACGCAGGATGGTGAGCCAGCTCAAGCCCGCTTGAGCACCTTCCAGACACAGCATCTCGAAGAGCTTTTGGTCAGCATGCAGCGGCACTCCCCACTCGGTATCGTGATAGGCGAGGTACAGGGGGTCCGCCGGGCACCACGCGCAGCGCAGCTTGCCGTCGGCATGACGCTGCGCTCCGAGGCGCCGACGATTGGGTTCGCTCGCCATCAGGCGCTTCGACGCTCAGCCGTGCAGGCGCACGGCGTGACAGTCCTTGTAAACAAATTCGATGCGGTCCACTCCGCGTGTCCGCCGGGCCGCACTGCGGATCTCGTGCATCAGTTTGAGCAGCACTCGGGTATTCACCACCGGAGTTGCGCTCAAGCGCGGCTCCACGCCGAGATGCAGCACGGCGAAACGTTCATGCGCCGAGCGGACGAAAACGGCGACGCCCAGCGGTCTGCCCATCTCGGAAATCGCGAACAGGGTTTGCACGCCGGCGATATCGCCCACACGTACCCGCAGGCCGCCGTCTTGCTCATAGATTTCCGGCACTCCATAGGTTTCTATGGATTGCAGGATCCCGACGCGCACACGATGTTGGTTGACGTTGAAGAACAACAACTGCTCCAGCGCGGCGCGCTGGTCAGCTGGCAATTTCGACGTAATCGCGATTGAACCGCTCAATGCTCTCCCCGCCATGAGCGCGTGCGGCTCAAGTGAGTGTCCAGTCACAGAATTAAGTTGACGCAGTGCAGCAGATATTGTCTGCCGCCTGAGACGCCGTATCGTATAGCGTCGCCCGCAGAATGACACTAGCCTTACGTTCCCGGCGTAATGGTTGTTGCAGTGCGGTGGTCTCAATGAGAGGAAACAACCGTGCTAGCTTCTGACGAAGAGGGCGGCACACTGGATGCGCTGCGGTTCAGCCTGGCGAGCGAGATCGTCGAACTCGTGGTGCTGACCGGCGATGAGCTGTTCCTGCAAACCTTGCGTGAGGCGGTCGGGAGCGCGCGACGGCTGTGGCATGTTCTCTCCGCCGACAAGGTCAGCGATCTCTTGGTGGCCGGACAGGTGGGCATTTTGGTGCTCGACGTGCAAGCGTTGAACGAGGCCTCGGCCGTCTTCGTCGCACAGATCAAACGGCAATTTCCCGATCTCGTGGTCGTGGTCGCCGGCAATCGGGATGCGGAGAATTCACTGGCCGCGCTGATCAGCGCAGGCACCGTCTATCGATTCATCCACAAGCCCATGTCGCCGGGGCGTGCCAAGTCGTTTGCCGACGCGGCGGTCAAAAAATATGACGAGCAGCGCCGGCGTCCCGCCGCGATCCCGCCGGTCAAAAGCCAGCCGCGTTCGAGTCGCGGCGCGCTGATCGGCGGCACGGTGAGCGTATTGGCCGTAATCGGCGTCGCTGTTTGGGTGATGCACCGGAGCGGGGATGTCGGCGCGCCCCGCGCCGGGGGCGCCGCGGGTCCGTCCGCCGAATCCTCGCAGCTTTCCGATGCCGCTGCGGCGCTCGCGGCCAATCGCCTGACGCAGCCCGCCGACGACAATGCGCTCGCGCTGTACCGCCAGGCGTTGGTGCGCAATCCCGCTGACCCGATCGCCCGGGCCGGAGTCGCGGAAGTCCGCGAGCGTTTGCTGGCCAGGGCCGAAAACGCCCTGCTCGAGGAGCGCCTCGATGAAGCGGAGGCCGCGATCGAAACGGCGCGTCAATCCGGCGTCGAAGGCGGCCGCATTGCGTTCCTGACGGCACAGCTTGCCAAATCTCGCGAGCGCGCAAAATCGGTGCAGGCCGCAGCGCGCGCGCGAAATGCGCGCAAGCCCGCGGAGGACAAAGCGGCTCTCCAGCCGACGCTCGCCGCGGAAAGCATCGATGATACGCATACCAACGATGCGGTGAAGGACACGGTACCGGACCTCCCCGCGGCGGCGCGGCCGGAAGCGGATGCCGATACCCCGGTCATCGAACCGGCCGACGACAGTGCCCGGTATGCCTCGCCCGAATCCGCGTCGGCACAACACGACTTGGAAGCGGCTGCCGCCAGGCAGCAATTCCTCGCAAACGTCGTCCCTGCCGGCGCCCTCACCCTGGTCAAGTCCGTACGGCCGATCTATCCGATCAGGGCGAACTGGAACAAGATTCAAGGTTGGGTCGAATTGGATTTCACCGTCGCCGAAAGCGGCGCGGTGAAGGACATTGCAGTGCATGCGGCCAGCGCTCCCGGCGTGTTCGAGGACGCCGCGATCAGCGCCCTATCGCAATGGCGCTACCAGCCCATGCAACGCGATGCCAAGAGCGTGGCGCAGCGCGCTCGCATTCGAATCCGCTTCACTCTGGCCGATTGACGACGGTCTTGCGCTCAGGCAGCCGAGCTGCGGGACAACGCCGCTGTGTCCGACTCCTGCGTGAGCGCGCCGATCTCGGCCCCAATGCGCAGATCATCGACCGCGCCGAACGCATGCTTGCGCACGAGTCCCTGGCGATCGATCAACACGAGGCTCGGCGTGCCGCGCATTTTGTAGCGCTCCATGGTGTGCGGGATCGGACTCGCAGGATTCGGCTGATCGAGCGCGATTGGAAACTTCAGGCGATATTCGTGGATGAAGGCCTTGAGCACCGCCGAGTTGAACGCGTCGTGATGTTCGAACGTGGCGTGCAAGCCGATCACCGCCACATCGGTCGGTTCGAAGGTCTCGTAAATTCTCTGCGCCTGGGGAATTCCGCCCCCGACTGACTTCGGACAAAGCACCTGGAATGCCGCAAGCACGACCACCCGCCCGCGCAGACCGGACAGCAACAGCGGTCGATCCGTATTGAACCAATTTTGCACGAGTAGCTCGGGCGCATACGTTGAAGTTGTCATGAATGGCGCGCGCGCCAGCGGCTGCCCACGGCGGCATTTGTCCTTGGTTGGTCTTTTTAAACGATCCTGGTACCCCCTATTGTGTGCCCGAAGCAGGTATTAATTACAAGAGGCAGATGACGGCGCGGATTTCGAACGCGGAATTCCGCCGAGGGATGTTGCGAATTCTTCGGTGATGAGTTAAGGGAGCGGGGGCTACCAATTCACCGCGGGGCAGTTGATTCACCGCGGGGCAGTTGATTCACCGCGGGGCAATTGATTCACCGCGGGGCAATTGATTCACCGCGCGGCAATTGATTCATCGCGGGCAATTCACCGCGGGCAATTTGTCACCGCGGCCAATCTATTATCGCGGGCAATTTACGGCGCCGGGTCTCGCTCGCGCTGCTTGCGCTCGGCGATTTCCTCGCGATCGACAGCGATATTGCGGGGCGCCTTGATGCCGATACGAACCTGCGAGCCGTTCACCGCCATCACCGTCACTTCGACATCGTCGCCGATACGCAGGCTTTCACCGGTGCGTCGAGTGAGTATCAGCATGAGGGGCTCCGGTTGAATTGAGACCGCATTAAGTCACGCTGCGGATCTGCCCGCTGTGGGCATTTTTCTGCGAGTCGCTGTAGGACTGTTCTGACTTACTGCGCGCTCACAGGGTTCTCTCTTCTGCGACGGATTCCTCGGCACCGGCCCAATCACTGACGGTGGCTTCGTAAATCGCCAATTCCCGCAGCAGGTCCTCCAGAGGCTGCGCCCTGCCCATCGCAAATCCCTGGCCGTAGTCGACGCCCAGATCCGCCATGCGCGCGCGCAACATGTCGGTCTCGACATACTCCGCAATGGTCTCCATGCACATGACTTTCGCGAGCTGTGCGATGGCCTTGATCATCGATTCCGAACGTGAATTGGTGATCGCATCGCGGACGAAACTGCCGTCGATCTTGAGATAGTTGACCGATAGGTCCTTGAGGTACGCCAGCGAGCTGACTCCGGTGCCGAAATCGTCGAGTGCGAACTGGCAACCGAGATCCTGCAGACTGCGCATGAAATTCTGCGCCTTCGAGAGATTGCCGATGGTCGCGGTTTCGGTCAATTCGAAGCACAGGACTCCGGGCGGCAGCTTGCTGGCTTTGATCTGATCGGTGACGAACGCGAGAAACGACTCGTCCTGAAGCGATTGGCCGGAAAGGTTGATCGCGAAGCGCGCAATATCCTCGCCGACCGACGCGCTGTGTTGCCCGAGCAGCTCGCACGCGCGGCGCACAACCCAGCGGTCCACCGTGGGCATGAGCTGATAACGCTCGGCCGCCGAAAGAAATTTGCCGGGCGGAATGATTTCGCCGCGATCGCCCAACATTCGGATCAGCAACTCGAAGCGCGGACGGCCATAGTTGCAGCGCAACGGCAGGATGGGCTGCGCATCTAGGCGGAAACTGTCATTGCCCAGCGCATCGCGAAGCTTGCCGATGACCAAGATGTCGGTGTGGCGCCTGATGATGCTCTGATCGGAATCCTGGAACATTTCCACCCGATTGCGGCCGCGATCCTTGGCGGCCTTACACGCGATCTCCGCGGTGGCCAAGGCATGCGCAAGCGGGTTGTCGGAGCGCCCGATCGGTGCGACGCCGAGACAGACCGAAACTTCGAACGAACCCTGCCCGGCGCGCGGCACGATGGCGGCGGCGGACGCACGAATCTTTTCGGCGACGACGGCAGCGGTGTCCATGTTGGAATTCGGGACGAGGGCGGCGAGCCGATCGCCGGAAATGCGCGCCGACAGGGCCCCGGCGGGCAGAGACTTGGCCATGCATTCGGCGACGCTGACGATCAC
>DASYFQ010000290.1:0-9837 GCA_036498345.1 Steroidobacteraceae bacterium
GGACGCTCGGTACTCTCGTCGGGGCCTTCCAGAGCGTGGATACGTTGTGCGAGCTTGCTGATGGCCGCGCGCTCGGTACCTGCCACAGCGATGACTTTCCAAGGCTGGAGATTGCCACCCGACGGCGCCCAGCGCGCGACGTCCAGGATTTCGCGCACGAGCCGTTCCGCCAGCGGCTGCGGCAGGAATTCGCGCGTGGAAATCCGCCGCTTGAGCGCTTCAGTTACCGTCAGCATCGACACTCCCGGTATTAGTGGCACGTAACCTGTACGAAACGCGGCAGTCTAGCTTGCTGCGATGTGGCAATGCCACTGAGGGGGGTTAACTGACGCCGCGTAGGGGTGTTCCTACGTTTTTATCCGAACCCCAACGGTATCGACGCAGCGAGAATATGCGCACGCTTTGTCTACACAACAAAGGGGTCAAGTCATGTTCAAGCGCTACTCATGCGCCCTCGCGCTTCGTCGAATTACCATGCTCCTCAGCGCGGCATCTTTGGTGCTTTCCGCTCTGGCGGTCGTTGCGCCGACCGCGGTCGCGAAAGAGAAATATACGATCGATCCGATCACCGGCACAAAGTATAAGGCTGACGCAGAGATGAAGGAGCTTCTCTTGGCCCTTGCGGCGCTAGGAGGAAAGCCGATCGAGTCGCTGTCGCCCACGGAGGCCCGTCTGCAGCCCACGATGGCGGACGCGGTCAATGCCTTGTTGAAAAAGCGCGGTGAGGATACCGATCCGGCCAAATTGGCAGCGGGGATCACGACCACCGAGGCCACGATTCCTGCTCAGGACGGGACGCAATTGACGGCGACGCTATACACGCCGCCCGGTCCGGGACCTTTTCCAGCTGTGGTGTACTTCCACGGGGGTGGATGGGTGATCGGGAGTACACAAGCGTATGACGCGGGCGCACGAGCTCTGGCGAAAGGGGCGGAAGCTGTGGTTATTTCCGTCGACTACCGCTTGGCGCCGGAGAACAAATTTCCCGTGGCGTGGGACGATGCGCTCGCGACCTACCGGTGGGTAACCACGAACGTGGGCCGCTGGCGCGGTGATCCCCGGCGATTGGCGCTGGCCGGCGAAAGTGCAGGCGGCAATCTGGCGATTTCCACTGCTATATCGGCGGTTGGGGCCGGCCTCACCAGACCCAAGGCGGTCATTGCCATTTATCCAGTGACGCAAACCGGCGCGACGACGGAATCCTACGTTGACAGTGCCAATGCGAAGCCCTTGAACAAAGCAATGCTCGGTTGGTTCTTCGATAAGACATTGAGATCGCCTGCCGACAAGACGGATCCGAGGTTGGATCTCATTCATGCGAAACTCTCACTCCTGCCACCGGTCACCATCATCAGCGCGCAGATCGACCCGCTGAGAAGCGACGGGGCCATGTTGGAGGAGGCGTTGAAGCAGGCCAACGTCAAGGTCACGCGTAAGGAGTACGAGGGCGTGACCCATGAATTCTTCGGTGCCGCGGCGGTTCTGCCGGCAGCGAAGAACGCGCAGGCCTTCGCGGCGGAGCAGCTCAAAGACGCGTTCAAGGAATAGTGACGGCGTCAATGAGCTAGAGCCCGGCGATGAGCTAGGGCCCGGCGATGAGGTTAGAGCCCGGCAATGAGCTAGAGCCCGGCCGGCAATTTCGGTGGTTTTGTGCTCACCACCGCGTCATCAGGCGCGGGAATCGTCGCATTGCCGTTGGCCACCAAGGCCGGCAATGGCTGAGCATTCGGGCCGGCCCACGGTGCGGGCGCTCGCAAGGGAGGTGTTGGGCTGGGCGCGGGCGGTTGCACGATGGTGCTGCCAAGAGGAGGGGGAACCGGGCGAGCCAACGTCGGATCGATGCGTCCGGCCAGAGAGGCGGACGTATCGACCCGGGGAATGCCGAAAGGGGCGAGGCCGAACAAATCGATCACAGTCTTGGGAATCACCGCATGGGAGTGCCAGTTGGTGTCGATTCCCTGTTTGACCTTCCCTCCGAACATCAGCATCGGAATCCGCGAACCACCAAGGAGCTGAAAGCCGCCCGGATGCAGCGCGTCGATTACCGTTTCCGCGTTCGGCGTCGACACATGGTCAGCGTACCCGCCCCAATCGTCCCAAGTCAGTATAAAGACGGTGTCGGCCCAGCCGCCTGCCTTGACGACGGCATCGACCCGTTGCCACGACAAGTTTTGTCCGTCAGTCACGTATCGAGGATTCTTGCTCTGATCCGGCGCATGTTCGTCATAGCCTGCGGGACTCCATACGAAGCAGAAATCAGGCAGCGTCGCGGCGGCGGCCATCGCGGTGAAGGCGTCATCGGAGGGCTGAGTGGACGTGTGAATATTCTTGCGGCTGGTCGGGTCAGCCAGTTCTTGGTAGAACTTCAGGGGATAAAGGTCGGTTCCCGTGAATGCGCCCCACGTGTGTCCGCTGGCCTCCACGTGTTTGAAAATAGTAGGCAAGTCCCACACCGGAGACGTCCCGCTCGGCGGGTTACGCAGCGTCGGTGTCTGGCCACCGACGGCGAGCATGTGTCCTGGGGTGGAATTGGTGCCCAGTCCGAAATGATAGTCGCAATAGCTGAACTGCTTGGCAAGCCAACTGTAGTACGGCAAGACCGCGTCGTTGTCGATCTGCAGTGTGGTCGGCGCGTAGTCGCCGATCTTATAATGGACCCAAGCATCCCGATCGTGTCGGGGATCGGGCACAGGGGCTGACGCGAGCAAATTTCCGCGGTTCTGGATATTGGCGCCCCAGGACGCCAGAGTGGGAAAGTAGAAGTCAGGAGTCTTGTTTTCCTGCATCAGGATTACGACGCGTACCATGACGAAAGGCCTTCCCCCCGGCTTGCCTGAGCGCTGGCCTTAGGTTTTCTTGCCTCGAGGCGCGGGCGAATCGTCCAGCACCAATTGGCCGTCGCGGAGCGGAATGCGATCACCC
Organism: Steroidobacteraceae bacterium; assembly: GCA_036498345.1. Taxonomy (GTDB): domain Bacteria; phylum Pseudomonadota; class Gammaproteobacteria; order Steroidobacterales; family Steroidobacteraceae; genus Bog-1198. Next base: position 2,923 of record DASYFQ010000290.1, read on the forward strand.
GGATCGTGGTTCATTTTGATGGTTCGCTCTTGATCGCCGAGGCGGTACCGTACCGAATAGCCGACCTGTTTCTCGGATTTGTCGTACACGGTCTCGCACCGCGGCTCCGTCGTGGTGTAGGTGTTTTTGTCCTGCACGTGCTTTTCAATTCGATTGCCGCCGTATCCGCCCGCGGCCGCGCCGGCGACCGTGGCGATGTCGCGCCCGCTGCCGCCGCCGATTTGATGGCCAATGACGCCGCCGAGGACGGCGCCGGCAACTGTTCCGATCAGCTGGTTCGAATCCCGCGGTTTAACCTGGTGGGTCACGGTTTCATCGTGGCAAGATTGACGTGGCGTACTGATGGTTTTCGTCAGCGGCGTCACTTCGAGTACCTTCGCGTAGTCGGGCTGGCGCAATTTGAAGCTGGCTACCGCGCCGGCGCCCGCAGCAACGGCGACACCGATGATGACGCCGGTTATCAAAGACCTATTCATATGTTACCGTTCCTCGATGTATGTGCGCGCCGAGTGCGCACGGCGATATTCTACCGATCGTCGTGCCGATCGCGCTCTTGCTCGTGATCGTGGTCGTGACCACGATCGCCCTGTCGATCGCGTTCGCGAGCATGTTCGTCCTGTCGATCGCGGTCGTGCCCATGGCCATGATCGTCCTCCCGATCGTGCCTGCGACGGTCATAGTCAGGCTCGTATTCCGCGGATCGTACGAAGTACACCGGCCGATTGCAGGCATTATACTCGCGGCAATACTTGCGCCAATTCCGCGCATGGCCGGGCGGCACGTGTAAATAGACGGGCGGTGGCGGAGCTGCCTGCGGCTCGATCAACATCGGCTGCGCGTAGACCACCGGTGGCGGAGCGGTGTTCCCGAGCTGAACTTGACCGTAGACACCGGGTGCCACTTGGCCCGATAAAATAATATTGATGCCCAGATCCCCCGCGCGGGCGGCGTTGGCGCCGGCGAGCGTGACTGCGGCCATTGACACCATGAACCATTGACGCATGTGCAATCCTTTAAGTGTATCGGCGGCGAGAACGGCGCCGCAAAAGTTATCGTTCATGTCCGCGACAGCGTGATTTCGCCTGTCGCTTTCCGCGTCTGCATCTTGCAAGCTAGCGCGGAGCCATTCAAGACAAACAACGTCGTAGATTACCGACAGCATTCGCGCGGGCAGCATCAATTGGACAAACTGTGAACCAGTGCCGCCCGGCATCGGTGGCTTGTGACGGTTTGGATGACCGCGGTTCGGCGAATCCGCCTACATTCAATGGCGGTGATGCCGAGCATAATGAGCATTCATCATGTTGTTTGTAGCGCTCGCGTCTGATTATGATGGTACGCTCGCCGAGGATGGCAGGGTGGCCGGCACTACGCTCGATGCGCTTCGGCGTCTCAAAGCATTCGGAAAGCGGCTAATATTAGTGACCGGCCGCGAGTTACCCAGTCTTCGGCAAATCTTCGGCGAGTTGGATCTTTTCGACATCGTCGTTGCGGAAAATGGCGCAGTGATTTCCATCCCCGCGACGGGCGAGGAGAGCTTGATCTCTTCGGCGCCGCCGGCCAATTTTGTCGAAAGGTTGCGCGCCAGAGGAGTCTCGCCGCTGTCGGTCGGCCGCGGCATCGTCGCGACTTGGACTCCCAATGAAAAAGCCGTCATCGACGCGGTTCGCGATCTCGGGCTCGATTGGCAAGTCACGTTCAACAAGGGCGCGGTAATGTGCCTCCCACCGGGGGTCAACAAAGCCAGCGGTTTGGCGGCCGCGCTCGACCGCCTGCATCTCTCCCCTGTGAATGTCGCGGGCGTGGGTGATGCCGAGAATGACCTGGCGTTTCTCGCGGTATGCGGTTGTTCGGTGGCGGTGGCGAATGCCCTCGATACCGTCAAGGCAAACGTGGACATGGTTACGAGCGCAGCTCGCGGCGCAGGGGTGCGTGAATTCATCGATCTTTGGCGAACCGATCCGGAGAAAGCATTTTCAGGCATTCGTCGTCACGACCTTCCGATAGGCGATGCGGTTCCCGGCGGCGCGCCGGTGAATCTGCCATCCAATTCGGGTGCCATTCTCGTGGCCGGATCGTCAGGGGCCGGAAAATCCAAGCTCGCGACACTATTACTCGAGAGAATCACCGACCGAGGCTATCAAGCCTGTGTCGTCGATCCCGAAGGAGACTACGAGACGCTCGGTTACCTCGCTCATATAGGAGATTCGCGAAGAACTCCCTCGCCGGAGGAAGTGGTGGGTCTGCTCCATTCGCCGAGTACCAATGTGTCCCTCAACTTATTGGGCACGGACCCCTCCGATCGGCCGGCCTACTTTGAAGAGTTTTTGAGTCAACTGTCGACGCTGCGAGTATCCACGGGTCGTCCGCATTGGATCATATTGGACGAAGCCCACCACTTGATCCCGAATACCGTCGAGTCTCATTATTGCGCGCCGGACGTCTCGTCATCGATCATCGTCACCACACGCCCAAGCGGTCTGTCCGCGGCGGCGCTTGCCGCGGTTCGCACGGTCATCGGAATAGGCGAGAATGCGCAGCACCTAGTGGTCGAATTCTGCGAGACCGTAGGGGAGGTCGCCCCGCCGTTGGGACAGATACCGAACGACATGCAAGTGGTCGTCTGGGAGCGCGATTCAGTGGAGGCGCCTCGATTGGTGGCGATCGAGAGGCCGCGCCAGGAGCATGTGCGGCATACGCGCAAGTATGCGGAAGGTCGCCTCGGCGAGGACAAGAGTTTCTATTTCAACGGGCCCGCCAATTCGCTCAATCTTCGCGCTCACAATCTCGCCACGTTCCTACAGCTGGCGCAAGGAGTCGACGATGAAACGTGGCTGTTTCATCTGCGGCGCGGGGACTACACGCGCTGGTTCCGAGACTCGATCAAGGATGGAGACTTGGCGGATGAGGTCGAGTCATTGGAATCCAGCGAGGACCCCGTAGGATCGCGGGAGGGCTTGTCAGCCAGCGTCAAACGGCGCTATGCGGCCGCCGAGTGAAAAAATCGCTGTTTGAGGCGCCAGGGCGCCATTCGCGATATGCGGGCTCAGCGGAATGTGCCTGAACGGCCGCGAAAGAGACTGACCTCGTAAGGGACCGGCGAGGACTTCGGCGACTGTGACAGGACCAGGTCCTGCATTCTTTGCTGCATGATGGCCCGGAGCTCCAACAGCTCAGCGAATGGAAGGGCACGGGAAAGGAGGTATCCTTGTAAAAACATCGGAGATTGATTGGAGAGCCACGCCAATTGCTCGGGCCGTTCGATTCCCTCTGCCGTGACTTCGAGCCCCAACCCGTGACACAGTTCTATGATCGCGCGAGTGATGACGGACGCTCGCTCGCTGGTATCTATGGTGGCGATCAGGCTACGATCCAATTTGACGCGCGACAGCGGCAAGTCCTGGAGTGAGGTGATGGAGGAATATCCGGTGCCGAAATCATCCAGTGCAATCCCGATACCGTGGGATCGCAGTACGCGTAGGGTGTCGATCGTCAATTGACCCGTTTGCAATACCGTTTCCGTCAATTCGAGTTCGATGCACCGGGCAGGCAGGCGATATTCGGCCAACAGCAGCAACAGGCGTTCGGTGAAGCGCCGATCCAGGAGCTGGCGCGGCGAGACGTTGATGGCCACCCTCACCTCCGGCCATCCGCCGTGATGCCATCGAGATGCATCCGACACGCCCGCACGCAAGACCCATTCATTGATTTCTGATGCCAGGCTCGATTGCTCGGCAATCGGTAAGAATTCGCCTGGATGGGCCAGATGTCCGTCCGGGCGCTGCCAGCGCAGCAGAGCTTCCACGAGCCCAATCTCGAAAGTCTTCAAGTTCACTTCCGGTTGATACACGAGCAGCAATTCCTGGCGGTCAATCGCACGCCGCAGGCCCTGCTCGGTGGCAAAGCGCACCGCCGCGGTTTCGATCAGTTCGGAGGTGAATACCACGAGCCGACTGCGGCCCGACTCCTTGGCGCCGAACAAGGCGGAATCGGCGGCACGCAGCAGGCGTTCCGCTGCGGTATCATGTTCCGGAAAGATGCTCGCACCGACGCTCACGCTGACGCTGAATTCACAGTCGTCAACCAAGAGCAGCGGGTGGAAGGCATTGACGATGCTCAGGCCGAAATCCTTGATCGCCTCCGCGGACGGCGCGTCGGCGTGCACGACGGTAAATTCATCGCCGCCCAGTCGCGCGACGAATCCCCGCCCGTCCACCAGCTCTTCGAGCCGGTTGGCTACGCTCATGAGCACCCGGTCACCAAATGCGTGTCCTAGGGTATCGTTGAAATTCTTGAAATTATCGATGTCCACGAAATACACCCCGACGCAGCGATTGCTTTGCGCCGCGTTGTCGAGCGCGTCGGACAAGAGTGCCTGAAGACGTCGCCGGTTGGGCAGCGATGTGAGGGGATCTTCTTCCGCCAATCGTTGCAGTTGGCGCGTTCTCTCGACCACTTTGGCTTCCAGATTTTCGTTTTGATGACGGTTGCGTATGCGTTCCTCGGCAAGTTGTTGTGCCATTTCATTGAAGGCGTTCGCCAAGGTATCGAGTTCTCTGATGCCACCCGGCCTCACATGCACGTCATGATTGCCGCGGGCCAGTTTTGTCGTGGCCTCCAGGAAGCGGCGCACGGGCACTACCACGCTGCGTACCGTCAATATGCATACGAAGGTCGTAACCAACAAAGTCAAAATCGTAACGATGGCCATCGTTGGGCGCGCGTCGCGGCCGGTGCCGGTCTCTGTCGTGACGACGGAGTCCGTAACGGGCGTGTCCGAAGGAACCGGCGACTCGGCTCCTCGGGTGTTTGGCGACAAAGGGATCGCCGGCGCCGCGTTCTTCGGCTTGACCAAGTCTGCGGCGGCGAACGCGGCGCTTGCCGCGGCCGAGAGTGCCGCTCGTTCCTTCGCCAAGCTACGGTTGGACTCGTCTATTTGCGCCCCGAGCCGGACTTGTTGATTGCGCAGTGCCACCAGCGATGTCAAGTTGTCCTGTATGTCCTGCACCCAGCGCGCACCCTGGGATTTGACGAGACCGGCTTGATGCGCGGTGAGCGTCTCCTGAAAAGCGGCTTCGCTGGCCGTCAATCGATCGACGCCGGATGAATTGGGGAGATCCTCCAAGCGCAGAACTTCCGAGTTTTGCCGGATAGCGTCCAATTCCGTGCGCAGCTGCAGGAGGGATCGCTGCGCAACGACCCGGCCCAGAAATGTCCACGCGCCGTCCAGAGCCCTTCGCATCGCGGTGTCCAGCGCATCGAGACTGCGCAGATAGCCGGCACGAGCTTGACGACGTTCGTCGGACAAGGCCACCAGGAATTGACCGTGTCCCACGAAAGATTGGACGCCTCGTGCAATCCTCGCCGCGCCGGCTTTGTCGGGGGACATCCCGTTGACTTGGGTGGCGTCAAATGTCAAAAGAGAAGCCCGAGCTTCGATGTATTCGCCGTTATTGACGGCGGATTCGCGCTCCGCGCGCATTGCGCTCGCGTGTTCGAAGCGGTCGATGGCGAGGGCGAGGGCACTTCGGCGGGCATCAACAACCGGCGCAGGAGTCCTTGCTGGGCGAGGAGCAATCCGATTGAGAGGGGGAGCGACCTCGAGAGCTTCATGAGTGGTGTGGGTACGGACGAAGAGGACGGTTGTCTCGCCCACGATGTTCGCCGCGATCGCGAGAATGGCGACAGAACCGAGGGCGATCGTCATCCGAGCCGCGATTCCCAGCGGAAAGACACCGGCAACGGATCGGTGCATCGCGCCTAGGCGACTTCTCAAGGCCAGCAATGGCGTGCCCAATAGGTGCATGAAACGTAAACCGGTCACCAGAAGCGCACCATATTGCATTGCATTAGCGCAGGACCATGTAGGACCTCGGAAAAACTGTGCGTTTCGTGGCGGAATATCGCGCCGAAATGTGATCCACGACCGCCGCAAGTGAGACTGGGGAGCGATGCGGACGCTTGGCGTTTGTACATAGCGCAACGAGCGGTGCGGCCTTTTCGGCGCGAGCGTCGGCAGCACTCGTAGGTGCGATCCCACGATGCACAGCGCCGCACACCTCTGGTTCCCAGGGTTGCCTTTTCGTAGCGTATCTACCGCGGGGGCTTTTCGCGCCGCTGGATGAATCGAACACCCATATTGAAAGGTAGCGCCATGCTTCACTACGCTGTTGTATTTCTCGTCATCGCACTCATAGCCGCTTTGTTTGGATTTGGCGGCATTGCCGCGTCAGCCGCCGGAATTGCAAAGATATTGTTTGTGATATTTTTGATTGGGGCGGTCGTGGCGTTTCTCATGAACGGCAGGGGCACGCGGATCTGATTCGCACGCGGATTTAAGGAACGGGGCGGCCGCAATCGGGCGGCAGCTCCTGTGCAGGAACGCACGATCGCTACGACGATATCAGTCTGATCAGTGCAACCGACTGGCGATAGAATACGAAAGCTCCAGGGATTCCTAGCGTAAGCTGTTTGCTGCATCGCAGCAAAACATGCTCGCTCGTGGGAGACGGCAAACGAGGATGCGGAATGCCTTCCTCCTACAGACGCTGCACGAATCACCTTGTATGGTCATAGGTCCCCGGGAAAGATCATCCATGCGACCTCTTGTTATCTATGTTATCCCGACAGCCCCCGACGCGGTCGAATCCGACGGCATTAAAAAGCGTGGCCGCGTCGCCTAATCTACCGTTGGTTGTCGTTGGCATCGGCGCCTCCGCGGGGGGCCTCCAGGCTTATACCGAACTGCTCGAATGCCTGCCGCCCAATACCGGAATGGCGTTCGTTATCGTGCAGCACTTGCCCGCCGAGCATGAGAGCCTGCTCGCCACGTTGCTCTCGCGCGCAACTGCGATGCCGGTGGTCGAAGTTCATGACGAACCCCATGTCGAGCCGAACTGCATCTATGTGATTCCT
>DASYFQ010000291.1:0-21904 GCA_036498345.1 Steroidobacteraceae bacterium
CCGAAGCGCGCGAGCGCTGGCCGCTCGCCGCGAGCGACCACTGGTACGACCTCCTCGTCACGCTCACCGGTGCGCCGGAATTCGTGCGCCGCTTCGCAGGCAAGGTCGAGACGGGCAAGCCCGGGCGCACGGATCCCGGCATTGGCCCGATGCGCCTATCGGTGTAGCGGCCGGCCGAATGACTTTAGGTACTCTGCTGATCGCGGCCACCCTATCCTTGAGCTCAGTGGTGGGCCAGGCCGCCGACGAGGCGCCCTACCTGCCGCCGGAGCGGGTGCCGAACGGTGTGACTATCTTGCCGCCGCCACCGCGAGCCGGCAGCCCCGCGGCGCGAGCGGACCGGGCGATCTTCGCCGTCACACGCAAGCTTCGCGGCACGGCGCGCTGGCAAATCGCCACCGACGACGTCACCAATACGGCGCTCGACCGCTATGCCTGCGCATTGGGCCTGCAGTTGACGCCGGCCGCAGCGCCGGCGGTGACCCGCCTCCTGGACCGGGCGGGTACCGGTTTGCTGGTCGACCCGGTCAAGACGCACTACCACACGCGCCGCCCCTTCGTCGGCACCCGGGCCCCGATCTGCGAGGCCAAGAGCGACCATCTCATCGGCAACGGCGACTATCCTTCGGGCCATGCCGCCAACGGCTGGCTCGAGGCACTGATCCTCGCCGAACTCGCCCCCGAGCGCGCAACCGCATTGCTTTCCCGCGGCCGCGCCTATGGCGAGAGCCGGGTGGTGTGCGGGTCGCACACGGCCAGCGCCGTCGAAGGTGGTTGGATCGCGGGTACGGTGATGTTCGCCGCGCTCAATGCGGAGCCAAGGTTCCGTCACGACCTCGATGAGGCCAGGCGCGAGTTGGCCGCAATCAGTGCGGACGCGGTCCGCCCTGATCCCCACCATTGTGAGTCTGAAGACGCGGTGCTGGCTGGCCGGCCTTGGTGAGCATGCCGCCTGCAGATTTCAAGGCACAGGCAAGCCGCTCGATACTCTTGTTTCGCCGCCGTACAAGGTTCACTTCCCTGTCGGATCTTCCGATTTCTTCACCAATTCATGACCTTTCGATCATCGCAATTGGGAGTCACGCGTGGTTCAATTGATTTCATCGTGAAGAGGCTTTCGGGGAGATCAATCGATGAAGGCTCTGGTTGTTCTCGCGTTGGTGCTGTCCTCGATGACGGGTTGCGCCACGCTGGGTACCGCAACTAACGGTCAGAACAGCGGCTCGTCGGTAACCGCTGCCACATCGTCTGTGTCGGAATCTCTCGCGCCGTTCCCCACTCAGCAGCCCAGCCTCGGGCCACAACTGATCCTCCCGGTGACCGGCGGTGCTCCTATCTTCGGCATTCCTCTGGGCGGCAATCTCTATCTACCTGTGACAGGCGGACCGCCAGAATTCGGGACACCGATAGCACCGTGAGCCGTGACTGCACAACGTCCTCGATCGTATCCGTCGACCCTTAACGTGCGGCTATTGCCCACCCTGAAATTTTCATTGGCCGTCTCCGCATCGACTGCGTATCTTGCTGCCTGACCGCCGCGCCCGTTGCGGCGAGTGGCAGCCCACCTCCAGATGTGACGAAAACACTATGCCGAGCACCGACTCACCCGCCGTCCGCACCGAGCCCCCTTCAGCACTGCCGCCAACGTACGCCGATATAGAGGCCGCAACGACGAGGGTCCAGGGACTCGCGCACCAGACGCCCGTATTGCGGTCGCGCATCGCCGATTCTCTGGCCGGCGCGAAGCTGTACTTCAAGTGCGAGAACTTGCAGCGCGCCGGCTCGTTCAAGTTTCGGGGCGCCTTCAATTCCATTGCCGCGCTGGCGGCGGATCAGCGCGCTGCGGGCGTAGTGACCTTCTCGTCGGGGAATCACGCGCAGGCGATGGCTCTCGCCGGGCAGCTGCAGGGCGTTCCCGTCACCATCGTCATGCCCAAGGACGCGCCGGCAATGAAGATCCAAGCGACCCGCAGCTACGGCGGCGTGGTGCATTTCTATGATCGGTATACAGAAAGTCGGGAGGCGATCGCCCAGCGTTTTTCGGCCGAGGGGGGGCTGACCCTCATTCCCCCCTTCGACCATTTCGATGTCATTGCCGGGCAGGGTACGGCGACCCGCGAGTTCCTCGAGGAGGTGGGGGAGCTGGATGTCTTGTTCGTCCCGCTGGGCGGCGGCGGCTTATTGGCGGGCGCGGCGGCGGCGGCCGCAGCACTCAGTCCACGCTGCCGCGTGATCGGAGTCGAGCCTGAGGCCGGAAACGATGGGCAACGCTCGCTGCGCGCCGGACACCTCATCGAGATCTCCGTGCCGCAGTCCATTGCGGATGGCGCACTGACAAATCGCCTTGGCGCACTCAACTTCCGGATGATTCAAGCCCTGGTGGCGGACATCGTGACGGTGTCAGACGACATGCTCATTCAGGCCATGCAGTTTTTCGCCTCTCGCATGAAGATCGTGGTCGAGCCCACAGGCTGCCTCGCGGCGGCGGCGGCGATGTCCGCAGCGTTTCATCGGCCGGGCGAGCGCGTCGGAATCCTCGTCAGCGGCGGGAACGTCGATCTCGATCGCTTCGCCAAGCTCATTGCACCGTGATTCGCCGCCCGATGGCGCATCCACTTCGCCACGTGGCGCGGACGCTCACCGCTCCGGCGGTCGCCGAAACCGATCGACATCCATCTCGCCCTCGAGACGAGCCGCCGTCACCGCGACGCACAGGTTCGAAGTGGCGTTCGGGACGGTGCGCACCATGTTGAAAATGCTGTCGAAGGGCAGAATGAATCCGACGATCAAGGCCGTGCGAGCATCATCGATGGCGATGGTCGATAGCACCGCCGCCAGCATGAAGAGGGAGGCGGACGGGACCGGCGCGGTGCCGAGCGCGACCAGGCTCGCCGTCAGGACTATCCTGACATAGTCCTGCGCATGCAGCGGTATGCCGAACACTTGCGCGGCGAAGACGGCGAGCAGACTTACATACAACGCGGTGCCGTCGCGTCCGATGCTGGACCCTAGCGGCAGGACCGTCGAGCGGATGGACTCGAATATCCCAAAGTTGCGCTCGGACACGGCGATCGCGACTGGAAGAGTCGCAGAGCTCGAACCAGTCGAGAAGGCCACGAGCAGAGCATCCGTGGCACCCGTCAGGAACCGCCAGACCGGCAGGCGCGCGAGAAAGCGAATTACCGCGCCGTGGATCACCAATGACTGAAAGAGAGATCCGCAAACGACGGCCACCGCCAGGAGCGAAACGTTGAGATAGGTGAGGGAGCTGTTCTTGCCAACTGCCGTGGCGATGAGCGCGAACACGCCAAATGGCGCGAACTCCATAATGCCCGTGACGATCTTGAACATCACGGATGTGGCGGCGGCGAGCAGGTCCTTGAGCGGCCGCGCCGCCTCCCCCGCACACACGATTCCGACCCCCACCACGATCGAGAAGAAAATGACGGCCAACATCTCACCGTTGGCGGCCGCGGAGATCGGATTCGTCGGGATGATGCCCAGCAGCTGCGCTCCAATGGGACTGCCGGCGAGTCCCGTAATCGAGGCCGCGTGGCCGATATTGGCGCCGCGCCCGGGTTGAAAGAGAACGGCCAACGCAATCCCGACGCACGCGGCGACGACGCTGAGTCCGACGAACATCGCAATGGCGCGCACCCCGATCGAGCCGAGCTTGCGAAAGCTCCCCAGCGAAGCCACGCCGGACGTGATCGTCACGAGCACGAGCGGAACGATGACCATTCGGATCAGGCGAATGAAGATCTCGCCGAGCCAGCCGACGTAGTCGCCCACCCCTGGCCAAAACCAGCCGGCCGCGATCCCGATCACCATCGCGATCAGAATCTTCTTCCACAGAGCCGTGGCGAACCAACTTGCGAGTATCGAGGGCTTGCGCGAGCCAGATTCGAGCACTTGTGCCAGTGCGTGGGGCTCATCCGGCAGCGAGGATTTCACGTCCACAGACTTGCAACGTGCCGCTCGCCCCAGAAGCCGGCCTGCGGAGCACGCAAGCGCTGCCGTTCCACCGAGACGCCGCCGACACGGTCGCGGGACAGCCACAACGGACCGTCGAGATCTACGAACCGCGCGTGGCGCGCCACGTGCAGTGCGGGCGCTATGGACAGCGAGGTGCAGATCATGCAACCGACCATGATGTCAAACCCGAGTCGGCGCGCCCGATCGAGCAGGTCGAACGCCGCCGTCAGACCACCCGTTTTGTCCAGCTTGATATTGATGAACTGAAATCGACCCGCGAGGCCCGCAAGATCCGCCGCGGTGTGGCAGGACTCATCGGCGCAGATCGGAACTGCCGAGCCCAAACCATCCAGCTCGTGCTCGGATCCGGCCGGAAGAGGCTGCTCGAGCAGCGCGATGCGTGCTTCGACGAGCACCGGCTCGAGCTCGCGCAGCATGGTTGCGTTCCAGCTCTCGTTCGGATCCACGATGAGCGTGCTCGTGGGGCACGCTGCGCGAACGGACAGGATCTGCGCGGCCGGATTCACGGCATCGACCTTCACTTTGATGAGCGGCCATCCCACGACATCCTTCGCGGCGGCAGCCATGGCTTCAGGCGTATCGAGGCTGATCGTCAGTGCCGTCGTGAGCGGCTCGACGACGGCGGTCCCGAGCGAACCCGCCGCCTGCGCGCCCGAATTTTGCGCCTCCAAATCCCAGAGCGCGCAATCCACGGCATTTCTCGCCGCACCGGCGGGCAGCACTTCCAGCAGCTCGGAACGCGATAATCCCCGGCGAAGTGCCGGCCGCAATGACTCAATTTGGTCCATGGCGGAGGCTGTGGTTTCTCCGTAACGCGGATACGGAACCGCCTCGCCGCGTCCGACTGCTTCCCCCTCATGAAGTTCGACGACGACGACTTCAGCCGCCGTCTTGACTCCACGAGAGATCCGAAACGGACGACTCAGCGGCCATCGTTCGCTGCGGACGCGCAGATCCCGAGACACTGCGCCTTTTGTCACGGGCACGTTCCCGCCGGCGGAGTATGCAATAGCATCCGTCCCGGCGCCTCGCCCGTCAGCTTTCCGGCGTGCAGGGTCGAGCGTCCGTTGACCAGCAGTTCCTCTACGCCCACCGACAACTCCCGCGGGTGCACGTAGTCCGCCTTCGGGGCGTAGCGCTCGGGATCGAAGACCACTATGTCGGCAAAGTAGCCGGCCTTGAGGTATCCGCGGCGATCGAGCTTGAACAGGTCGGCAGTGCGGCCGGTCGAGCTGCGGATGAACTCGTCGACGCTGAGGACCTTGTCGGCGCGTACATATTTCACGTATTTCATCGGGAAGGTCGCGTACTGCCGCGGATGGCCGTCAGAGCCATCGGAACCCGTCACGACCCACGGCTGACGCATGAACAGCCGGATATCGCTCTCGATCATGTTGAACGAGGCCACCGAAGCGCCCTGCTCGTCGCTGCGAATGATGCGTAGTGCGGCATCGATCGGCTCTTGGTTCCAAGTCGCGGCCATCTGACCGAGCGTTTTGCCGGTCCACGCCCGGTTGGCGGCGGTCAGCAGCAAGGACTCCGCACCGCCGCGGCGGCGCAGATTTTCGCGCATTTCGCCACGGATTTTCTCGAGTTGGACGGGATCGTCGAGGCGCTTCAGCAGGGCGGCCCGTCCACCATCCGTGGACCAGCGGGGTAATAGCGATGCGCTGAGGCTCGAACCCGACGCCGACCACGGGTACTCATCGGCGGTCACGTCCTGACCGGCGGCACGCGCCGCTTCGATCTTTGCGATCACCAGGGGCGCCTGCCCCTGGACATCCACGCCCAGCGCTTTGATATGAGCGAAGTGCACGGGCATGCCTGCCTCATGGCCGATGTCGATCGCTTCCTTCACCGACGCCAGCAGTCCGATCGTGTAGGACGACTCATCGCGCTGATGCGTGTCGTAGATTCCTCCTCGTTTGGCGGCCTCTTTCGCCAGAGCGATCACCTCGTCGGTCTTGGCGTAGCTCTGTGGGTCGTAGAACAGTCCGGTCGAAAAGCCGACTGCACCCTCGCACATGCCCTTGGCGACCAGGCCGCGCATTTTGTCGAGCTCGGGAGGCGTGGGCGCGCGGGCATCGTGCTTCAACACGATTTCGCGAACGGCCCCGAAGCCGACATAGGGCAGCAGATTGGTGCCGACGGGGTGACTCTGAAACCAGGCCCTTTCGGCCCCGATATCGGGTGTACCGCCGCCGTCTACGCCGATGACGACCGTCGATACCCCCTGGAACAGCCACGGCGAATTGAGTCGCTGCGTTTGATCGGCGGAACGGACGTAGGTATCAGGGTGAGTGTGTGCGTCGATGAAGCCCGGAGCGACGATTTTGCCGCGAGCTTCCACCACCTGCCCGGCTTGGTAGCGTGCGCCGGCGTTGGGGCCGACGTCGACCACCTTGTCGCCCGTTACGACCACGTCGCCAACGAATGAGGGCGTCTCCGCCCCGGTGTAAACCGTGCCTCCGTGAATCACGATATCGGCATGTTCGGCCGCCGCTGCCGTGAGCGCACATGGCAGCACACTCGCTGCCCCCAAAAGTACAGGGACGATGGCACGCAACGAGTTCGCCGGTCGACTTCGCATGAATCTTCTCCTGTCCGACATACGCCTACCCCTGTGATCGAATACTCATTGATTGCCGGGCGAGTGCTCATACTGCGAGCTTGGTTTCGGGAAGGCGTCCGCGAGCTTGTCGACCAGCAGATTGACTCCCATCCGGACCGGGTCCTGGCAAGGAAGGCCGAGTGTATCGGAGACACTTGCGCACACCCGGTGCATTTCGGCCGCCGACAACCGGGACGTGTTCAACGCCACGCCGACCGCCTCGACATCCGGGTTGGTGAGTCTCGCCGCAGCAAGATTGGCCTGCAGACAGGTCTTCAGATCCGGAAGCTCGCGACCCGAGAGGCCGCGCATGGAGTCCCGTCCGGGCTCATGGCAAAGCACGATCGCATCGGGCTGCGCCCCATGCAGGAGGCCGAGAGACACACCCGCATAGGAGGGGTGAAACAATGACCCCTGTCCTTCGATCAGATCCCAGCCGCCGTCGTGCCGAGCCGGCGAGAGCCACTCCACGGAGCCCGCGATGAAGTCGCCGACGACCGCATCCACGGGCACTCCCGAGCCGGCAATGAAAATTCCGGTCTGTCCGGTGGCGCGAAAGTCGGCGAGCATTCCGCGGCTGCGCATCTCGCGCTCGATTGCAAGCGTCGTGTACATCTTTCCGACGGAGCAGTCCGTGCCGACCGTGAGAAGTCGGCGCCCGGGTCTGCGGGTTCCCTTGCCGACCGGCAATCCCGGCGGCGGATCGCGGACATCGAACAGGCGACGTCCATGACGCTCCGCGGCCGCCGCGATCAGCGGCTGATCGCGCAAGCGCTGATGCAGCCCCGAGGCGATGTGGAGTCCGGCATCCAGCGCGCCGATCACATGCTGGACTGACTCGGTGCCCAGCATTCCGCCTGCGTTGGCCACTCCCAAAATGAGTGTCTTCGCGCCGCGCTGCGCGGCCTCGCGAAAATCCATGTCGGGCAGGCCCAGCGAGACGCGGCAGGCATCGCCTCGATACTGACCTATGCAAAGCTCGGGACGCCAGTGAGCCAGGCCGCGCGAGGTCTTGACGGACAGCTCGTCCGTCTCATTTCCAAGATAAAGCAAATAGGGGGCGGGAATCACGTGTTCACTCCGGAACGCGCTGTCATTCAGCGCCGTCTAACATGCCTCACTACGCCGGTTTGGGAAATTTCAAAGCCATTGGGGTGCAATAGCTTGAGGTTATGCGGTCCTTGAATGGCGATGCGAGCTCGCGCACCGGATGGCTGCGGGGCGGACATGTTCAACTGCCTGAGTTCTCGGGGATCAGCGAGGTCAGGACTTCGATGAACTTTTGACAGGCTCTCGAGGGAGGCCGCTCCTCGAGCCAGATGCTGTAGACTCCAAATGTGATCGGCGGCGAAAGGCGACAGTAGTGAAGATCGGGCGTCAAAGTTGCGCGTGCGGTGAATTCATCCACAACTGCCAGACCTACGCCGTGCCTCGCGAGCGCGGCGGCGACGTAGAACGTACGTACGGACACGACTTCATTCATCTCTACGTCCAATCGATCCAGCTCAGCGGCCAGCAATAACCCCATAGGGCCGCTACCCGTGATGCCGATCGAGTCTCGACCGTTAAGCTTGCGTATGTCTACGCGCGCCGTGCCGCTGGGGAACGCACCCTTGCGGTGCAGGAGCACCAGCTCGCCAGAACCGATCTGGATGGCTTTGAGTCGAGGGTGCCTGGGGTCCACGAATCCGACCGCCACATCGCTTTCCCGCTCATACAGGCACCGCAGAATGTCTTCATGATCGAGCGTCTGAACATCGAACGTCACGCCCGGATAGGCCACTCGGTATCTGGCCACCGCGGCCGGCGTCAGGCCGAGTCCGAGCGCAGGAAGCACCGCGAGCCGCAATCGCCCCACGCCCGCCGTCCGGAGATTTTTCACGGTGACCTTCAGTGAGCCGACGCGCTGGTACACATCGTCGACCTCACGGAACAGCAGGTGCGCCTCCTCGGTCGGGACGAGCCGTCCTTTCAGACGGCGAAACAGTGCAAACCCGAGCTGAGCTTCGGTGTGCTGCAGGATCTTGCTCACCGAGGGTTGCGAGACGTGCAGGGCTCGCGAGGCTCCCGTGATGGATCCGCTGATGTATACCGCGTGGAAAACCTCGATTTGCCGAAATCGCATCGCATTACTCGCAACCGCCTCTTTCAATTCGGATCATCCCATGAAACAGATACCTCCTGCCGAGACGAAATGCTCGGCGCAGCAATTGGAAAGGCCCCCCGGCGCCCGCCGCAAGCTGAGCGGGCATGGTCTCGGCAGCAACTTTCATTTTCGCATCGTGGTGTGCTTCGTGCTCTGGGCGATGGCCGGCGCTGCGGCCCCACGAGTCGCACGCGCTCAAGGGCCACAGTCGTCTCGCGCCGGGTCGACTGCGTTCGAGGTCTTCGAGAAATCGATCCTGGAGCTGCAGGAGGCGCAGTCTGCCGGGAAGGTCACATCCAGGGCCCTCGTGGAGGCCTACATTGCCCGCATCAAAGCCTATGATCAGACCGGGCCGAAGTTGAACGCGATCGTGATGCTCAATCCGCATGCGCTGGAAGAGGCGGATGCCCTGGATCGGGAGCGTGCGCGCAAGGGACCGCGAGGGCCATTGCACGGCATTCCCGTGCTCGTCAAAGACAACTACGACACGATCGGCATGCCGACGGCCGCCGGCACGTTGGGCCTCGCCACCCTGCAATCCTCCACCGATGCATTCCAGGTGAAGCGGCTTCGGCACGCCGGCGCGGTCATCCTCGGCAAGACGACGATGCACGAGTTGGCGGCCGGCATCACCAACATCTCCTCGCTGACGGGCGCCACGCGCAACCCCTATGATTTAGCTCGGGTGCCGGGAGGCTCGAGCGGCGGGAGCGCAGTCGCCGTCGCAGCCAGTTTCGCTGCCGCAGCGATGGGCTCCGACACATCCGGGTCGATTCGCATTCCGGCCGCACTTCAGAATCTCATCGGGTTGCGTGTCACGCGCGGGCTTTCCAGCCGTGCCGGAGTCGTGCCGTTGTCGTCGACGCAGGACGTTGTGGGCCCCCTCGCACGCTCGGTCACCGACCTCGCCGTTCTGCTGGACGCCACGGTCGGGTCTGACTCGGACGATGCGGTCACCGCGGGCGCCGGCAAGCACATTCCGAAGACGTACCGCGACATGCTGAGACCTGACGGATTGACGGGCGCCCGCATCGGCATCGTGCGCCCGATGTTCGGCCGCTCTTCGGGCGACGAGGAAGGCGCAAGCATCGTACTCAAAGCGCTCGACGCGATGAAGGCCCGGGGGGCCGAGCTGGTCGATGTTTCGATTCCGGACCTCGACGAGCTCATGCACCAGAGCGGCCTGGTCGATCATGAGTTCAAGTTCGACCTGGCGGACTATTTGGCCCGCCATCCGGATGCGCCGGTAAAGACGCTCGGGGAAATCCTGGATCGCGGCCTTTACCACGAGCAGCTCGACGAGCGCCTTCGGCTTCGCAACCGACCGGAAACAAGAGAGACCGACGCCTACCATCGGGCATTGGCGAAGCGGCGCGAGCTGCACGATCTCGTCCGCGCGTTGCTCGAACAGCAGCACCTGGATGCGCTCGCCTTCCCGACGCTGGGACGCAAAGCAGCGTTCATCGGCGAGGCGCAAGGCGGGGCTGATGCCTGCCAGTTGAGCGCTAACACCGGGCTACCGGAAATCTCCTTCCCGGCGGGATTCGGCGCAGACGGCTTGCCGGTCGGCATGGAGCTGCTGGGGGGCGATTTCGACGAGCCCACGTTGCTGAAGCTGGCCTATGCCTGGGAGCAGGCCGCCCAACCTCGGCGACCGCCTTTCAGCACACCGCCGCTGATCGATGGTCGCGCGCCCGCCCCGTTGGAATTCGACGCATCGGTGCACTCGGCCATCTCCTTCGGTCCGACGGCGTACGTGAAGTTCAGGTACGACGCGACCACGGCGTCGTTGGATTTCGATGCCACGGTATCGGATCTGGGCGAGGACAGCGTGATCGCTCTGACGCTGCAGCGGGGTCAGCCTGACAAGCCTGGCCCGGTCGTCGCGCACTTCCTACTCGCGGGGCAAACGGCGGCGCACTCGACACTCACGCTTCGCGCTCCGGTCCGCGAAGACCTGATGGCAGGCCGCCTGTTTCTCCATCTCTACACGCGCAAGTTTCCGTTGGGCCTTCCAAGATCCGGGATTCGATTGGGCGCGGGGCGTTAGGAAAGCCAGCTTTCGACCAGCCGCACCCACATCGATCCGCCCAGCGGGATCAGCGCGTCATTGAAGTCATAGCTCGGATTGTGCAGCATGCAAGGACCGCCGCCGTGGCCGCCGGCGCGATGACTGCCGTCACCGTTACCGATCAGAAAATAACAGCCCGGCTTTTCCTGCAGGAAGAAACTGAAGTCCTCGGCTCCCATCGTGGGTTCGAACTCCTTCACGTTGTCTGCGCCCACCAGACCGTTCAACACCTTGCGCACGAACTCCGTTTCCTTGGGATGATTGATGACCGGAGGGTACTTGCGCTCGAATGTGAACTCGCAGGTGGTCTCGAAGGCCTGACAAGTGGCGGCGGCGATTCGCTGCATGCGCTGCTCGATCATGTCGAGCACGTCCGGGGCGAAGGTCCTCACAGTACCCCGCAGTTCGCAGGAGTCCGGCAAGACGTTGGTGGCCTCCCCAGCGCGGATCATCGTCACCGAGATCACGCCCGCATCCATCGGGCGTTTGTTGCGGGAAATGACGGTCTGGAACGCCTGCACCATCTGGCAGGCGATCGGTAGCGGATCGATGCCGTTGTGCGGCATGGCCGCGTGAGCGCCTTTGCCGCGGATGGTGATCTTGAATTCGTTGCTGGAGGCAAATGCGGGGCCGGGCTTGATGGCAAACTGACCGACCTCGAGCCCCGGCCAGTTGTGGACTCCGAAAATCGCTTCCATCGGAAACAGATCGAACAACCCATCCTTGATCATCTCGCGGGCACCGCCGCCGCCCTCCTCCGCGGGCTGAAAGACCAGGTAGACGGTACCGTCGAAATCGCGCTGGCGAGACAGATATTTGGCGGCGGCGAGCAGCATGGCCGTGTGGCCATCATGGCCGCAAGCATGCATCGTCCCGCGGTGCACGCTGGCGTGAGCGAATGTATTGCTCTCCGTTATCGGCAGCGCGTCGATGTCCGCGCGTAAGCCGACGGCACGATCGGAGTCGCCGCTTTTGACGATGCCCACTACCCCGGTTCCGCCCAAGCCCCGGTGCACTGGGATGCCCCAGCCGGTCAGTGTCTTGGCGATGAGATCCGAGGTCCGCTGCTCCTGAAAGCCAGTTTCAGGATGCGCATGAATATCGCGTCGCAGTGTCTGAATCGCCACTTTGTCCGCCAGGATCGGTTCGATCATGTTCATATTGTCTCCGCGTCGGCGTGAGCAAGCTGATGGATACGGCAATCAAGAAATTGAGGCACAAAGCCAAAAAACCGGAACTCATCCCGAACACGGGGTCCCGATGACTGAGCATGAGAAAGCCCGCGGTAGCCACACCGGCGATCATGCCGGTAAATACCGCTGGCGTAGTAACGCGCTTCCAATACAGTCCCAAGACCACGCCGGGGAAGAATTGGGCGACGCCCGCGTAGCCCGTCAGCAAGAGGGAAACCAGAGTCGTGGAACTGAAGATGGCGAGACACAGGCTGACGAGACCGAGCACGACGACCATTGCCCGCGCCAGCCTGGCAACCTCATCATCCGTCATCGTCGGTGCGAACAGGGGACGATACAGATTCTTCGCGAACAGCGTAGCCGCAGTCAGGATGAAAATGGCGGCAGGCACCATGGCCGTGAGTGCCCCGGCTCCGCCGACCACTCCGAGAAACCAGGGCGGGAAAGTCTCGCGAATGACCATCAGCAGCGCCAGATCGCCGTTGGACAAGCCCGGCATGATCAAAACCGCCGCAAAGCCCGCGAAGAAAATAAAGGCCAATGTCAGGGTGTAAAGGGGCATGACCACGGCGTTGCGGCGCAAGGTATCGGCGCTCTTCGCCGTGAATGCAGCGGCAAACGCATGGGGCCACATGTAGAAGCCCAGCGAAGTCAGCAACACCGTGGAGATGTACCACGCATGTCCGAGATGGGTGGTCGCGCCGGGCATCGTCAGGTGGGCCGCCCGAGCGTGCGCCAAGGCGGAAAACATGGGGCCGATACCGCCAAAGTGAATGAATGGAATGCCGATGCCGATGGCGAGCGCCGCGATGACCATCAACGCGTCCTTCACGGCGCTGACCCAGGCGACGGCTCGAACTCCGCTTGCAAAGACGAATGCCACCAGCAAAATCACCGAGACCACCATCGCAGGCGTGCGGCCGATGCCATCGAAGCTCGCGACCGAGACGATGATGCCGACTCCGGTTATCTGCAGCTGCAAATAGGGCAGGAAGGAGGCGATGCCAACGATGCATACGAACCCGGCCAGATACTTGTTCCCGTAACACATGCTGAAGAAGTCGGGCTGGGTCTGCATTCCACACTTGCGGCCCACATCCCAGATCTGCGGCAGGATGAAGAAGGACACGACGTACCCCAGCGTGAGGTACGCCAGGACATATAGGATCGGTCCGCCGCGGGAATACGCCCAGCCGCTGGCGCCCAGAAAGGCGAACGTCGTGTAGACCTCGCCGGCCATCAGCAGGAAAACGAGCGCCGTGCCGAAGCCGCGGCCGCCGACCGTCCACTGCTCCAGATCCATCTTGCGCCGGACGCCGGCCAGAAAACCGACGGCCGTCCCGATTGCGACGATGCCGAGAATCCCGGCCAGGCTGACGGCAGCGGAACTCACCGAGCGTGCGGGTCCTGCATGCTTCGCGCGGCTTCCACCCGGTACGCAACCCACATGCAAAGAGAGCTCAGCACGATCCAGGAAATGAGCCAGAACAGATTGAACGGGATCCCAAACAACATGGGGTCGATGCGGTCCCACAGCGAGACCGAGAAGCACATTGCCGCGAACGGTATCAGTGCGATCGATAACGCAGCGATCGAAGGCATGCCGCTCGCGCCTCGCGCGCCCGCGGCTTGCGCCGCGGGCCGCGAGAACTCAGAAGGCATAGTCGACTCCGAGAGCGACCGTCCTCGGCTGCAAGTTGGTGATGTTGACCTGCTGCGCTCCCGTCACACCGTCGGTGGTCTGGGTGAAGCCCGCTCCCGTCAGTGCCCTGCTATTCGTCACATTGTGAGCATACAACGAGAAAGTCAGATGCTGCTCTTGGAGGCTCGAATGGAGGTCGAGCGCTGAATAGCCCGGTATCCGGACCGTCGGAGATGACGCCGGCGAGGAAGCAGACTCGACCGTCCCGAGATACTGCCAGCCGGTGTAGCGATAGGCGCCACCGACGCGAGCAGTCCAACGGCCGGCAAGCGGCCACTCGTAGTCAGCCGTGACCGAAACGGTTTCCTTCGGCACGAATGGCAGCTGGTATCCGGTCAGCAAGTAGTCGGCATTGGCGATCACGGACTTGAGCTTAGCATCCGTGTAGGCGGCGTTTACGCCCAACGTCAAACCTTGAAGCGGTGAGTACAGGGTTTCGATTTCAAACCCTTGAGAGACGGCCTTGCCGCCGTTGGCGATGTAATTGATATTTGCCGGCGTAATGGCGTTAAGTTGGATGTCCTTCCAATCGATACGGAATGCGGCCAGATTGGTGCGGATCTTCCCGTCGAGGAATGTCGACTTGAGTCCCAGCTCGTAATTGATCAACGAGTCCGAACTGTAGGTCTGGGCGCTCGCGACAGCCTGCAGTCCGCCCGGTCGATAGCCGCTCGCCGCCCGTACGTACATCATCGTGTTCTTGTCGAAGTGGTACTCGGCCGTGCCCAGCCACGTAAACACGTTTTCGTTGAAAGCGGCATGCGTGTATCCGGGCAGACCGAATACGCCCGCCGGATATACGTAATCGTCGAACGCCTGCTTGTTGTGCGCGTATCGCCCCCCGACGGTCACATCGAACGCCTCGGCAGGCCGCCACGTCACGTTGCCAAACGCGGCATATTCCTTGAACGTCGAGGGGATGTCGGCGTAATACAACTGTAGAGGATACGGAGCGATAGGCTGGAAGTTGTAGTTGAACGCCTGATAGTACTGGTCGTTGAACGACTGCTCCGAGGTATAGAACACTCCCGCGAGCCAATCAAAGGTATTGCCCTGCGGTGAACTCAGGCGAATTTCCTGATCGAACTTGTTCAGGCCGAAGGCCTGGTCGAACGTCGCGAGGCCGGGTCCCGCGGCGCCGAAACTCGCCAGTGCGGAGCCGATCCCGGGGGATTGGTCCAAGATGCGGTGCGATCGCTGCGAGGAGTAGCTCGTGGTCGATGTGACGTCGAATGGCCCCGCATTCCAATCCACCGTCGCCGAGCCGAAATTGAGATGCTGGGAGAACGGACTCAGGAAGGCAATATTCTTGGTCAAATCCGGCAGCGGATTCGTCGGCACCAACTGCAGCGGGCCGCCCGGCACCGATGTTTTCGTGAAGCCCGCGAATTGCGCGCTGTAGTCGTCGTTCGCCTGGATTTCCTGCGTGAGGCCGGTGATTTTCACGGAAACGGTCGACGACGGCGTCCATAGCACGGCGATTCGTCCACCGTATTCCTTATCCCGGTTGGTGTCGCGCTCGCCCGTGTACTGGTTGTACATGAAGCCGGGCGTCACCTTATCGAAGGCGCCGATGCTCACTCCGAGAACGTCGCTGATGACGGGCAGGTTCACCCGGGCCCGCACCGTGTAACCGAGGTCCCGGGCGCCGTCGATCGTGCTCGCCTCGGCACCGACGTTCGCTTCGAACTTAGTGGTGCTGGGTGTCTTGAGCACGTACTTGATGATGCCGCCCATGGCACCCTCGCCATAGAGAGTACCCTGGGGCCCGCGAAGCACCTCGATCCGGTCCAGTTCGTAAGGCATCATGTCCAGCATCGTAGTCGATCCAAGAGCCCAGCCATTGCTGCTGCCCATCGCCACGTCATCCACATACACGCCGATCGCGGAGACGGCACTGGTCGAGGAAACGCCGCGCATCGACACCTGAGTCCGGCCCGGTGCGCCCAAGCTTCCGACATTCAAGCTCGGGATGTTGGAGGCATAGTCCAGAAGGTTCGTATAGCCGGCCTCGACCAGTTGCGCAGATGTTTCGACGCTGACCGGTAGCGGGATATTTTGCAGGTTCTCCGAGCGCTTGGTTGCTGTGACGATGATCTCCTCGATTCCCGAGGTCTGATCGATCTCTTGCGTCTCGGCCGCGAACGCATATCCGGCGATCGAGGTCGAGCACGCGATTGCGGCGAGGCACGGACGCATTGTCATCCCGTTCAACATGAAATTTTCTCCCAAGCTCAAAAAAAAACCACGAATTAAGTTCGCTGTAACATTGCGGCAAAGTTCCGCGCATGCACAAGAGACGAATCTTTCCAATGTTTGCGGCGGGCATAACCAATCGGCATGGTCGAAACCAGTGCAACCGGCAACGCCGTCGAGCGCCTTTTAGTGCGTGGCTGGCGCCGCTTTTGCAAAGGCGATGTGCCTGACCTGGCGACTAAAGATATCGCAGCCATCGATCCGCCCCGCGGCGTCGCGGTGGAACACGATGGAAGTGCCCAGCACCGGGTACTGAAATTCATCACGCACGCTGGCAACGAGGGGCGTAGGTTTCCCCCAAGCGACGCCCAACGTGAGATGGCCGTCCTGCAACGCGAAGCGGTAGGGAGCCGGCAGCTCACTGCTGGTATAGACGCCGGCATATTGCGCGAGATCGGCCGCCGCAGGCTCGAGCGGCTGAAACTTCTCGAAGCGCTGCGGCACCGTGTCCGGCGCGGTCAGAGTCAGCGCCGCAGGTTTGCCTCCACTGAACTCGAAGGTCAGTTCTTCCTCCGAAGCTGCACGAAAGCGGTGCGGGCCGAGCGCTTTGAAGTGCTCCCCTGCCGAGGCCAGGTCGCCTTCGGCTACGGATAGGTCGAGTACGGAATGCGATTGCGGATTTCTATATTTTCCGGTGAAGGGTTGTGGATCCACCGGGAGCACCGCGGCGGCAGGGCGTTCCTGCTCCTTCAGATAAATGTCTGCGACGCGGCTCGCCAAAACGCGGGATTTGGCCGATTCGAGATTGCACAGGCTGATCACCGAGAATTTCTGCTCGGGGAAACGCAACAGCTCGAGGCGATACCCAAACAAGCTGCCGTTATGTTCGACAGTGGGTAAGCCGCGGTAGGAACCGATGAACAGCCCGAGCGCATATCCGATCTGCTTCCCGCTGTTGAGCACACCCGGCTTTTGCAATTCCCGCAGCAGCGTGCCTTTGCCCAGCTTGTTGGCGTAAAAATTGCGGTCCCACAGGAGCAGATCATCGACGCTGCTCAGCAGGCCGCCGTCACCGACCAAATCGAAATTGGTAGTCCAGTCGACGCCGAACCCGCCGGCGGCAAGCGGCTTGTACGCCGCAACGCGGCCGGGCACGACTGCGGTCCGGTCCTCGGAGAAGCGCGTGTGGCTCATTCCCAGCGGCTTGAAGATATTCTCTTCGGCAAATTGAGCCAGAGACTTTCCTGTGGTGCGTTGGATGACCTCGCTCATCAGGACGAAATTTGTATTGCTGTAGAGATATTCGCTGCCGGGAATGTAGTTCAGAGCTTTCTGGCGTGAGATGAGATCCAGAATTTCGGGCATGGAATGGACATCTTCCCAATTCTCGCCAGCGAGAAGGAGCAACGCCAGGTAATCGCGGAAGCCGCTGGTGTGGTTGAGCATCTGGCGGAGCGTGATGGTGTATCCGTAAGGTGGGAGTTCCGGAATATATTTTCGGACGTCGTCATCGAGCGATAGGTAGCCTTGCTCGGCAGCGAGCACCACACTGGCGGCAGTAAATTGCTTCGAGACCGACCCCATATAGAAAACCGATTGGGGAGTGAGGCTGACGCCGAGCTCGAGGCTGCCCGAACCGTACCCTCGTTTGTAGAGAAACTCACCGCCTCGAATGACACCCAGTGCACATCCGGGCGAATCAGGCCTGTCGTAGGCCGCAAAGACCTGATCGACTTTCCGTTCCAGATCGTGGGCGTCCTCCTGGACTACGGCAGCGGCGGCAACCAACGAGCCGCTCGAGAGCAAAAGCATGATCACAGCGCGGTAGCAGAACGTCATCGGAATCGCTCCTGGGAATTCGTCGCCCGAGACGTTACGGCACGTCGCGCTGCGCCACAATTGATCTGCATTCCGATCTTTTCGGAGGGCATAACTCATCTGCATGGAGTTGAGCAGATAGAGTGCCTTCGCCTTACCGAGGTGCGGCGATCAGCGGAACTCCAACACGGCCTCAATTTCGACCGAAATATTCTCCGGCAAGCTGTTTGACCCAACGGCCGAGCGAGCGTGACGCCCCTTGTCTCCGAACACCTCAATCAGTAAGTCCGAACAGCCGTTGATGACAGCCGGATGCTCCCGGAAGTCAGGGCTCGCATTGACAAAGCCGAGCACTTTTACGATTTGCTGCACGCGGTCGAGACTGCCGAGCGCGGCTTTGGCGACGGCCAGAAGGCGCAGGCCCGCAAGCCTGGCGTGTTGGCAACCGATCTCTACCGAGAGGTCACGCCCTATGACCCCGCGGCACCGTTGACCATCTTCACTCCTAGGACCCTGACCCGAAATGAATAACAAATTACCCGATGAGATGAACGGCACATAGTTGCCGATCGGCGCCGATACCGAGGGCAAGAGAATGCCGAGTTCCGCCAACCGTGCATCAATCAAACGCATTTTTTGATCTCGAAGATTATGCGGATTGGCGCGGCCTTCAGTGGCCGATCACGTGGAGCGCGAAGGCTTTCCAGGTGGGGCTGTAGAGAGCGGCGCGGGCCGTCAATTGGAGGGTGAGCATCCAGACGGCCCCGACGATGTAAGCAGGATGCAGTCTGCCGCGAGTGGCTAGATCGTAGGCGCCGAGGCCGAGCACGAGAAGGTCGCTGCCCAAATAGAGATGGACCATGTCGCCCAAGAAACCGTTGCCGAGCGGGGCGCTGGCGATTGCATTCAGCAGCCGGGCAAACCCGGCGTCGCTGATATAGATCAGGGCCAACATCATCAGTCGCTTGTGCGCCGAGGGCGTGCCGCGCAGCAGAAAACCTGCCCCCGCAAGGGATCCAAACGCTAAAATATCGGTGAATTGGACGGCCAGAAATTCGGGCGTCGTGCCCCTCATGACATAGCGGTTAGCACCGACGATGACTGCCGTGGCCGGACCCAGCGCCAGCATGACCCCCGCCAGTACGGCGCCCGCCACACCCAGCCGCCGGTGGATATCTGCCCGGCCGTTTCGGATCAGCGCAACCTGCACCGTGAATAGCACCAGAAAACCAACAAAGGCCACGGCGTGGAAATGTACGATCAGAGGATAGTCCAGCCCGTGTTTGAGGACGTGACGGACACTGTCGGTCCCAAACCCCGACAGCACGCCGATCCAGACCATGGCGGTCAACGCCAGAAAGACATTGCGATCCGCGACAAGTCGGGCGGGAAACCTGCCGATGGCGATGGTGGTCATGTGGGGCTCACCCGGAGGCGCTCGTTGCGCTCTTGATAGATGGTCAGCCTAAGTATGGCATTGAAGCATCGAGTATATCCAGGAAGTTTGGGTACCTCGGCGCTGAAGGACCGCAGTAGGGCGGATTCTGTTGAAAAACTCGGAGGGGATTCAGTGGATTTTCGCCGGGTCTTGAGTGGTTCTTCTTTCTGCGGCCCGCAGATACCAGCCTAGGGTGCGCGCAAGGGAATTGAAATCCACGGCCGCGTTCCAACCGCAAGGCTTGGATACGAGTCGCGCCAAATAGGCCGCCCGCAAAGGACCGGTTTACATCACCGACCGTGGCCGCCCCGCGCACGTTCTACTCACCATCGAGGAATACCAGAGGCTCACGGGCTGCTCGAAATCACTGGCCGAGGCATTGCATATGCCGGGCGTGGCGGATATCGAGTTCGATCCACCGAAAATGGATTGGAAGCCCAAGCCGGCGGAATTACGGATGTCGTTTCCGAGCTGAGCAAGGTCAAGGCTGGCAAAGCCCACCGGAATGTCGCGGCCTGGAATGAAAGTGTGGCGCCAGTCCAGACGTACTTGTCGAGCATCACAATCCATGAGCTCGAATTGGGAGCCCTCCTCCTGGAACGCAAAGATCGACCCCAAGGCGCAGTCGTTCGCGCTTGGCTCGATACGCGGGTATTGCCCGAGTTTGAAGGACTTGCCCGTCGATACCGCCGTAGCTAAGCGCTGCGCAAAATTGCATGTGCCGGACCCAAGGCCCCTGCGAGATGCTTTCATCGCCGCTACTGCGCTTGTTCATGGCATGACAGTTGCTACGCGCAATGTGAATGATTTCAAGCCTATGGGCGTTGAAATATTGAACCCGTGGGAATGGAAATCGTAGCTCCGCGATAAACGGAATTTATTTTCTTGCGAGCCTCCCACTACTCTCCACCTCTCGTGACGACAATACCCACCCGCTGAAACCAAGAGCCTTGGATTCACGCAGAGGAGGATCCGTCAGAAAGAGCGCGCCGCCCTGAGTGCGCATATCTTAGCCGCTCGGCCGCGGCCCACCTGCTGCGCTGCGAGCAAGTGTCTGCCGATCTGCTTGTGCGTCGCAACGTTATGTGCCTCGCGCGGCTGGTGGCCATGAGCGTTATGGAAGCGTAATGTCCGAGGCGGGGCGCCCACCGGCGGAGAAAGATAATGAAAAATCCGTTCCTTGTTCTTGGTCTCGTGCTTGCCATGCCGGCGCTCGCCGCATCACAGGGCGACCGCGGCCCGCCGGCAGACATCCTCGCTGTGCGCAACGTCGAGGTGATCTTCCACACTGCCGGGAGTGTGCTACCCGACAAGAACCTGGATCTCATGATGAGCATCTACGCCGACGATGTGGTGCTCACCGACACCGCACACGACAACAAAGTCTACAGCGGCAAGACTGAAGTTCGCCGCTACTGGGCGGACGTCAGCGGCCCGTTCCGTCCTCAACATCACTGGATTGGCTACACGCCCGCGATGCGAATGCACGCGGAGGTCGAGGGCGACAAGGCGTCACTCTACTTCGAGTGCCTGTGGATGGATGTGGACAACAATGCAGTTGGCGCCCACTCGTTCTCCGACATGAAGCTCGTGCGGGTGCACGGGCATTGGCTCGTCGAAGGCATCCGGGTGGGCCAGATCGAGAAACTGTGATTCGCGTAGTCCAAGGGCTCTCGCGGGGCCTTGGCATGACAGGGAATCGACGGGGAGCACATCATGGCTCGGATTGAACTTGACTCGCACACTGCCCATCTATCGGGAGTCTCCCGCCGTGACGTGCTGTGTGCCGGCGGAGCCGCCGCTTTCAGTTCACTGGTTGCTGCGCTCCTGGGAGGAGCAAAACCTGCGCGGGCGCAGGCCCTCGGCGGAGCCGTGCCGGAGGTCGAGCACCTCGCGGTTCGGGTCGTCATCGACAGCTTCCAGCAGGCGATCTCACCGAGCATGAAAGTCGGGGAGGTTGAGGTCCAGCGCTTCGGCTTACCACCGGCCGGCAAATCGTTGCTCGAGGAATTCGGGCTCTCCATGCACTTCGAGTCCCGGCGGGGCAGCGAGAGTCGCAACCTGATGCACGATTTCGGCTTCACTGCCGGGACTCTGAACAACAACCTCGCGATGCTCGGGATCGCCCCGGAGAGTATCGATGCGCTGATCCTCAGCCATGGCCATTACGATCATTTCGGTGGACTGGCGGGTTTCCTGCAGCAGAACCATGCCAGGATCCGGGCCGATCTGCCCCTGTACGTGGGCGGAGAGGAGTGTTTCTGCAGTCGCGAATTAATCATCGGCAAGCCGCAGGATTTCGGAGCGCTGGATCGCAGGGCGCTGGCCGATGCGAAGGTGAAGGTCGTCTTCGCTGAAGCACCCGCCACCATCGCCGGCCATGCCTTCACCACGGGCCACGTCCCGGTCACTTCCTTCGAGAAGGTGCTTTCTCCTACGCGGATGACCGTCGGGGTCAAGGACCGACTCGGATGCTTCGCCGACAAGCTTCCCGAGAACAAACGCACTGCCACCGTCATACCGGACGATTTCGAGCATGAGATGGCGACCTGCTTCAACGTCAAGGGCCGCGGCCTGGTAGTAATCAGCTCCTGCAGTCATCGCGGGGTCGTTAACGTGGTGAACCGCGCGATCGAGGTTTCAGGCATCAAGACGGTTCATGCGGTGATGGGAGGATTTCACTTAGCGCCACACAAGGAGGAATACGTGCGCGAAACGGTGGCTGCCTTGAAG
>DASYFQ010000292.1:0-10835 GCA_036498345.1 Steroidobacteraceae bacterium
GCCGCCGAGTCCAGATCGCCCGTGTGTCGGAATTTTGGATCGACTTGATCGCGGGCGGCGATTCCGTGTTCGATTCACTGCTCGAGCCATTCGACAACAAAATCGGCTCCGGTCGTCCGGCGCGCCTCCTCGAGGAGGATCGCATTCTCGCCACCGAGATATTGAAAAATGACGCTGAACGAGGGGTGAACCTCCTATTGTATGGTGCGCCATCCCTCGAAAAACGCCAGTTGCTGCAAGATGTCATTGGCAAATCAGGGCGCCAGGCCTTCCGCGTCCGCCGCTTCGATAGCCCGGATCGGGCGGTATTGCCCTCCCTGACATTCGCGGCCTTTTCGTTGCTCGCGGCCAGGAAGGATCCAGCGGTTCTCATCATCGAGCGTCCAGCTGATGTACTCCAGACCCATCCCTCGCAGATGCTACGGGCGCTCTTCGGGGTGGAAATCAATGCGGAGGATGCGCTTCCGTTCGATGAAAACTTGCTTGCGACGAATCCAGTTCCGGCCATTTGGCTCGCCTCGGACAGCGCGAGCTTGCCGGAAGATACCATTGCTCGCTTTGTGTTCCACGCCCCCTTAAAGAAGGCGGATCGCGCAGAACATGCGCGTTTGGTGCAACTGCGGGTGAAGAAGCTGAAGTTATCCAAAGCGGCCACCGCCGAGATTCTGAAACTCGACGGTGTGTCGAGCGCGCAGCTCGAATCCGCCGTGAAGGCCGCGCGCCTCGCGGGAAACCTCTCGAAGGCGGATCACGATGCGGCGGTCGTGCAGGCGATCAGGCGCAGCCAAAAAGCGTTATCGCGCGATCTGACCGAAAAGCACAAACCCTCGGTAACCGCGTATTCCCTCGACTACTTGAACACCGCCGGGCGCTTCACACCAAAAGACATCTTGAAGTGCTTGAAAAAGCGGCCGCGCGGTTCCGTGCTGCTCTACGGGCCGCCAGGCACGGGCAAGTCCCAGTTCACCGAGCACTTGTGCCAGCAGCTCGCCGTCCCCTTGATTGCCAAAACTGCTTCAGACTTGATGAGCAAATGGGTGGGGGAAAATGAGAAGAATATCGCTGCCGCATTCGAAGAAGCGGCATCGGAAGACGGGGCTTTGTTCCTCGATGAGGCTGATAGCTTTTTGCAGAGCCGCGAGCATGCGAGCGCCGGTTGGGAGGTGACTCGGGTCAATGAACTGTTGCAAAAAATGGAGCGCTTCGATGGGATCGTAATCATGGCGACCAACTTGTTTCGAGACCTCGATGCCGCGGCGCTGCGCCGCTTTACGTTCAAAATGGAGTTCCTCGAACTCGACGCCGCACAGCGTTGGTCTATGTTCTTGCGCGAAGCGGGCCTTGCCGAGGCAATCGCCACCATAGCGCCCGCCACGAAAGAGCGGTGGCAGCTGAAGCTCACGCTCATGAAATTCTTGACCCCTGGAGACTTCGCGACAGTCAAACGCCAATGCATAGCGCTCGATACTCAACTCTCTGCGGAAGAGTGGCTCGATCAGCTGCAAATCGAGTGTGATATCAAAAATGCGCCTCGGCGCGTGCGGCCCCAACACTAAAGCATCGTGGCCCGCATTGGGATCAACCGCCGACCAGGCGGAGATCTCATCACCTTCATGCGGTAGAGTTTCGGAACCAGTAGTCACGCGGGCAGGGGATGAGCGTACAGCCAACGTCAAATGGCCCCGATCCAAATCGCCCCTCGGTAAAGGACCCGAGTCCGGAACATGGTTCGGGTGACCCGCAGACGTTGCGGCCAAGAGAGAGTCGCTCAAAAAGCTCTCATCCAGACGAACTCGATCCACCAAGTGAGCAGCTAACGTTCGATCACGACCCGCATCGCTCGGTTTACAACATGCTATGTAGGTGCTAGCTTCCCGGAAGACCGGTGTTTTCGATCGGATCCGTGTATGACCGCAAAACGACAACCCATTGAGTACGCGGACGCAAGCTCCGAAGTGCGCGCCGTCTATGACGACATCATGGCGACGCGCAAAACCGACTGGGTCAACAATTTCTGGAAGGTGCTGGCCCATGATCCACCGACCCTCAGGCGCATCTGGGCCAACATCAAGGAGGTCATGGGTCCGGGCACGCTCGATCCCTTGACGAAGGAACTCCTGTACGTAGCAGTCAGCGCTTCGAATGGCTGCCGCTATTGCATTGCCTCCCACGGCGCCGCCGCCCGTAAAAAAGGCATGAGCGAGGCTCAGTACTCCGAGCTGCTGGCCATCGTCGGTCTGGCGAACGAGACCAACCGCCTCGTGACTGCGCTGGACGTCGCGGTAGATCCAGCATTTCTCTGACCTGGCGTGTACAGGCGCATCTCTTACGCATGATGGGGGTATTACGGAATGAGCACTTCAGATTTCAACAGCGTTACACATCATCGCTGGGACCAAATCCCAGAGGATTCACTCAAGGGCACGATCACCCGGCGCCTCATCACCGGCGAACGGATGATGATTGCGCATGTGTACTTGAAGAAAGGCGACGATGTCCCTCTGCACTCGCACCACAACGAGCAGCTCACCTACATACTCGAGGGCGCGCTGCACTTCTGGTTCGGTCCGAACGGCGAGCGGGAGGTCACCGCGAGGGCGGGTGAGGTCCTCGTCATCCCTTCTCATGTGCCGCACCGTGCGCTGGCGCTCGAGGACACGCTCGATGTGGACGTATTCAGTCCGCCGCGCGAGGACTGGTTGACCGGCACCGACGCCTACCTTAGGCGCTGAGATGGCCTTGCGCGCGGGGCTTGATGGCCTCATCAACGCGCTCAGTAAGGAAGTGGCGGACTCCTACAGTCGATTTGAGGCGCCGCTTCTCGCCATGGAGCATTGACTACCGATGACTAATTACCTGATTCGCAATGATGTCTGGAAATCCATCGCGGACTTTCGGTTGCCGGAATCCCTCGGGTTCGGTCTGGTGCCTGCGCCCGTGATGTACAGCGCAACCTTCGAGAACGGGCGATGGAATCAGGGAGAACTCCTGCCCTACGGACCGATCGAGATACTTCCCGGCGCTCGCGCGCTGCATTTCGCGGAACAAGCGTTCGAAGGTATGAAGGCGTACCGGGTGGGACGTTCGGTCGCGAATCTGTTCCGGGCAGGCGACAACTATGCGCGTTTCCGGCGATCGGCCGAACGCATTGCAATGACCGCAGTGCCGGAGCCATTGTTTCTCGAAGGGATCAATGCGGTGGTCGGCGCGTGCACCCCCTTCGTACCCGACAAGAGCGGTCAGTCGTTGTATGTTCGGCCATTCCTGTTTGGTACCGAGCCGGGCTATGCAGTCCGCGCATCGACCACCGCCCGCTTCATGGTCATCGCCAATCCGTCCGAGGCCTACGCTGCCGGCGCCATGAAGGTGCTGATCGAGCGAGAGCAAGTCAGAGCGGCCGCCGGTGGACTCGGAACGGTGAAGACCGGTGCGAATTACGCGGCGTCGTTGCTTGCCTCGACGCGGGCGCTGAAACACGGCTACACGGTTGCGCTGTGGCTCGATCCGATGACGCGACAGAACATCGAAGAGCTGTCCGGGATGAATTTGTTCGCCGTGATTGGCGACGAATTGCACACGCCGGTTCTCAACGATTCGATCCTGCCGGGAGTGACCCGTGACTCCCTCATCGTGCTCGCGCGTGAATCGGGCTGGCGCATTGCGGAGCGGGCGATGCCGATCGGCGATCTTCTGCGGCAACTCTCGAGCGGAGAGTGCAGCGAGGTGTTTGCCTGCGGCACGGCCGCCATCGTGTGCCCGATCAGTGTCATCGGTGATGCGGACGGCCGCGAGTATCGGCCGGCGGTGGTCGATAAAGAGGCACGGGTATTGCGCGAGCGGCTCCTCGCCATTCAAGAGAGGCGGGCGCCGGACCCTTACGGCTGGACTCGCGAAGTCGCTCCGCTCGATCGGCCTGATTCGAGGTGAGGCGCGGATCCGATTGGGCAGACGCCGGCCGCCGGTTTGGCATTACAGAGTTAACTAAAAACGTCATCGACAGAGGGATTATGAACACATTCTACCGGCCGAAGTCGCCAATGAAAGCGAGGATCATCTCGACCGCGTTTCTGCTGGCATGCGTAGCGGGAGCTTTCCTGC
Organism: Steroidobacteraceae bacterium; assembly: GCA_036498345.1. Lineage (GTDB taxonomy): Bacteria > Pseudomonadota > Gammaproteobacteria > Steroidobacterales > Steroidobacteraceae > Bog-1198. The sequence goes on from DASYFQ010000292.1 coordinate 4,099, forward strand.
AACCGGCCCGCGCCCAGGAGGCCGCGTCATCGGCGGCGCCGGCCGGAGTGCTCGAAGAAATTATCGTCACCGCACAGAAGCGTGCCCAGAATCCGCAGGATGTGGGCATCGCGATTTCCGCCGTGAGCGGTGACGAGCTCCAGAAGCTCGGTGCCGTCACGGCGACGGATATCACGAAATCCATGCCCGCGGTGGTGTTGACCCAGCCCAACGGCCCGTCGTCGTTCACGCTGTCGATTCGCGGCATCACTCAAAACGACTTCGCCGACCACCAGGAAAGCCCGGCTGCCATTTACGTTGACGACGTTTACGTCAGTCAAATGGCGGGACTTGCGTTCTCGCTGTTCGACATCGATCGAGTCGAAGTGCTGCGCGGCCCTCAGGGCACGCTGTTCGGCCGCAACGCCACCAGCGGTTTGGCACAGTTCATATCGCGCCGTCCGACCGACGATTACCAGGGTTACGTCGATGCTACCACCGGCGAGCACAATCTATTCCGCGTGGAGGGTGCGGTCAGCGGCCAGCTGTCGGACGGCATCGATGGCCGCATTGCTTTCGAGAGCAATCACTACGATCCGCTGTTCACCCACTTCGGTGTCGCCGGCGGACAGAACTCCGAAAACGGCAACGACTGGGCACTGCGCGGTCAGCTCTTGTTCAAGCTCGGCGACAAATCGGAGCTGCTGTTCATCGCGCGCGTGGCGAAGGAGGATGTCAAAGCGGGCGCCTGGGAGGTCCGGTCAACCGTCAGCCAAGGCAATGGCGTCGACGTCTTCCTGCCTTCGAACCAGAACAACGGCTACGGCCCGGGCAACCATGGCCCGTGCACCAACGGAACGAATACCACGCCATGTACCGGTTACCCTAGTTCGGGTGCCTATTCAACCTACGGCAACTTTCAGGGCTACGCCGTCATCTCGACCAGCGGTTTTACCGCCAAGTACACGCAGGACTTGGGCTTCGCGCAGCTGACAGCGATCGGTGATTATTCGAAACTGACCAAGAAATATGCCGAGGATTCCGATGCCACGCCGCAGACCTGGTTCCAATTCTTCAACGGCAGCAACGTCAATCAGGAATCAGGCGAATTGCGCCTCAACGGCGGCAATGACAAGCTCAATTGGACCACGGGCATATACGCCCTGCGGATCGACGGGAATTACTACGAGGGCTGGGACGGCAATTTCAACTACCAAGCCAATGAATTCGTCACGCCGTCCAATCCCGGCGGTGCTTGGCCCTACCCCGGCGTGCCCGGCACCGATGGCGGCACCCCGCAGACCAAAATTCCTTACAGTCTCTTGACCAACTCCGAGGCCGCGTATGCGCAAGGCGAATATCGTCTGAACGATCTGGTCGGCTTCACCCTGGGCGGACGCTACACGTACGACAAGAAGAACTATAACTACAACTGGTTCCCCGAGGAGCTCTTCCCGCAGAACAGTGTCGGCAACCAGGTGGTCCAACTGACCCCCGTATCGGGTCTTGCTCTGTACAACTACAACAACAACTTGCGCAGCAATTTGTGGAGCGGCAAGGCAGAGATGGATCTGCATTTTACCCCTGACCTGCTCGCCTATCTGAGCTTCAACCGCGGCGTCAAGGGCGGCGGATTCAATGCGCCTCTGTTCCCAAACACCATCAGCACGCCGGCGCTGCTGGCGGCGCTCGAGATCAAGCCTGAGGAGCTGAGCGCGTACGAGGTCGGTATCAAATCAGAGTGGCTCGACCACCGGCTGCGCTTCAACGGCGCCGTGTATTACTACGACTACAAGAACAACCAGGTGCTGACCTATCTCTACGCGGTGGCCCAGCTCATCCGCAATGCACCGGCGAAGAACAAGGGTGGCGAATTCGAGCTGGAGTACGCGCCCACCGAGAGATTGCGCTTCGGCTTGGGCGCAGCGTATGTCGATGCCGTCGTCATGAACATCGACGCGCGAGGAACCGGCGTGCCCGGCGACTACACGCCGAGCAACTCACCCCGCTGGAGCGGCAATGCGCTCGCTCGCTATACCTGGCCGGCATTCGGCGGGCATCTGTCGGCCCAAGTCGACGGCAACTATCTGAGCAAGTTCTGGTTTGGCGTTGCGGACATACCCGACATTCAGCAAGGTTCCTACGGTCTCGCGAATGCGCGCCTCAGCTATCTGACACATAGCGAGAAGATCGAGGTCGGCGCGTCGCTCGAAAATCTCGCGGACAAGCACTATGCGACGATGGGCTTCGACAATACCGGGGTGAACTATCTGGCGCAGACCTACCCCGGCATGCCGCGCTGGTTCAAGGTGCACGTCAACTACAAGTTTTAATGTCCGGCGCATGCCAATCGGGCGCTGCCGCCACCGAATGAGGGAGAGTGAAGTGAACAGACTACCAACCGCGGCGATCGGCGTCCTGTGTGCGCTTTTTTATACAGGGCTGGCCGTGGCCGACCCGCCCGCGATGAAGGGATCGAATGATCTCTATACGCTGCTGGCGTCGAAGCGCTTGGTCGATCTCACGCACTCCTTTGGCCCGACCACCCCGCATTGGAAGGGATTCGGGGAGGAGACGGTGACGCAGCTGTACACCATCAAGAAAGACGGCTTCAACGTGCAGCAATTCACCCATGTCGGACAATGGGGCACTCATATCGATCCGCCCGCACATTTCCATGAAGGGCTGCGTACCATCGACCAGATTCCGATCAAGGAAATGGTGCTGCCGCTGGTCGTGCTCGATGTGCATGCAAAGGTCGCCGCGAACCCGGATTACACGCTGACCGTCGAGGACGTGCAGGCCTGGGAGGCGAAGCACGGCCGGATTCCACCGCATGCATTCGTCGCGATGCGCACCGATTGGTCGAAGCGTTGGCCCGATCAAGACGCGATGCAGAATCACGACGCGGCCGGTGTGGCGCACTACCCCGGTTGGAGCAAGCCTGTGCTCAAGCTCCTGTATGAGGACCGCGGAATCACGGCGTCCGGGCATGAAACAACGGATACGGATCCTGGCGTCGCCACCACCAAGGACGATTACTCGCTCGAGAGCTACATCCTCGGGCTCAACCACTATCAGATTGAAATGCTGACGAACCTGGACCAGGTTCCCGAAGCCGGTGCGCTCATTATCGTCACGTGGCCGAAGCAGGAGGGAGGCACCGGGTTCCCGGCGCGTGTGATTGCAATCGCTCCATGATGGGCCCCGCGGCGGTTGAGAGGCGGCGAGCGGACTGCGACGAGCGATCGAGGTGAGCGGCCAACGCTGGTCATCGGATCTGGCATTCTCTCTCAGCGCGGTCGGCGCCGCCGTCGGTCTCGGGAGCATCTGGCGCTTCCCTTATCTGGCGGGCGCCGGGGGCGGATTCGCATTCATTCTGGTATTCGTGATCGCTTGCCTGGTGTTCGGCGCGCCGGTCCTCGTCGCCGAAATCGTGATCGGCCGATGGTCACGGCGTAGTCCGCCGCAGGCGGCAGGGGAAATTGCCGCGCGGTTCGGTTTCTCCAGACTGTGGGACGTCGTCGGCTGGACGGGCTCCGTCGCCGGTTTCCTGGTCGTCTCGTACTACACGATGATCGCCGGATGGGTCCTCGCCTACACCTGGTTCTTTTTGTCCGGGAACTACGCTCACGGCGGGACGGCGGCTGCCGTCGGGAAATTTCATGCGTTCATTGCCGATTCGCGCGCCGTCTCGCTCTGGCAGCTCGGCTTTTTCTCGCTGGTCGCGCTCATCTCGGCGCGAGGCGTGAATCGCGGCGTGGAATGGGCAAACCGCTGGCGCGCACCGGCGCTGCTCGCGATTCTACTCGCGCTCGTGGCGTACTCGCTGGCAACCGGTGACGTGGCGCGCGGCCTCGAGTTCGCCTTCGCGCCCGACCTCAGCCGGCTATCGCCGGCCATCGTTCTCGGTGCCGTGGGTCAGTCGCTGTTCGCGCTCGGCGTCAGTGCCGGCATCATGATCGCCTACGGGGCATACATGCCGGCCGGAGAGTCCATCGGGCGTGCGGTGCTCGCCGTCATCGGTTCGATATTCGCCGTGTCGCTGCTGGCGACCGTAGCCATTTTCCCGCTGGTGTTTCACTACGGCCTCAATCCCGCCGGTGGGCCGCAACTCGTTTTTGAGGTGCTTCCGGTGGCGTTTGCCGAAATGCCGGGAGGGAGGGTCATCGGTACTCTGTTCTTCGCGCTGCTCATCCTCGCCGCGTTCACGCCCTCGGTCGGTTTACTGGAGCCCTGGATAGCGTGGCTGGTCGAGCGCGGCGGAATGCGGCGGCCCGTTGCGGCATGCCTCTGCACGGGCTCCTGCTGGCTGATCGGGCAGGGCTCCGTGCAGTCATTTGGACGCTGGGCCGACTGGCATCCATTGACTTCGATTCCGAGGCTCGCGGCGATGAATTTGTTCGGTCTTCTGGATTTCTTCAGCGCGAACTTGCTGATGCCGATGTCTGCTCTTCTGGTCAGTATGTTCGTCGGCTGGAGAATGAATGATCTGATCCCGGAGGCCGAGTTCAGCGGACTGTCCGCCACGTCACGGCGGCTCCTGCTGTTCGCGCTGCGCTACGTGTGTCCGCTCGGAATCATCATCGTCGTCATCGTCGGATTCGTTGAATAGGGGCCGAACGGACATCTACCGATCGGCGCGCAGGACGCGAGCGAGCGCGGAGGCGATGTCGCGCGACTGCAGCGGCTTCACCAGCAGTTCGCTGACGCCGGCGGCGAGCGCTCGCTGTGCGAGGATCGGGCCGCTGTATCCGCTCATCAGTACGATGGGTAACTCGCACCGCTGCTGGCGCAGCACGCTCGCGAGCTCGGTCCCGGTGAGCCCGGGCATGACGTCATCGGTGACGACGACGTCGAAGGAGCGGGGCGCGGCCTCGAATGCGGCGAGTGCGGCGTGGCTGTCCGAGAATGACACCGGAGCGTAGCCAAGACGGGAGAGCACCTCGGCAGTCATCGCCAGAACGTTCGCCTCGTCATCGACCAACAGTATGCGCTCGCCGCGCCCGCGCGACAGCGGGATTGCCGGCTCTTCGGCGACCGGCGCGACGTGCGCGCGGGGAAGGTAGATGGTAAAGGTGCTGCCCCGCTCGGGGATGCTGCGGACATCGATGGCGCCGCCCCCGTCGGTGACGATGGCGTACACCAGCGACAGACCGAGGCCGGTGCCGCGGCCGACCTCCTTGGTGGTGAAGAACGGCTCGAAGATGCGCGAGAGCGTCGCCGCGTCCATGCCGGATCCGCTGTCCTCGACGGTCAAGTACACGTAATGACCCGGCCGAAGCGTGCCGTTGGAGAGCGTTCGTTCGGCGAGGAGTTCCACGGCCTCGAGTGCCACGCGCAAGGTGCCGCCCGCGCTCGTGGCTTGGATCGCGTTACTGCACAGGTTCATCACCACCTGGTGCAGCTGGGTGGCATCGCCGGTCACCACGAGAGGCAACTGCGGGACGCTCGTCTCCAGACGGATGGCGGCAGGAAGTGAGCCGCGCAGCAGCTCGAGCGCCTCGGCCACGACCTGTCCGATGTCGAGCGGTGCGCGCCTGCCGAGTTGACTGCGGCTGTAAGCCAAGATCTGATCCACGAGCGCGCGGCCGCGCGTCGCGGCGGTGAGCACGTTCTTCGCGTAGCGCTTGAGCGAGGAATGCTCGGAAGCCTCGTCGAAGAGCATTTCGCCGTAAGCGAACACGCCCGCCAGAACGTTGTTGAAGTCGTGCGCGATACCGGCGGCGAGCCGCCCGACCGCTTCCATCTTCTCCGCCTGGCGCAGCCGCTGCTCGAGCTGCTCGCGCTCGGCTTGCGCGTGCTTGCGCTCGGTGATTTCCAGGCGCAGATCCGCATAGAGCCAGGCGTTCTCCAGTGAGATCGCTGCCTGGGAGGCCAGTAGGTTCAATACTGCCAGCCGGTCCGACGTGAACGCGCGCGGCGTCAGATTGTTCTCGAGGTACAGCACCCCTATCAACTTGGCCTGCTTCAGCATGGGTAGGCAGAGGACGGACCGGGCGTGCGCGTCACGGAAGTACCCATCTCCCGAGAACGGGTTCTGGGTCGAGGCATCGTCCAGGATCACGCTCGCGCCCGTTCGGATCACGGTGTGGAGCACCGCTTCTGGAACCTCGGAGCGTGTAACGGCCGCGTGTCGTAGAGTGACCTCAACCCGGCCGCGGCCGATGGTCGCTTCCGCCTCGATCCGCGGCTCCCCGTTGCGGGTGATGATGAGCAAGCCCCGGTCGGCTCCCGCATGCTCGACCGCGATTCTCATCAGCGTTTCGATCAGCTTGCCGAGCTCGATCTCGCCCGACACCGCCTGCGAGGCCTTGACCACGGTATCGAGGTCCAGACGCTCGACCGCCCCGATCATCGCGGTCGGCGCAGAGCGAGCCGATTCCTCGCGCAGCCGCGGGTAGCGCTGCTCGAGTTGCCGCACCTTGCCCAACGCGCCCCAGCGAAGGTAGCAGTGGCGCGCGTTGCGCACGTAGGCGTGGGCGATGGTCTCAACGCCGCGCGCCGCGTAGAAGCGTGCGGCCACCTCATGGGCCAGGCCCTCGCACTGCACGAAACCGTTCTCGTGGGCCGATCGAATGGCGTCTTCGTACAGGCGCATGGCGTCCGCGTCTCGTCCTTCGAGGCGAGAAATCTCGGCCGACACCAGCGCATGCTTGTCGCCGAAAGTGGGTGGATAATTCTCGGCCCACTCGCGCAGCTGTTCAAGGTGGGCCGCGAGGAGGGCGCGCCACTCGGCCTGCTGGTCGCCGGAGGCG
>DASYFQ010000293.1:0-3044 GCA_036498345.1 Steroidobacteraceae bacterium
TGACCAACGAGGTGTCTATCGCGCCCAACGGTGGCAAAGAGTTCGGCCCGCGGCATCTCGATTTTCATCCGACCAAGCCGTGGATGTACGTGTCCATCGAGACGCAGAACAAAATGTACATGTTTCGCATGGAGGACGGCAGGATCAACCCGGAGATCGCATATCGCGCGGAAACGCTGGCCGAGCCGAACAACATCAGAGCGAGGCAGGCAGCAGGCACGGTCCACGTCCATCCGAACGGCCTTTTTGTGTACGGGGCAAATCGTGCCGAGGCGACGACCGAGTTTCAGGGCAAGCAAGTTTTCAAGGGCGGTGAAAACAGCATCGTCGTGTACGCGATCAATCAATCCACCGGCGAGCCGACGCCGATACAGCACATCGAGACCCAAAAGATACACCCGCGCACCTTTCACATTGATCCGAGCGGGCGCATGCTGGTTGCGCAACATAACCTGCCGGTCAATGTGCGGGACGGCGATGCGATAACGGCGGTACCGGCTGGCCTCTCCGTGTTCCGCGTCGGCGACGACGGCAAGCTGACCTTCGCGCGCAAGTACGATATCGACGTCGGGGATAAAACCATGTTCTGGATGGGGATGGTGCCGCTGCCGGTGTAGAAGGGGCTGCTCCTTCTGGAGACGCCTGTTTCCTCGACCTCGGGGCTGGCCAGTGACCCAGGCGCCCAGACTACACCTGCAACGGCTTACAAGAGGGCGAAGACATGGCTGAAGACGACGCTCTGTTCCAGAAAGGCATGCCGATCCGGCGTGAGGTGCTGGGTCCCGAATACGTGGACGCCTCGATGGCGCGCGCGGACGAATTCATGATGTCCTTCCAACGCGCGACCACCGCCTGGGCATGGGGCTGGGCCTGGGGCGATCTCACGCTCGACCGAAAAACCCGCAGCTTGATGAACCTTGCGATGCTCACGGCTTTGAACCGGGCACCCGAGATCAAGCTGCATGTCAAGGGCGCGCTGAACAACGGTGTCACCGTCGAGGAGATCAAGGCCGCCCTGCTGCACGCGACAGCCTATTGCGGTATTCCCGCCGGGCTCGATGCATTCCGGGCCGCCCACGAAGTGCTGGTCAGCGAGGGCGTGCTGCCGAAACCTGGAACCTCGGGCGGTAACTAGCGCGGCGCGAGGAAACCTATAATGCGAAAATCTCGCCAAGTCGCTGGATTGAGCTCAGCACCTGCTCCTGCGGTAGCCCTGGCCACTGGCAGCGCATGATGAAATGATCGACACCGAGGAGCTCGCGATAGCGCGCGATCTCCTCCTTCACCGACACTTTGTCGCCGATAATGAACCGGTCGCGCGCGAAATCCTCGAACGAACCCTGCGTCGTGCGGTTCTCCAGTCCCCATGATGCATAGGCGTTGTATTTGTATTCCAACGGCCCTCGGCATTCCTCATGCGCCGTGGCATGGCTCGCGCCGACGTAGCATTCGACGGTGATCGGGAACTCGATCGGTGTCCGGCCATATTCCTTCAGCGCCTCACGATAGGTCTGCATTAATGAAACCACCTTGCCGAGCCCGCTGGTGTTGACGATGAGCCAGGCATCGCCAATCCGCGCCGCTCGTTTCACCGACACGTCGGCCTGCCCGGCGATATAGAGGGGAGGTCCGCCTGGGCGAACTGGTTTTACGCTGATGCCGGCGTCGTTGACCGTATAGAACCGACCCTTGTGGGTCACCCGCTCCTCAGTCCATAGCCGACGCATCACAGCGATGCTTTCGTTGAACCGCGGCGCCCGCTCGGTGAGGCTGATGCCGAAAGCGTCAAACTCCGGCTGGCGATAGCCGAGGCCAATGCCGAGGATGTAGTTGCCGCCGGTCAACACGTCGAGCGTGGCGGCTTCCTCGGCCACGTGCATGGGGTTGAGCGGCGGCAGGATCAGGATGTTCGGTCCGATTGTCAGGCCCTGCGCGTGCGCCGCGACGTAGCCCATCACAGGCGTGATCTGCAGCATCTGCATCGGCTGGGTCAGCCAGTGATGCGGGAACCAGAGGGACGCGAACCCGGCGTCACGCGCCGCGCGCACCTGCGCGACCATCTCCGGGACGCGTTCCGCCAGGTTGTAACCCTCCGGGAACTGCGTGTTGATGAACAGACCGACTTTCATATGGACTTTTCCTCTGGTTGCGTTGCGACCCGCACATGGTCACCAAACCCATCGATGGCGAGCCGGCAACGACCCTTAACGGCGGCACAATTGCCTTTTTGATGAGTGACGCCAAACAGGCCGAAGCGTGGCACAACGCCGGCGTTGCGAACGGCGGCACGTCAATCGAGGATCCGCCTGAAAGCGGGGACCCAGAGCAAGAGACTGATATCCCTGGGTTCCCGCTTTCGCGGGAACGACGGGTTTGAGAATAGGAGCGCCAAGCTTCGCAATGAATTACAGCCTCGATCGCCGGTGTCCCCAGAGTGCATCAACGGTTTAAGAGCCGATATGCCGCCCCATTGGGAAGAGTACGGCGCTGCAGACCTCTAACGGACCGAGTTGTAGACGTCACGCCAACGCTTGATGGCTTCGATGTGGCCGTCCACCGTGTTGAGGTTCGCGCCCATCGTCACGACAGATATGTGGCTCCCCCCAGCCTCGCGCCACGCCGCAATATCGCCCGGCCATTGGTTGTCCCCGCGACTGTATTGCTGGATCGACTCGAAGCCGAATGCACCGGCATCCCTTCCGAGCTCGCGCAGCTTAGCCACGATCCTCGCCTTGATTTGGATCGCTTCGGTTTGCGTCCGGCCCGAAAACAGGAAGCCGTCCCCGATCCTGGCCGCCCGGTCGTAAGCGGCCTCGCTGAAACCTCCCAGCCAGATCGGGATCTGCCGTTTCGGGCGCGGCAATATCCCGGCTCTGTCGATCCGGTGGTCGGAGTCCTCATGTTCGACCACAGGCTGCTCCCACAGCTTACGGATCAAGGCAATCTGCTGCTCCTGCCGCTTGCCCCGGCGGCGAAAGTGTCCGGACATTTCGAGACCGTCGTATTCCACCCAGTTCCAGCCGACCCCGACGCCCAGGCGAAGC
>DASYFQ010000294.1:0-18224 GCA_036498345.1 Steroidobacteraceae bacterium
CATCGCGCAGGGCGTCGACCGCAAGGACGAACGCAAGCAAGGGGCGGGCGATCAGGGCCTGATGTTCGGCTACGCCACCAATGAAACCGACGTGCTCATGCCGGCGCCCATCACCCTCGCGCATCGCTTGGTGAAGCGCCAAGCCCAGGTGCGCAAGAGCGGCAAGCTGCCCTGGCTGCGTCCGGACGCCAAGAGCCAGGTGACCCTGCGCTACGAAAACGACAAGCCGGCCGGACTCGAAGCGGTCGTCCTGTCGACTCAGCACGAAGACAGCGTCAGCACCAAACAATTGCGCGAAGCCGTCATCGAGGAGATCTTGAAGCCGGTGCTGCCGAGCAAATGGATCGACAAGCACACCAAGTACCACATCAATCCCACAGGGCGATTCGTCATCGGCGGCCCGGTCGGCGATTGCGGCCTCACGGGGCGCAAGATCATCGTGGATACCTATGGCGGATTCGCACGCCATGGCGGCGGTGCTTTCTCCGGCAAGGACCCGTCCAAAGTGGACCGTTCGGCAGCCTATGCCGCCCGCTACGTGGCCAAGAATATCGTCGCCGCGGGTCTGGCCGAGCGCTGTGAAGTGCAGGTCTCGTACGCCATCGGGGTGGCCGAACCCACCTCCATCATGGTCGAGACCTTCGGCACGGGTAAACTGCCCGACACGCGTTTGACCCAGCTGGTGCGCGCGCACTTCGACCTCACGCCCTTCGGCCTGCGCGAAATGCTGGATCTCGCGCGGCCGATCTATCAGAAGACCGCCTCTTACGGGCATTTCGGCCGTAAGGAAGCGGAGTTCAGCTGGGAGCGCACCGACAAGGCCAGCACGCTCGCGGCCGAGTTCAAGGCCACGCGTGCCGCTTGAGCACGGACTCTATCGGACGGGCCGCTTCGGCCTTTAAATTTACTCGGCGCTGTGGGCGCCTTGCCTTTAGTCGGCGCGAAGCGCCTGAGGAACAGCGATGAATGCAGCAATCAAGCAACCCCATGATTTTCTGATCAAGGATTTGGCTTTGGCGGATTGGGGCCGCAAGGAAATCAAGATCGCCGAAACCGAAATGCCGGGCCTCATGGCGATTCGCCACGAATTCGCGGCGCAGCTCCCCTTGCGCGGGGCGCGCATCACCGGCTCCCTGCACATGACCATCCAAACGGCGGTGCTGATCGAGACCCTGAACGCCCTGGGCGCGCAGGTGCGCTGGGCGTCGTGCAATATTTATTCGACGCAGGACCATGCGGCCGCGGCCATTGCCGCCGGCGGCACGCCGGTATTCGCGGTCAAGGGCGAAACGCTGACCGAGTATTGGGATTACACCCATCGCATTTTCGAGTGGCCCGACGGCGGCTATTCGAACATGATTCTGGACGATGGCGGCGATGCCACGCTGCTGCTGCACCTGGGCGCGAAGGCCGAGAAGGACGCCTCGCTGATCGCACGCCCCAGCAGTGAAGAAGAGGAATGCCTGTTCGCCGCGATCAAGGCCAAGCTCAACGTCGATCCCAAGTGGTATTCCACGCGGCTGGCCAAGATCAAGGGCGTCACCGAAGAGACCACCACCGGGGTCAAGCGTCTCTATCAAATGGCCAAGGAAGGTCAGCTCGCCTTCCCGGCATTCAATGTCAACGACTCGGTCACCAAGTCCAAATTCGACAATCTTTATGGCTGCCGCGAATCTCTGGTGGACGCCATCAAGCGCGCCACCGACGTGATGATCGCCGGCAAGATCGCGCTGGTGTGCGGCTACGGCGATGTGGGCAAGGGCTCGGCGCAGGCCTTGCGCGCGCTGTCCGCCCAGGTGTGGGTGACCGAGATCGATCCGATCTGCGCGCTGCAGGCGGCGATGGAAGGCTATCGGGTCGTCACCATGGAGTATGCCGCGGACAAGGCCGATATCTTCGTTTCGGCGACCGGCAATTTTCATGTCATCACCCACGACCACATGAAGCGCATGAAGGACCAGGCCATCGTGTGCAACATCGGGCATTTCGACAACGAAATCGAAGTGGCGGCGCTCCGGGGCTACGCCTGGGACAACATCAAGCCGCAGGTCGATCATGTGATTTTCCCCGACGGCAAGCGCATCATTCTGCTGGCCGAGGGCCGCCTGGTGAACTTGGGCTGCGGCACGGGGCACCCCTCGTACGTGATGAGCTCCTCATTCGCGAATCAGGTGCTGGCGCAGATCGAGCTGTTCGCCAATACCTCGAAATATCCTGTCGGCGTGTACGTGCTGCCGAAGCATCTCGATGAAAAAGTGGCGCGCTTGCAGCTCTCCAAGCTTGCCGCGCAGCTGACGGAATTGACGGATACCCAGGCGCGCTACATTGGGGTCGAAAAGCAGGGCCCCTATAAGGCCGACCAGTATCGGTACTAGGCGATGAACATGAATTCGAGTTCCAAGGTCTACGCCGACGCGGCGTCCGCGCTGCAGGGAGTGATCAAGGAGGGCATGACCCTGATGTGCGGCGGCTTTGGCGCCTGCGGCATTCCGGAAAATCTGATCGACGCCTTGCATGCATCGCGAGTGGGCAAGCTCACCGTCATCTCCAACAATGCCGGGCTCGACGGCGTGGGTCTCGGGTTGCTGCTGCAAACGCGGCAGATCCGCAAGATGATTTCATCGTATGTGGGCGAGAACAAGGAATTCGAGCGGCAGTACCTGGCCGGCGAATTGGAGCTCGAGTTCAATCCGCAGGGCACACTGGCGGAGCGCATTCGCGCGGGCGGCGCCGGTATTTACGCTTTCTACACCAAGGTGGGCGCGGGCACGCTGGTTGCCGAGGGCAAGGAGACGCGCATCGTGGACGGAGAAACCTACGTGCTCGAGACGGGACTCACGGCCGACGTGTCCCTGGTCAAGGCATGGAAGGGCGATACCGAGGGCAATCTCGTCTATCGCAAAACCGCGCGTAACTTCAATCCCAACATGGCCACCGCCGCCGGCGTCACCGTGGCGGAGGTCGAAGAGCTGGTCGAGCCCGGAACGCTCGATCCGGACTGCATCCATACGCCGGGTATTTTCGTGCAACGTATCATTCAGGGCGCGCGCTACACGAAGCTGATCGAAAAGCGGACCGTGCGCAAACGCGAGGAGGGGATCAATGCCGTGGTCGCGTGAAGACTTGGCGGCGCGCGCGGCGCGCGAGCTGGGCGACGGCTTCTATGTGAATCTCGGCATCGGCATTCCGACCTTGGTGGCCAATTACATCCCGCCGGGAATGAAAGTGGTGCTGCAGTCCGAGAACGGCATGCTGGGTACGGGACCGTTCCCGTTCGAGGGCGAGGAAGACGCCGACTTGATCAATGCCGGCAAACAGACCGTGACGGCGCTGCCCATGACTTCGTATTTTTCCTCTGCCGACAGTTTCGGCATGATTCGCGGCGGCCATATCGACCTCGCGGTGCTCGGCGCCATGGAAGTGGCGGAAAACGGCGATCTCGCCAATTGGATGATTCCCGGCAAGATGGTCAAGGGCATGGGCGGCGCCATGGATTTGGTCGCGGGGGTCAAGCGCGTGGTGGTGGTCATGGATCACACCTCGAAGGATGGCGATCCCAAATTCAAGACGCGCTGCGAATTGCCGCTGACCGGCACCAATGTCGTCGACATGCTGATCACCGATCTCGCCGTGTTCTCGCGGCGCAGCCGCAAGGATGCATTCGAATTGATCGAACTCGCGCCCGGGGTGACGGCCGAGGAAGTTCGCCGCAAGACGCCCGCGAAATACTCAGGGTAATGTCCGCGCTCGACTATCTGCAACGGCTCGAGGCAGAGAGCATTCACATATTCCGCGAAGTCGTCGCGGAGTGTGAAAAGCCCGTGATGCTGTATTCGGTGGGCAAGGACAGCTCGGTGATGCTGCATCTTGCGCTCAAGGCTTTTGCGCCGGCCAAGCCGCCGTTTCCGCTGCTGCAAATCGCATCGGGGTGGGATTTCCGGGACATGCTCGAGTTCCGCGACGCCACCGCGGCGAAATTCGGCTTGGAGCTTTTGGTTCATACCAATGAGGAAGGCGAGCGCGCCGGGGTCAAACCATGGACCCACGGCGCCAGCTATTCCGACATCATGCTCACCCAGGCGCTGCGCCAGGCCTTGGATAAGTACGGTTTCGATGCGGCCTTCGGCGGCGGCCGCCGCGACGAAGAAAAGAGCCGCGCCAAGGAGCGCGTGTTTTCGTTTCGTTCGTCGCAACATCGCTGGGACCCCAAGAATCAGCGTCCCGAACTTTGGTCGCTGTACAACGCGCGCAAGAATCGGGGCGAAAGCATTCGCGTATTCCCGCTGTCGAACTGGACCGAACTCGATGTGTGGCAGTACATCCATCAGCAGCAGGTTCCCATCGTGCCGTTGTATATGGCGAAGCCCCGGCCGGTGGTACGGCGCGACGGCCGCCTCATCATGGTCGACGATGATCGGCTACCGCTGGCCGCGACCGACCGCGTGGAGACGCTCGAGGTGCGCTTCCGCACTCTCGGCTGTTATCCGCTGACCGGCGCCACCGTGAGCACCGCGCATGACGTGCCCGCGGTGATTCGTGAAATGCTGGCGACGAAAACCTCGGAACGCGAGGGACGCGGCGTCGACAAGGACGGGGCGGCGTCGATGGAGAAGAGAAAGCAAGAGGGCTATTTCTGATGACCACGGGCGCAAGCGCCGGAGCGGGCGGGCGCGCAGCGGCGGCCGGCGGCGCAGACGACATCGAAGAATATCTCGATCGCCATCAGCGCAAGGGCCTGCTGCGCTTCATTACTTGCGGTTCGGTGGACGACGGGAAGTCCTCGTTGATCGGGCGCCTGTTGTACGAATCGAAAATGATATTCGACGATCAGTTCGCGGCGCTGCGCGATGACTCGAAGAAAGTCGGCACCCGCGGCGGCGAGGTCGATTTCGCACTGCTGGTGGATGGCCTGGCCGCGGAACGGGAACAGGGCATCACCATCGACGTCGCCTATCGATTCTTTACCACCGAGAAGCGCAAATTCATCGTGGCCGACACGCCCGGCCATGAGCAATACACGCGCAATATGGCCACGGGCGCCTCGACCGCGGATCTTGCCGTGATATTGATCGACGCGCGCAAAGGCGTGCTCACGCAGACGCGGCGGCATAGCTATCTGGCGGCGCTCTTGGGCATCCGCCACATCGTGGTGGCGGTGAACAAGATGGATTTGGTGGACTACTCGCGGGATATTTTCGACAGGATCGAGCGCGACTATCGCGAGTTCGCCCGTCAGATCAAGCTCGAGGCGATCACCTGCATCCCGGTGTCCGCGGTCGCCGGCGACAATGTCACCTCCCGCAGCCCGCGCACGCCCTGGTATGAAGGTCCCGGCCTCCTCGAGCATCTCGAGACCGTCGCGCTCCCCGACCCCGCGGCCGACGCGGCGTTTCGTATGCCGGTGCAATGGGTGAATCGCCCGAATGCGGAGTTCCGGGGGTTTGCCGGGCTCATTGCCAGCGGAATGGTGCGCCGCGGCGACGCGGTGCGTGTGCTGCCGTCGGGACGCACCAGCACCGTGGCGCGGGTGTTCACGGGGGAGGGCGACTCACCCTTGGGCGTGGCCGGCCAGTCCGTGACGTTGACGCTCGCCGATGAGATCGACGTCAGCCGCGGGGACGTGCTCAGCATCGCGGATGCGCCACCGGAGGTCGCCAATCAGTTCGAAGCCACCATCATATGGATGCATGACGAGCCCCTGCTGCAGGGCCGCGCCTATTTGTTCAAACTCGGCACCAAGACGGTGACCGCGACGGTGGCGCCGATCAAGTATCGCGTCAACGTGAATACCATGGAGCACCTGGCGGCGAAGAAACTCGATCTCAACGACATCGGCGTCTGTGGGCTCGAACTGTCGAGCGCCATCGCCTTCGAGTCCTACCGTAACAGCCGGGTCCTGGGCGGTTTCATTTTGATCGATCGGCTCACCAACAATACGGTGGGAGCGGGCCTCCTGCACTTCGCACTGCGCCGTTCGCAAAACGTGCACTGGCAGGCGCTCGACGTGAACAAGCGTGCGCGCGCGCTGTTGAGCCACCAGAAGCCCTGCATTCTCTGGTTCACCGGCTTGTCGGGTGCCGGCAAGTCGACGATCGCCAACTTGGTCGAGAAGCAGCTGCACGCCGACGGCCGGCAGACGTACTTGCTGGATGGCGACAATGTGCGTCACGGCCTCAATAAGGACTTGGGCTTCACGAACCAGGATCGAGTGGAGAACATCCGCCGTGTCGCCGAGGTGGCGCGCCTGATGGTCGATGCCGGGCTCATCGTCATGGTGTCGTTCATTTCGCCGTTTCGCTCGGAGCGGCGCATGGCTCGCGGCCTGGTCGAGGCGGGCGAGTTCATCGAGGTATTCGTCGATACGCCCTTGACGCTGGCCGAGGCGCGCGACGCAAAAGGCCTTTATAAGAAGGCGCGCCGCGGCGAGTTGAAGAACTTTACCGGCGTCGATTCACCGTATGAGGCGCCCGAAGAACCGGAAATCCGTTTGGATACTACCCAGTTGACGCCGGAGGCCGCGGCTTCGCGAGTGATCGCACATTTGCGCGAAGCCGGCATCATCGACGCCAGTCTGACGTGGGAAATCTAAGCGCTAGACGGCGGCCCGCAGGGTCGCGCGGCGCTGCTGTTCGTCGCGCACATCGGCATTGGTGAGGCCGGTATTGGCCGCAATGATATCCACCAGCCGGTGCGCCGGATCGCGCGGCAGCGTGACCTCGTGGATGCGCTCCCAGATGCGGATGCGTTCCTCGGCGGTCTTCAGGCGCGAGGACTGTTCGGCCAAATCCAAGCGGCGGCGCTCGGCGGCTTCGGCTTGCTGATGTACGAGACGCGCCCGGAAGTCCATCATCGGATCTTCGCCGGACGGTGTCGAGGGTCGCCCTGAACCGGGGCTGGGTTTGTATTGATTCACGCGCAAGTCTCCTGACGGGTTAGCCCGTCAAGGTATCATTGTCTAGCCTCGAGCGGTTCGCTTTCCAGGCCAGCGCTGAATATAGTCGGCCTGCTCCGCCGTCTGCGGCACCTGGGGCCAGGTCTTGGCGCGCTCGCTTTGCCGCCATAGCTGGTTCAGATGCTTGATCGCCGCTTTGCCATCCCCGCCTTCCTCGGCCAGATAGCAGCCCATCACGAGGCCGGTACGGCCGATACCCGCCCGGCAGTGCACGTATAGGCTGCGGCCCGCCGTCAAGGCGGCGCGGATGTCGCCCAAGAGCCTTCGCACCTCCCCGGGGTTTCCGGGAACACCATGATCAACGATGGGGTAGCGTGCGTACTTGATGCGAAACGGGAGGAGGTGCCGATAGGGCGGCAGTTCGCCCTCGACCGTGAGATCGATGAAGGAATCGATGCCGGCATCGCGCACCCGCGCGAGCCTGGCGCGAGAATCTGTAAAGTCGGTGCCGCCCGGGTATTCGCCGGCCAGCATGCGACCGGGAATGACCCAATAGGTGTTGGGTAAAGGTCGGTCCGGGGTGGGTTTCGGCGGGCTACGTGCGTCCACCATGCGATGTTACCAGCGATACACTAGACCTCGGTCACGGTGGGCTGGCTCCGAGCGTGATTAAATCGGCGCCGGTTTTTAGGGGCTGCTTTTAGGGGCTGCTCTGATTTTGACGATTTAAGACGGCAGGCTGATTACAGCCGAGGTAATATAACTTTCGTGATTAGCGCCAAATCCTTGAAATCGCGGGAATTCCTAGGGTACTTGACGCTGTGGCTATTCTCGATGGCCACTGCGCTTACGGTGTACCCGGCAACGGCTGCCGAACCGACGGTGCCTGCTGCGCTACCGGCGGCCCCCGCCCCGGTCTCGCCGGATTACCGCATCGGGCCCGGCGATACCTTGAAGGTATCCGTCTTTCAAAATGACGAGTTGACGGCCACGCTTCCGGTGCGGCCCGACGGTAAGATTTCCACGCCGCTGGTGGAGGACATGGTCGCGGTGGGCAAGACGCCGTCACAGTTGGCGCGCGACATCGAAAAGTCTCTGGCGGTATACATCAAATCGCCGAAGGTCAGTGTGGTCGTCACGATCGCCTTGAGCGTCTACAGCCAAGTCAAAGTCATCGGCCAGGTCAAGACTCCGCAATCGTTGCCTTATCGAGATGGGATGACCGTGCTCGATGCGGTGCTCGCTGTGGGCGGATTGAGCCAGTTTGCGGCCGGTAACCGCGCCCGCCTGGTGCGGACCGAGAACGGCAAGCAAACGGAAATCAAAATCAAGCTTGATTCGCTTTTGAATGACGGCGACATGAAACAGAACTTGGCGCTCAAGCCAAGTGATGTGCTGGTGGTGCCGGAAACTCGATTTTGATGCTCAAGGTCTCGTCATGAAGCAGGAACTGGACCGAATCATCGATGACGTACGCGGTGCGTGGCGCTTCCGCTGGATGGCGTTGGGCGCGGCCGCTGCCGTCGCCCTGATTGGATGGATCATCGTGTTTGCGCTGCCGGACCGCTACGCCGCCGATGCGCGCGTTTTCGTCGATACTCGGACCGCGCTGAAACCGGCCCTGCAGGGGTTGACCACCGACCAGAATGTCGACGCGCAAATCAACTACGTGCGCCAGTCTCTGCTGGAAGGGCCGCAACTCGAGATGATTGCCAAACGAACCGGGGTATTGCCGGCGACCGTCACGGATGAGCGCGCCCGCACCAGGATTCTGGATAATTTGAGCAACCGCATCACACTGACGGTGCTCAATGCGGGCAATCAGGGCGACGAACGCAGCACCGCCGGGACGATTTACAGTTTTCACTACGTCGACGGCACGCGGGAGCGCAGCTTGCGCGTGGTCGAGACACTGTTGAATACCTTCGTGGAACAGACCTTGGGCGGGAAGCGCGAGGGTTCCGAACACGCCCAACAGTTTCTCGAGACGCAAATCAAGGATTATGAGCAGCGCCTGAGCACGGCCGAGGATCGCCTGGCTGCGTTCAAGAAGAAGAATGTCGGCTTGATGCCGACCGAGCAGGGCGGCTATTTCGCCAACCTACAGAGCGAAACGGACGCCGCCAAGAAGGCCGAGACCGATCTGTCGATCGCCATCAGCCGGCGCGACGAACTCGCCAAACAGCTGCACAGCGACGAGGCGATATCGTCGGCGGGAACCTCGTCTCCGATACTGGGTGCGCGGGGAATGACCGCCGGCAATGACACCTTGAGCCGCATCCAGGAGGCTCAGACCAAGCTGGATGAATTGCTGCTCAGATTCACCGACAGGCATCCGGATGTGATTGCCGCCCGTGCGACTCTCGATGAACTCAAGCAGCGGCGCGTCGCAGAACTCGCGAGCTTGCGGCGGGGTGATGCCGGCGCCGTCGCATCGAGCGGCGCCGGAAACAACCCCGTGTATCAGGCTATTCAGCTCGAACTCAACAAGGAAAACGTAGAGATCGCGGCGTTACGCCGCGAATTGGTCCAGCATCAAAATACGGTCGCCGAGTTGCGCCAGCGTCTCAACAGCGCGCCGCAGGTGGAAGCGGAATTCCAGCAGCTCAATCGCGATTACGCCGTCAACAAAGCGCAGTACACCGCATTGCTCGAGAGCTACCAGAAGGCACGCCTGGGCGAGCGCGCGGACAATGCGGGGTCGGTGCGCTTCGAGGTCGTGCTGCCGCCCACGGCGCCGGTAACGCCCGTATCGCCCAGGCGTGCGCTGCTGCTGGCCGGCCTATGGCTCTTTGCCATGGCGGCGGGCGCCGGCGTTGCTTATGCCCTGCACCTGCTGAAACCCATCGTAAGCTCAGTGCGGGTAGTGAATGAAATGACGACCTTTCCGGTCCTCGGTGTGGTCGGCGCCGCGTTTCCGAGCAAGGAGTACGGGGAGTTTCGCCGCGATCTATGGCGATTTTCGGCAGCGGCGGCTTGTCTGGTGCTGGCCCTCGCGGTAGCGCTGACATTGAACTGGGCAGGCGCCAGATTGACGATTGGTGCAACCCAATCCCAGGTATCGACGTGAGCCTGGTCGAACAGGCCATCGCCCGGCTCAGGAATCAGGCGAACGCTGCCAAAACCGGAACCGTTCCGGCGTCCGCATCCGTCCCGCCGCCCATCGTCGATCATGCACCCGATCCCGCGAAAGCCGCGAAGCGGATGATGCTCGACACCCGCACCTTGCGGGCCAGTGGTTATCTTCCGGAAGAGGGTCAAGACCGCCAGTTTGCGGAACAGTACCGCCGGATCAAGCGGCCGCTGATTGATAAAGCCTTGTCCGGCGCAACCACCGTCGGTGAGCCGCGGGTGATCATGATTACCAGCGCGCTGCCGGGCGACGGAAAGAGTTTTACCAGTATCAATCTCGCCATGAGCATGGCGCTCGAGCGGGATATTTCGGTGCTGATGGTGGATTGCGACGTCGCGAAACGGCATATCAGCGAGATCGTCGGCATGCGGGCGCAAGCCGGTCTCTTGGACGCGCTGGTCGACGAATCCGTGGATATCGAGTCGTTGGTGGCTCCCACGAATCTCCACGGTCTGTCGATCTTGCCGGCCGGCACGCACGTCGAGGGTACCGCGGAGCTCTTGAGCAGCAACCGCATGCGGCAGATCATCACCAGCCTGTGCAGCCGCGTACCCCGCCGCATACTGGTGTTGGATTCGCCGCCCTTGTTGATTACCAACGAAGGACGGGCGCTGGTGAAAATCGCCGGCCAGATCGTACTCGTGGTACGTGCGGGGCACACGCCGCGGCAGGCGGTTCAGGACGCCATCGGATTGTTCGATGAACAGCAGGCGGGCGGCCTCATCCTCAATCAGGTGCCGGCGAGCCAGAAGGAAGGCTACTACGGGTACGGATCGTACGGAGCATATGGCCATGGGAGTTAGGTCGGGTGGGCAGTCTTTAGCGCTCGCCATCGTGTCGATCCTCGCCCTGAAATCGGCCGCCGCAGCGGAGACCGTGGCTCAGGGCGCGCAAACGTTGGCTTATGGCGCCGATGTCGGTGTCGGCGAATCCGATAACGTAACCCTGGTGCCGACCAACAAGGTCAGCCAAACCATGGCGCTGGCCGACGTCGACTTCGACGTCAAAAAACAAAGCCGCCTGTTCGATGTGGATGCCAAGGGCAACTTCACCGACATCAATTACCTCCAAGGCGCCTACGGCAATCAGGTGATCGGCCGCTTCGACGGCGCCGCCCATGTGGCGCTGATTCCGGAGCGATTGACCTGGGCGCTCACCGACGATTTCGGGCAAGCGGCCCTGGATCCATTCACGCCGGTCACGCCGGCGAATCTCGAGAACGTCAATTACGTCAGCACGGGCCCGGATTTGAACATGCGCCTGGGTCCCACCGGTTTCGTCAATGCGAGCGCGCGCTTCGCCCGTGCCCAATATGCCACCAGCCCGTTCAACAGCAATCGCTTCCTGGGCAACCTCGCGTGGGGCCTTCAGCTGTCGGCGCAGTCCAGCGCGTCGCTGAACGGAGATACCGAGCGCGTGCTGTTCGACGACACGGCACTCAATTCCGATTTTGAGCGCACCAGCGGTTTCGGGCGGTATGAAGTGCATGGGGCTCGCACCGATTTTTTGGGTGACCTTGGCGTCACCACCATCAGTCAAAGCGGCAACTCCACCACGATCAACCAGGGCGGCACGTTCACCACGATCAACCAGAGCGGCTCGACCACCGGCGCTCTCGCGCGGATCGAGCTCGCCCGCAAGCTCTCCTCGGCGGCCAAGCTCACGCTGTCGGCCGGCCGTAACCTGACCGATGCCAGCACCAGTTTCAGCGGTCTACAGAGCGGCGCCATCGGCGTGGTCGGAACGGCGCCGGCTGCTTTGACATCCAGTAGTTATACGACCCATTACGCTTCGGTCGGCTGGGAATACGCGCGCAACCGCACCACATTTGCCGCGAGCGGACGGTGGGAGAAAGACATTTATGGCGGCGCCCCGGCGCTCGATTTCAACCGCAGCGGAGCCGAGTTCAGAGTGGAACGGCTATTGACCCGAGCGTTCACCGCCGAAATCTTTGCCAGATACTACAAGTCGGACTATCCGCACAGCATCGTCACGCCGCCGAGCGGTAGCGCCAATTTCGACGACGAATTGATCGCCGGGGTACTCACCTGGCGGCATGGCCGCGGACTCGAGGTAAAGCTGAAGTGTGAGCATAGCGCTCGTTTGGCGATGGGTATCAACGGTTACCGTGAAAATCGCGCGGTATTGACGGTGGGATATCGGCCGCACGTGCTACCGACGAGTTCTCCGAGGGATCAGATGGATTACCCCGCAAACAGGAGTTATCCGACGAATAAATGACCCAGGCGCATTGCACGCCTGGGTTATTCCATTGGGCTGACCTTGCCGCTCATTCCTTGGATATTTTGCTGCGGCGACCACGGAGAACGGCGAGTCCACCCATCATCAAGGTGAGACCGGCCATCGCGGACGATGGATCGATCTCGGGAGCCTTGAGCGGCTCATGCTTCTCCGAGGGAGGGCAGAAATCAAACCAAAGAATGTGGAAGCACGTATCTGAGTCTTTGGCAGACGCGACGCCCGCCATGCCCATCAATGCAAGCGTCAAAACAATACTTCGATTCACCTTGAAAGACCTCTCGCTGTAAACCTGTGCGGCGAGACGATGCTAACCAGCGGGTCCACGGCCGGCAACGCGAGATCGCCAAACCTTGACCGAAAAAACACTTTAAAAATAATATGTAAACATGGCTGGATTCGGCGCTACCAGAGTTGCCACTGATCCGCCCAGAGGACACTGGCGGCAACCACGGCGTTGGCGGTGATGTGCGCCGCGACGGGCTCGCCGAGGCTGCCACGCCGCATCAGGATCAGGCCGAACGCCAATCCGGCAGCGATGCCGGGCAACCACAGCGCGCCATGAGCAAGTCCGAAAATAACCGCCGTCGCGGCCAGCGGGAGCCACCCCACCGATCGAAAAGGGACGGACTCGAAGTCCGGATTGCTCAGCCGGCGCATCAGAAAACCACGGTAGGCGAGTTCTTCGGCAACGGGCACCGCCAGGACCGCAGCCGCGACTCTGCCGGTAATCCAAGTCCCCCGCCACGCGGAAGGCATCGCCGCCAGTTCGCTCGGCATCGCTGCCGCGGGCAATAGAAAATGTGCCGAAACGATCCAAATACCAAAAATGACCACGCCCACGGCGGGACCACGCCAGCTCCAGCCCCAATCGATGGCGGCTAGTTTGTGCCGATAGCGGGCGAGTACGGCCAAAGCTACGATCAGGCGCAGGGGATAAAAAAATTCGAATCTGCCCGACAGGGCGCGGGACAATGCGCCGGCGGCAAGAATTCCGAGAAGCGGCATGAGATAGGTGGCCGTCGGATTGTCCGTCGCCTCCGGACTTGCGGAAATCGTGGCTGTGCGATTCAGCCATTGGCTACGCCGGCTCAAGAGGACCAACCCGCACGCCACCGCAATGAACGCCATCCAGCCGGCCTGCGAATGAAACCCGTAAATAGCGACGTCGGGGAAGCCGCCATCACCGATCAGGATCAGCGCGGCAATTCGTAATATGTTGAGGCCAAAAATGGCCGCCACGCCGAGAGGGATCAGCAAGAGAGCGCGTGGAAAAATGTATTCCCGGCGAAAGTAAAGCAGCCACGCTGCGGAGAAAGCCAGCATCAAGCCCACGCCCTCGAGGCCTGAACATACGTCGGCAATCTGCACGGCGAAGCGATTCGTGCGGAGCACCAGGGTTGCGGGGTCGGCCGTCAGCGCCGGCATGATCGGCGCCAGCAAGCGCCTCGTAAGGTCGAAGGTCAGTGCCGCGGTCGGCTCCCAGAGCTTTTGGGCGAGTTGCATCGCACCGGTGCCGAGCAGCGCCGCCGGCATCGCGTACCACCAGATAGCACCCAGAGCGCGCGCCGTATTCAGCCACAAAACCCAGGGGGCCATTGCGAACATTGCAGCCAGCATCGCGGCGGCGCCGATCAGCAGCCACAGCGTCACGACGATCCCTAGCGTGAGCTCGGTTGCCGTGTAGCGATATAGGACATAGCTCAACGGCGCGAGAACGGCGACCAGCAGAAGATGCGCGATCAACCATCCAATGCGCAGCGGTGTCGCCCGCACGGCAGCCTGGGCTGCCTTTGCGGCAGGGCCGCCCCGGACGTATGCGAATAGCGCCACGGCCGCCGCCAAGGCCACGAAGAAGCGAAAACCCCAGTGTTGGGCGACGCGCACGGCGGCCCCAAGGCCCTGAGCCGCCTGCGCCCGGTCGAAGTCCACGAATAGATTGAGACAGACCTTGTCGGCGAAAAATATCGCGGCAAGGATAGCGATGCGCACGGGCAGGCTCAGCCGAAACCCCGGAATGGGTGTCCTTGCGGGAGTATCTTGAATCACTGGGGGAGTGTTCGACTTCCTATGTAGGCGAGGACTTGACCTTCGATGCGGGAACAAACGGGTTCTGGTAGAGGCCGATCATTTGCCGAGCCAGCAAATACAAGAAGGGCGGCTGGTGCACTATGTAGCGGTACCATCGTTGCCGCGGTTCGCGTATCAAGCGGTACAGCCACTCGAGGCCCGCGTTGGTGATCCAAGCAGGTGGCCGCTTCAGGCTTTCGGCCTCGTAGTCGATCGTGCCGCCAAGGGGAAGATAGAGCTGGATACCCGGCAACCGCTCTCGATATTTGAATATGAACTTCTCTTGGCGCCCGCCGCCAAGGCCGACAACCAGTACCGTGGCCCCGGACGCGTTGATGTCGGCAATCAGCTGTTCAACTTCTGCGGCGCAATTCTCGTAGTCGCGGGAAGGGGCATTGGTCCCCACGATCATTTCGCGGCCTACTTTCGCATTCACATTCCTGCGGGCGATGTCGGCAATGCCGGGCGCGCCTCCGCAGATAAACACCGTCACGGAGGTGTCGTCCTTATACCGGTTGTAAAAACGAGGGAAATAATCCGAGCCGGACACGCGTTGCTTGAGCGGCGTGCCCAAGAGCCGTGCCGCAACCGTCAGGATCTGGCTGTCGCAAGTAACCACGTCGAACTTCGAGAGCAGTTGATAGAACTCGCGGTCCTTTTGCAGCTTCATGATCATGTCGACGTGCAGCGTCAGCATCACGCCGCGTCGGAACGTTTCGACGAGTTCATCCATGCCGATGTCGTCAACGTCGACGTTCAGAAGCCTCACCTTCCGATTCATTGCTCCGATCCTCTAGAAAGCGCTTGCGAGCCGGTCACGCAGCGGGGAGTGAAATTTGCGTTTTGTCCGACGTCAAGCTGTCGATCAGTCGCTTGGTCTGCGCTATGTTCTTGCGGGTTGATGCGCCGAACACGATCGACTCGATCTGCGGATACCCGCAGACATATTCCAAAGCTTCCTGGGCCGGCAATGCCCCGCTGGCGAAGACGGACATGGCGATCAGGCGGCATTGACGGTTCCTGATCAGGTCATCGTAGGCTTGCATGCCGCCGCACATCCTGAACCCGATCTTGTTGATGTTTGCGCAGATTATCGGGTTCTTTATGCCGACTTTATCGAGCGCGCGCATCAGCATGGGCGCATTCATGGTGATGAAACCGGGCTCGGCTCCATAGCGTTCACGTATGCAATCGGCGAAAATCCTGAATGCCTCGTTGAATCCCAGGCCCAGCAAAAAATCCGTCGCCACATTTTGCAGAAATATGACGGGAGTATTGAGTCCCGCAAATATTTTCATCTCGGCATCGATCAAAAGCGTTGCCAGGCCTTCCACGTCCTTGGTTGCCAGCGATACGCCGCCGCGAAATAGCGCACCGAGAGCGTTTTCTTCCGGTAGAAAACTTCGCACCGCTCCGAGTACGCCCAGCTCCGCCGCCGCGTTCGCATATTTGTGCGCATAGGGAAGGCACGGATAGAACTTATAGTCCGGATACCTCTCGCGGTTCACGCGGAAATGGTCGCAGACTTCGGCAATACGTGCGTGCGTCGTGCACATGAACGTATTGATCCCCTCGGCATAGGCGTCGTCGAGGACATCGATGACGGCCGCAATATCTTGGAAGCGCATCGCTTGCTGGCGCGCCTTGTCCTCCGACATGTGATTGACGCCGAAAAACTGATTGTCGCCGAACAGTACTTTGTCCATGTGTCGTGCTACTTAGTGCTAAAGGCGATCGAGCAGGAGCCGCATCAACGATTTTCCGCGTTGCGGCTGCAAATCGATGCCCTTTGAAGTGGACAGATTGGCTCCCGCCCGTGCGACCGCCGTCCGCGGCTTCATTGCGTCTTCGCGCATCATTGCGGCCACCAAGGAGGTGTCGCTCGCGGTACGAAAACTGCTGAGCGTCGGCGCACCGGATTTAATGCACTGCACAAAATGATCGATTTGCGCGGAATATTCTTCGCCACGAACGTAGAACCACACCGGAGGAGTCAATTCGGTCGTATACCGCACGTTCCACCCGGCTGCAAAGCCATCGATGGGCTTCGACGCCGTGCGCAGGTAGACCTGGATTTCCTGGCGGTCGACGCTGATGCGGCCGTCAGTGCCCCAAATATTGATCTTGACCGACATCTTTCGAAAGCTTTCGTCGCTCCAGTTGGTCGCGAGCTGTCCGTAGAGCCCCTTGGAAAACTGAAAAGTCGAGTAAATCTCGTCGTCGACATCGCTCGAGAACACGCCGTTCATGACGCTCCCGGAAACCGAGATGGGTCGTCCGATGAGATAATTGATCAGATCGATTGCGTGGCACGAATAGTCGAAAAGGCAGCCTCCGCCTTCCGCCTTTTGGGACCGCCAAGTGGAGCCCTTGGGCCGGAGCACCACGGGGCCGTATGCTTCGGCGCGCACGTGATGCAGATCTCCGATGATCTTTTGGTCCAGCAAACGCTTTGCTTCGCCAAATGCGGCAACGAACCGGTAGTGATAGCCCACTTGATTGACGAGCTGCTTGCGTTCCGCCAAATCCGCGAGGCGATATCCGGATTCCGGATCGAGTGCGAACGGCTTCTCGCAAAAAACATGCAGACCCCGCTCCAGTGCAGCCGCAACGATTTCGCCGTGATATCTGGATGGAGTGGCGACGAAGACGCAATCGAGCGGCTCATCGGCCAACAATTTCCTATAGTCCGTGTAAGTACGAACGCCGGTGTATTTGGACAAGACGTCGAGGACGTAGCCCGAAGTGTCGCAAACCGCGTTCAGCGCGATCTCCGGGTGGGTGTTGACCATGGACTGATGAGATAGGCCCATTTTCCCTAGCCCGATAACTGCCGCTCTAAGCATGGTACTTCCAGTGTCCTGCGATAATCGATGTGTAGCTAAGCATTAGAATCCGATGCTCCCGCGCGGTCACGGACCGGCATCGGCAAATTCACGCTCTCTATAGGGAATTTAGTTAGCAACCGAGGCCGCCCTGTCCACTAAATTGTAGAGCCCGCAAAGAGGTAGACCCGGCAGTCGGCCAAGGTCGCTGTTTGTCGGATTTCTCTGCAACGCTCCCCATCGCGATACACCACGGATTCGTATGAAGTTTACCGCGGATTCACTGCTCGTACTAGGGCGCGCTACGGCCGGAGAATCGTAGCCCTGAAAAATGGAAGGCAGTTCGCACTTTGTGCCGGCAAGTGTGATTGCGGTACCAGTTCTTGCAACGGGTCACGTAGTGGATTGCCTGCCAATGAGGCGCAACGAGGCGATGTGCTGGCAATGCAGCAACGCGAACTCGTCGCTTTGGGCGAGCCTCGCTGGTTGGGTTCGGCAAAAACGGCGATGGTTGTTCGGCACAAACCGCGATGGTTGGGTTCAGCAAAGAATTGTTAAGCTTTGGCGTCACGCCGATTCCACACCAGCCCACGGCTTCACAGCAATCCGGAAAGTCGCTATCCTGGGCCGCGAATTCACGATTTAACCGCGCAAACCTGGGGTTGGAACCGCTTACGAAACCCGAATCGCTTCGAATTGGATTGAGGCATCAAGTCGAATGGAAACGTCGTCATGCAATCTATGCGGCAGTAAGGATTACTCAATACTGTTCGAGGCGGGTATAGCTCAAATCAGCCGGATCGTAAAATGCGTCGGGTGCGGATTGCTTTATGCGAATCCACGGGCGCGGGGGGCCGATGTCGACCTCATAAAGGATTACGACGCGAATTGGGTATACGAACACCGAGAAACAACCAACAAGTGGAGATCTGAAAAGGAGTCTCTGCAAGTTCGGGACTATGACAGCACCAAGAGATTTCTCGCCGAAAAATTTCCGCGCCGAGGTACCCTCGTAGAGATCGGTTGCGGCTTGGGTTACCTGCTC
>DASYFQ010000295.1:0-13888 GCA_036498345.1 Steroidobacteraceae bacterium
CGCGAGGCGCGCGCCATCCTCAAGACCGACATCACGCGTTCGGATTTCGTTTGGGCGAGCGCCAATCTGGCCGGATTCATCAGCGGCTGCTATTCAAACGATCTGGATATGATCCGGGACTCCTTCAACGATGTCATTATCGAGCCGCAGCGGCACTTGTTGATTCCGGGATTCAAAGACGTGCAGCGCGGCGCCATGTCGGCCGGAGCGCTGGGATGCTCCATCTCCGGCGCGGGACCGACGGTGTTCGCGTGGGCCGAGATTCAATATGCCGAAGCGGTGCGCGGCGCCATGGTGGCCGCCTTCGCCGCCCACGGACTGCAGTCGGATTACTGGATTTCGGGAATGGAAAATTATGGGGCCAGAGTGGTGAAGGCCTGATGTCAGATCTCAAGTTCGTGAGCACGCGCGGGGCGGCGCCGTCCGTTTCCCTGAGCGAAGCCATCGCGCGGGGTCTCGCGCCCGACGGCGGATTGTACCTGCCGACGCGCTTGCCGGCGGCGGATCCGGCCGGTATCGCGGGGGGCTCGAGCTTGCCGGTGGTCGCGCGCGCGGCGCTCGCCGGGTTCTTCGCCGGCGACCGGCTGCTGCCGATGCTCGGGGAGATTGCGGACGCGGCGCTCGATTTGCCGGCCCCGACGACGGCCATCGATGCCTGCCCGGACCCCTTGTTCGCGCTCGAGCTCTTTCATGGACCGACCGCCGCCTTCAAGGACTTCGGCGCCCGTTTCCTGGCCGAGAGTCTGCAGCGCCTGGATTCGCCGGGGCCGCAACCCTTGACGATATTAGTGGCTACCTCCGGCGACACCGGGGGCGCTGTGGCCGCAGCCTTCCATCGGCGCCCGTGGGTGCGCGTGGTCATTCTTTACCCTGCCGGTCTCGTGAGTCCGCGGCAGGAACAACAGCTGTGTTGCTGGGGAGACAACGTCTCCTCGCTGCGCATCGCCGGCACCTTCGATGATTGTCAGCGCTTGGTGAAAGAGGCGTTCAGTGATCCGGCGTTGGGCCGCAGGCATAGGTTCAGTTCCGCCAACAGCATCAATATCGGCCGCTTGTTGCCGCAGATGGTGTACTACGCCGCATCGAGTCTCGATGTCGAGCGCCGGACGGGCGCCAAGGCGTCGTACATCATTCCCGCCGGAAACCTCGGCAACTCCTTTGCCGCCGTGTGGGCGCGCGCGCTCGGGTTTCCCATCGCACGCATCGTGCTGGCACACAACGTCAATCGCACCGTGCCTGATTACTTGAAATCCGGAATCTGGCAGCCGCGGCCCAGTATCGCGACCCTCGCGTCGGCCATGGATGTCGGAAACCCCAGCAACATGGAGCGTATGAGGGCACTCTTCCCCACGTTGCCCGATATCCGTGAACAATTGAGCGCCGACAGCGTGGATGACGCTACAATCCGCGTTCGTATCGGAGAAGACTTCATGCGGTTTGGACGCGAATGGTGCCCGCACACGGCGACCGCGGCTGAGGTTTATAGCCGTCTGCCCGCCGCGGACCGGCAAGCCCAGCCCTGGGTCGTGGTTGCGACGGCACACCCCGCAAAGTTCAATGAAATCGTGGAGCCCATCATCGGCAGGGCGGTGAAGGTTCCCGACAGCTTGGATCGGTTGCTGAGATTGCCGCAGCACGCCGTGGATTTGCCGCCGACGCTCGAGGCTGTGGCCGCAGCGCTCGAATGACCAGCACCGGAATAGACCCCGAATGGATTGCGATAGGCTTGGGTCTACTGCTGCTGCTCGCCGGCGGCTATTGGGGTATGCGCGCCTATCAGCGTCGGGCGCGCCGCCGTGCGTTGCTCGCGCGCTTGGAGCGGGTCGCGTTCGAGGCGGCGCACCAGGTGCTCGTTCCCGACGGCATGGGCGGGTTCATCCACATCGATCATTTGCTGCTCACGCCGCGCGGTGTATTGGTGTTGGATACGCGCCGCGTTGCCGGGCTGATCTTCGGCGGAGATCAGATGAGCGATTGGACCGTCATGGGCCGGGGCCGGCGCTATACCTTCGATAACCCGCAGCCGGCGCTGTATGACCGCATCGCGGCCGTGAAAGCGCTGGTCGGCGACGTGCCGGTCGAAGGGCGCCTCGTGTTTTCGAACGCGGGAAAATTCACCAAGGGCTTCCCGAAATGGGTGCTGATGCTGGACGGCATCGAAGTGGAATTTCCGGTCGTCGATCGCGGCATGCAATCATCGCCGGATTTTGCGCAGTTCGCGGGGGCCTGGGAGCGCCTGATCGCGCAATTGCGGCCGAGTCCGCACCTATTCACCAGCCTTTAGGGGGTCAGCCCAAAGAACCGGATCGCATTGCGCGTAGTCGACGCCGCCACGGCGTCCAGGGACTCGCCGCGCAAGTGGGCGACCGTGCGCGCAATATGCGGAAGATAACAGGGCTCATTACGCCGCGATTTGGGCTGCGGGACGAGATCGCGCGGCAGTAGATACGGGGCGTCGGTCTCCAGCATCAGCCGATCGCCGGGAATGTGGGGCACGGATTCTCGCAGCAGCTGCCCGCGGCGCTCATCATTCACCCAGCCCGTCACTCCGATATGGAGATCGAGCGCCAGATAATCCTCGAGCTCGGGCCGGCCCTCGGTGAAGCAATGCGCGACCCCGCCGCACAGACTGCCGCGAATATCCTTGAGGATGGCCGTAAAATCACCGTGCGCATCGCGTTGATGCAGGAAGACCGGTTTGCGCGCCGCGGCCGCGAGTTCCAGCTGGGCGACGAAGGCGGCGCGCTGCGCCTCCGGCGGCGAGAAATTGCGGTAATAGTCGAGGCCGCATTCGCCCACCGCAACCACCCGGGGCCGGCGCAGGAGTTCGGACAATTCCTCGCGCCGAGACGCGTCGAAGCTCTGCGCATGGTGGGGGTGCACGCCGGCGGTACTCGACAAAAGAGCGGGGCAGGCAGCCGCCAGCGCCGCGGCCTGGCCGGAACTCGCCATATCGGCGCCGGTGACGACCTGGTGCCGCACGCCGGCTTCGATGGCGCGTGCCATCACGGCGTCACGATCGCCTGCAAAGCTGTCATGGGTCAGATTCGACCCGATATCGATAAGTGCTATCTTCATCAGATGCTCATAGCCAGAAAACTCATGGTATCCGCGCTGCTGCTGGCGACGGCGTCGTCGGCGCAACAAGGCGGCGATCTGCAAGCGCAGATCCTCTACGCGTACCACACCGAGGATACCAACAGCCTGGCGAATTTGATTCAGGATTTGACCACGCAGGTGAAGGCGGGCGCGGGCGACGCGACGTTACGGTACCACTTGGCGCACGCCGAATACCGCCGCGGACTCCTCGCCGGCCCCGCGAACGCTCGCGACGCGGAGAGCGCGTTTGCGGACTGCATCGATCAGCTCAAGCCGGTCCTCTCGCAAGATGTCAAGTCGGTCGAGGCTCTGGTCCTGCAGTCCGCCTGCTACGCGGGTCTCGCGAATTATCGAAAGATCGAGTCGGTGCTGCTGCGATCGCGGTCGGAGGAGCGGCTCAACGCCGCGCTCACTCTGGCGCCGCACAATCCGCGCGCGGTGTTTCTGTCCGGCATGGACGGCCTGCGCCAAGCCAAGCCCGGCACCACACGATGGCAGCAGGCGTTCGCGCGGCTGCAATTGGCCGTGCAACTGTTCGACGCCTCCCCGGCCACGAATACCGACACTCCCGGATGGGGACATGCCGAGGCATACTTGGCTCTCGGGCGGGAACTACAGTTGCGCGGCGACCGATTGGGCGCCCGCAATTGGATCGAGAAATCCTTGATCTCCGCGCCCGACTACAAGGCGGCGCAGCGGGAGCTGGCGCAATTGGCGCGGCACTGAGCGTGCACGTCGGCGCCGCCGTCCGTGAACCTGGTATGATTCGCCGCGATGAAGCCACAAGGCACGCAGTTATCGCTGTTCGAGACGCGTAGCTCCAGCGACCCATTTGCCGTTCGGGTCAGTCCGCGCGCGCGGCGTCTGACGGCGCGCGTGCACGTCGGCGGCCGCGTGGAAATCGTGGTGCCGGTCGGCGTCAATGCCCATACGGTGCGCGATTTCGTGCAGCGATTCACGCCGTGGATCGACCGCAAAGTCGCCGCCATGCAGTGTTTTGCGGCGCCCAGCGAGCCGGTGCCGGCGAGCGTCGAGTTTGCCTCCACGGAGGAGAAGTTCGCGGTGGAGTGGCGCAGGGTATCGAAGCGCCGCCTCGAGCAAACCGCAGACCGGATCGAGGTGCAGGCTCCTGATGAACGCGGCGCGCGCGGGTTGCTCCAGGGTTGGCTCAAGCGGGCCGCCTATGAACGATTGGCGCCGCGGCTGCTGCAGTTGGCGAAGGAACTGAATTATCCCGTGGCGCGCGTGGCGATTCGATGTCAGCGAACGCGCTGGGGGAGCTGCTCGACGCGCGGCACGGTGAGCTTGAATTGCTCTCTGCTGTTCCTGGATTTAGAGGTGGTGCGCTACTTATTCGTGCATGAGCTCGCCCATACCAAGCATATGAATCATTCGCCCAGTTTTTGGCGCCTGGTGGAAAGGATCGAACCGGACTACCGGCGCTTGGACCGTTCCTTGCTCGCGGGCTGGCGCACGGTGCCCGGCTGGGTGTTCAAATCCTGACATGAACAAAGACATCCCGCAGGCGAAGCCGTTCGTCGATTTGAGCGACGAACAAGTACATTGGGACCTCAGCGAGTCCTTGAGCTATTCGCAGTACCTCAATCTCGACAAGTTGCTGGACGCCCAGCACCCGCTGTCCTATGAGCACGATGAAATGCTGTTCATCGTCATTCATCAAGTTTCCGAATTGTGGATGAAATTGTGCCTGCACGAGCTCGGCGCGACCGTGGACTGCGTGCGGCGCGATGACTTGGGCCCGACGTTCAAGATGCTGGCGCGCGTGTCGACGATTCAACAACAGCTGCTGCAGTCCTGGGACGTGTTGGCCACGATTACTCCCCACGACTATTCGGCTTTCCGCAATACGTTGGGAAAATCTTCGGGCTTTCAATCGCCCCAATATCGAATGCTCGAATTCCTCATCGGCAACAAGAATGCCGATACGATCAAGGTGTTTCGCGGCGATCCGCAAACCTACGAATTGCTCGAACGCGCGTTGCGGGCGCCGAGCCTGTACGACGAGGTCTTGAGGCTGCTGAGCCGCCGCGGATTAGACCTTCCGCCGGAGGCCATCGACCGCGATTTCGCGCTGCCGTACCAGGCCAGCAAACAAGTGGCGGCGGCGTGGCTCAGCGTGTACCACAACTCCGTCAAGGAATGGGATTTGTACGAGCTGGCGGAACGCTTGGTCGACCTGGATTACAAGTTCCAGCTGTGGCGATTCGCCCATGTCAAAACGGTCGAACGCATCATCGGCGACAAGCGCGGCACGGGCGGCACGGGCGGCGTGTCCTATTTGACCAAGGCCCTGGAGCTCAAATTCTTCCCCGAGCTTTGGACCATCAGAACATCCATGTAGGCCGATCAGTGACGAATATTCAAGATCAATTGCAGAACGTCAATGTCGCATCCAGCGACCTCCTGGCGACGCCCGAGGAAGTCAAGCGGCGGCTGCCGCTGACGGCGCGCGCGGCGGAGACGGTGTTCGGATCGCGCGAAATCGTGCGCGCAATATTGGAGCGCCGCGATCCGCGCCTGTTCGTGGTGGTTGGTCCCTGTTCGATACACGACGTGGTCGCGGCACGCGAGTATGCGGCCCGTCTCAAGGGGTTGGCGGCACAGGTCGAATCCACGCTGCTGCTCATCATGCGCGTGTACTTCGAAAAACCTCGCACCACCGTGGGTTGGAAGGGGTTGATCAACGATCCGGACTTGGATGATTCCTTTCATATCGAGAAGGGCATCCTCATGGCGCGCGAGCTGCTGCTCCATGTCGCCGAGCTGGGATTGCCCGCGGGCACCGAGGCTCTCGACCCCATCATGCCGCAGTACCTATCCGAACTCATCACCTGGACGGCCATCGGCGCCCGCACCACCGAGTCGCAGACGCATCGGGAAATGGCGAGCGGCCTATCGACGCCGGTTGGATTCAAAAATGGCACCGACGGCGCGTTTGCCACCTCGATCAACGCCTTGCAGTCGGTGCGCCATCCGCACCATTTTCTGGGCATCACTCAGCAGGGACAGTCGGCGGTGTTCCGCACGCGCGGCAATGCGCATGCGCACCTCGTGCTGCGCGGCGGCGGCGGACGAGTCAATTACGATGCCGTGAGTATCGCGGTCGCGGAGCGCGAGCTGGCCGCGGCCGATCTGCCGGCCAACGTGGTCGTCGACTGCAGCCACGGCAACTCCAACAAGGATCCGAGCCTGCAGCCCCTGGTGGCCGAAAACTGCATCGCTCAAATCGTCGACGGCAACCGCTCGATCGTCGGGCTCATGCTCGAGAGCCATTTGAATGCGGGCAAGCAGACGATCCCGAAGGATTTGAGCATGCTCGAGTACGGCACGTCGATCACCGATCCTTGCATCGACTGGCAGACCACCGAGAGCTTGCTGCTCAAGCTCCACCGGTCCTTGCAAGGGGTGCAACGTTGATCCGTGCCAGTGACTGGCGGTGTTTCCATAGGCGATACCCGAGCAGCAGCGTGAGACCGCACGCGTACAGCAGCGGCTCGCGTATGTCCTTCTTTACCTGCCACCAGAAATGCCAGACGCCGAGGATGGCGATCACATAGACGAGGCGATGGAGGCGCGTCCAGCGCCTTCCCAATCGGCGCTGCGCCTTCCCGGTGGACGTTATGCCGAGCGGAATCAACAGCAGCAATCCCAGCATGCCGATGGTGATGTAAGGCCGCTTGACGATGTCCTGCCACAGAGCGCCCAGCTTGCCGCTCTGATCGAGCAAGAGGTACACGGAGAAGTGCAGCAGCACGTAGAAAAACGCGAATAGCCCGAACATGCGCCGAAACCGCAGCCATACGCTCGCGTGCGTGAGGTCCTTCAGCGGCGTCATGCACAGGGTGATCATCAGGAAATTGAGCGTCCACCGGCCGCAGGTGTGCAGCATGACTTTGACCGGGTCGGCACCCAGCGAGACGCCGCCGATGTGCAACACGCCCGCGGCGTTCAACGCCCCGATACTCAACTGCAGCGCCGGGATCAAACAGGCCGCGAACACCAGCGGCTTCAAGATCCAACGAATCTGCCACATCAAAAGAATTTCCGCAGATCCATCCCGCTGTAGAGGCTGGCCACCTGCGCGGCGTAGCCGTTGAACGGCAGCGTGGGCTGCCGCGGCCCGAATGCACTGGCGCCGATGTGCCGTTCGCTCGACTGGCTCCATCGAGGATGGTCGACGGCCGGATTGACGTTGGCAAAAAAACCGTACTCGTTCGACGCCGCGCCTGCCCAGGTGGTGCGCGGCGCACGCTCCGTGAATTTGATGCTGACGATCGCCTTGATGCCCTTGAAGCCGTACTTCCAAGGGACGATCAGCCGCAGCGGCGCACCGTTCTGGTTCGGCAACACCTTGCCGTACAGGCCCACCGCCATGAGCGTCAAGGGATGCATGGCTTCGTCCATGCGCAGCCCCTCCACATAGGGCCACTCGAGCACGGAAGTACGCTCACCGGGCATCTGCTTCGGATCGTACAGGGTCTTGAACTCGACGAATTTCGCCTTGGACGTGGGTTTGAAGCGCTTGAGCAAATCGCCCAACGGGAAGCCGACCCAGGGCACCACCATCGACCAGGCTTCCACGCAGCGGAGCCGATAAACGCGCTCTTCCAAAGGATGCGGTTTGAGAATGTCTTCCAGGCTGAAGGTGCCGGTCACTTCGGCCTCACCGCCGACGGTGACGTTCCAAGGCTGGGTTCGAAATTTCTGCGCGTTCTCCGAAGGGTCGGATTTGTCGGTGCCGAATTCGTAATAATTGTTGTAGGTGGTGATGTCGCGGTATGAATTGGGCGCGTCCGTCACGCTCAAAGCGGCATTGCGTACGTAGGTGAGCGCACCCGCCGGCTGCGCAAAGGCGGTGCGGCCGAATCCGCCGATGGTCTGGGCTGCGACCAGTCCCAGGCCGCCCGCGAGCAGGGCACGCCGCGACAGGTACCGCTCGTACGGAGTGATGTCGGAAGGCAGGATCTTGGCCGGATCCCTTGATCTTTTGCGCATCGGTTCCTCTCGTCCAAAGTAACTACTACCGAATAGACCGGTCGAACCCCCTGATTGTTTCGATTGCGGCGATTTAAGTCCAATTCGCGGTGGGTATTCCCCGGCGCGCGGCCAGGGCGCGGGCGGCGGCATTGCCGTTTACCAACAGCGCCCGATCGGCGTGCTGCATGTGATCCAGGTCCGAAGCGCTGTTGCCGTAGGCCACTATCGGCAGATCGGGGTATTGCGTGCGCAGCCAGGTCAGGCAGCGCACCTTTTCGGCGCCGCGGCGATTCGCGGTTTTGAGCGTACCCCCCAGCCGGTCCCCGCGCCATTCGATCTCGGTGCACAGGGTGCGCTCGAATCCCAGAGACCGCCCGATGCGCGGCACGTATAAATCGGGGCTCGCCGAGAGCAGTACCAGGTGATCGCCGGCCGCGCGATGCGCCTCGAGCGCGGCGAGAGCCGCCGGTCTGAATCGGTGACGCGGCCCCAAGGAGCCCACGAAGGAGTCGGCGCAGGCCTCGACGACGCTGCGGGTGGCGCCCCCCATGGTCATGCGGATGACCCGGGATTTCAGCAGGCCGCGGTCATGATTGCGGACCAGGAAACTGCCCAGGGCGAGCGGCAAGCGCCAAAGCTTCAGCGCTCGCGCCGGATGGCGCCGCAGAAAACTCATCAAGAACAGGAACAGCGTATCGTGCCAGGTCAGGGTGCCATCCAGATCGAACAGGGCGACCCAACGCTGAGGCGCGGTCGTGGCCGAGTCCGTCATGAATGGAAGCAAGCTGTCACGGGCGGAAGATATGTCATTAAATACAATTGATTAATGTAATTATCTCGAATGCTTATTACAGTGTACTCGCCATTTCAACACAAATCCCGCCGCCGCAGCGACGCTCCGCGTAGGCACGCCGGCGCGGCGTTACGTGGCCGGGGGGCGCCGACGGGGTTTGCTATCCTTCGCGCGACATCCCGTGTTCTCGGAGTAACGCCTTTGTTGTTTGCCGCGCTCGCAGTATTTTTTCCATTGGCAACTATCATCGGCACCCATTCGTACCGGCTTGCGCAAACGCTCGGGTCGGGCTCGTGAGTCCGTCGGCCGCCATCGTGGGGGCGGGCGCCATCGGTGCTTGGATCGGCGACGCACTCGACCGAGCCGGATGGGCCGTGTCGATGCTGGCGCGCGGGCCGACCCTGGCTGCGTTACGTTCCGGCGGCCTCAGGGTCGAGCGGGGCGGTGAGACCAGGCATAGCAGGCCGCGGGCGGGATCGCCCCGTGAGCTCGGGATTCATGACTACGTGTTCCTCACCGTGAAAGCTCAGGCCTTGCCGGAGCTCGCGCCTTCCTTGGCCCCTCTCATCGGTGCGGCCACCGTGGTCATCAGCGGCACCAACGGCATCCCCTGGTGGTTCTTCCATGATTTCGGCGGCGCCATGGCGAATCAGCCGCTTCAGTGCGTCGATCCGCACCAGTCGCAGGAACGCGCGTTTCCGCGGAAACGTGTTCTCGGCTCGGTGGTGCACGCATCGGCGCGGGTCTTGGCGCCGGCGCATGTTCAGGTGGTGGCCGCCGACCGGCTGCTCCTGGGTGAACCCGACGGCGAGGTCACGAGCCGCCTTCAGGCCGTGGTGAGCGGATTGCGCAGCGGCGGCATCAATGCGGAGATGTCGCAGCGGATTCGCCATGAAGTGTGGTCCAAGCTCTGGGGCAACATGAACATGAATCCGTTGAGCGCCCTGACGCGTTGCGGGACGTCCAAGTTGCTCGCGGACGCGGACGTTCGTGACCTGTGCATGCACATGATGGAAGAGATGCAGGTGTGCGGGCAGCGTCTGGATTTGCAGGTGAGCATGACGCCCGCCGAGCGAATCGCGGTGACCCAGCGTCTCGGCGATTTCAAGACATCGATGCTTGCCGATCTCGAAGCCGGCCGACCGCTCGAACTCGCTCCGCAGCTCGGCGCCGTCGCGGAGATCGCGCACCGCCTCGATGTGCCTGCGCCGTTCGTGCGCGCGATCCTCGGTTTGACCCGACTGTTGAGCGCGTAGGATGCAACCTACAATTCGTGATGGGTGCCGCCCCATTGAGCGCCGGTGCGCCCATGGCATAGTGATTCGCCATGAAACATAGGCGATAAACATGCTGATACGGCTTGGCTATGAAATCGTCTACGACTTCCCTCAAGCCACGCCGATGCTCTTGATTCTGAACGTGCACTATAGCCGTGCGTCCGATTGGGTACGCCCCGACACCATCGTCACCGAGCCGGCCGCGCCGCTCAGCATGTATCGGGACGGCTTCGGCAACTGGTGCACTCGCCTTGTCGCGCCCGCAGGAGCCTTCCGCATCACCAGCGGCGCCGTGATCAAGGACTCGGGCCTCGCCGAAGCCAGCTTGCCCCATGCATTTGAACATACGGTCGATTCCTTGCCGGATGAGTCACTGGTGTTTCTGCTTCCCAGCCGCTACTGCGAGACCGAACTCCTGTCCTCCGCCGCCTGGAGCCTCTTCGGCAGCATGATGCCCGGTTGGAGCCGGGTGCAGGCGATTTGCGATTTCGTGCATCGGCACGTCGCGTTCGACTATCAATGCGCGCGCCCCACCAAGACCGCATGGGAAACCTACAATGAACGGCGGGGAGTGTGCCGCGACTACGCGCATCTCGCGATCGCACTGTGCCGATGTTTGAACATTCCTGCTCGGTATTGCGCCGGCTACCTGGGCGACATCGGGGTGCCGGCCATGGATGCACCCATGGATTTTGCAGGCTGGTTCGAGGCCTATCTCAGCGGCGGATGGCACGCCTTCGATCCCCGCAATAATCAGCGGCGCATTGGCCGCGTGCTCATGGCCCGCGGGCGTGATGCGGCGGATGTTGCCATATGCATGACCTTCGGCCCCAACGTTTTACGGCGCTTCCGGGTGTGGACCGATGAAGTGCCGACGGACGTCGCCTAGGATTGCCGCGCTCGCGCCCCGCGTTCTCATGATTGTGACCAATACCGCCGCATTAGCATTTACAATGCACGATTGCGGCTGAGCGCGCGACGATCATGAAGGTGAGAAATCGTATGGTTGAGAAGTTCAAAATTGCGGCGTCGACGATGGCGCTGGCTGCCTGGATCGGCTGCGCAAGCGCGGCGGCTCCCGCGCCGGCTTCCTCGCCGATCGCGGTGGCGGGATTCAGTTATCTCAAGTCACTGGGCGGAATCGACGAGTACCGGCTCGACAGCAACGGCCTCACCGTGCTGCTGGTGCCCGATCATTCGGCGCCGGTGGTGACGTTCCAAGTGACCTATCAAGTCGGTTCACGCAACGAGGTCACGGGAACCACCGGAGCGACGCACATCCTCGAGCACATGATGTTCAAGGGAAGCGAGGGCTTCAATGATCCGAAGGGCAACAGCGTCAAACAGTTCCTGGAACGGGTCGGCGGCCAGTTCAACGCGACCACGGCGTTCGACCGCACCAACTACTATGCGACCATCGGCCGGGAAAGTCTGGAAGGGTATATCGCCATCGAAGCGGACCGTATGCGCCATCTGTGGCTGCACGAAGCCGATCGGCAGTCGGAAATGACGGTCGTGCGCAATGAATACGAACGCGGCAAGAACGACCCGGACAATGTGCTCATGGAAGACGTGACGGCGGCGGCTTATGAGGCGCTGCCATACCACCACCCGACGATCGGCTGGAAGAGCGACATCGAACACATTCCCATCGCCCGGTTGCGCGAGTTCTATGACACGTTCTATTGGCCCAATAACGCGACGGTGACGGTGATAGGCGACCTCGAACCCGAGGCCACCCTCAACCTGATCAAGAAATACTACGGCGTGTATGCGCACTCTCCGGCGCCGATTCCCGTGATGTACACGGAGGAACCCGCGCAGAGCGGGGAGCGGCGAGTCACGGTCAAGCGCCCGGGCGAACTCGGAACCGTGATCATCGCGCACAAGGTTCCGAATGGCCGCGACGCCGATCAGCCCGCGCTCGAGATGCTCGATGCCATTTTGAGTTCGGGCAAGAACGCGAGGCTCTATCGATCTCTCGTCGATCAAGGC
The DNA here is from genome assembly GCA_036498345.1 of Steroidobacteraceae bacterium. Taxonomy (GTDB): domain Bacteria; phylum Pseudomonadota; class Gammaproteobacteria; order Steroidobacterales; family Steroidobacteraceae; genus Bog-1198. The sequence continues at coordinate 12,163 of DASYFQ010000295.1, forward strand.
CTGGCGTTGAACGCCGGCGCCGGCACCGATCTGCATCATGACCTGTCGCTGCACACGGTGTACGCGGTGCTTGCGCCGGGCGCCGCGCATGCCCAAGTCGAAAAGGCGCTGCTGGCGGAGATCGCCAAGATCAAGGCGGATGGCGTGACCGAAGCCGAAGTGGCGCGGGTGAAGCAGCAATACATTGCCGCCGACGCCTACAAGCGCGATGGGACCGGCGCGATTGCCGGCGAGATCAACGAATGGATCGCCGTGGGCGATTGGACTCTATATGTGACGTTTCCGCTGAAGGTGCAGCAAGTGACGCCCGCGGACGTGCAACGCGTCGCCAAGGAGTATCTCAAAGAGGATCAGAGTACGACGGGCTGGTTCATTCCGGTGCCGCCGTCGGCGGAGAAAGGCTCGTGATGCGACACTATGTATTGACTGCGTTGTTCCTGGTGAGCGGCACTGCCGCAGCGAATTTAGCCGAGGCGAACGTGGCCGACCAGAGCCACCGCTCGCAAGTGGCGGGCATCGATCTCATCACCTATCACACCGACGTGAAGAAGGTGGTCGTGATCATAGGGTCGCTGCCGGCGGGCGACGCAATGGCCGAGCCCGGGAATATCGCGATTCCCACGCTTACCGGGATGATGCTCGACCGGGGCACGAAGAGCCTCGACAAGTTTGCGATTGCCGAACAGCTGGACAATGTGGGAGCCGAAATCGCCTTCAGCGTGGGCACGCAATCACTGGAGATTCGCGCCAAGTGCCTCACGAAGGACCTGCCGCTGGTGATCGGGCTGATTGCCGCGGAACTGCGCACGCCTGCCTTGCAGATGCCGGAGTTCAACAAGGCGAAGCAGCAGTTCATCGGCGCGCTGGAAGCCTCGGCGCAGAATACCGAAGCGCGCGCGCAGGAGGCTTTCGGCCGCGCCATATTTCCGCAAGGGCACCCCAACCGGCCGCATGCGGTCACCGAGTACGAGGCCGCAGCGAAGGCCGCAAGCCTCGATGAGATCAAGGCCTTTCACGCCAAATTCTATGGCCCGGCTCACATGACCCTGGTCGTGGTCGGCGACGTGGCGGCGGCGGAGACGCAGGCCGAGATCGGCAAGGCGTTTTCCGGCTGGACGGGCGGCCAAGATTACGTGCGGCCGGCAGCGCCCGCCGTATTGAAGGAGGCACGCGAGGTATCGGTGCCGCTCGCCGACAAGCCGAGCGTGTCTGTGATCCTCGGGCAGCCGACTGGGCTACGCTACAAGGACCCCGACGCACTCGCTCTGCGGGTGGGTACGGCGATTTTCGGCAGCGGGTTCACCGGACGGTTGATGGGCATCGTGCGCGACAAGGAAGGGCTGACTTACAACATTGGGGCCGGGATGGCCGACGACAGCATCGTCGATGGCCGCTGGGATATCTCGGCCAGCTTTGCACCGGCGCTCTTGGATAAGGGCATCGCGTCGACGCGGCGCGAGCTCGACCGCTGGTGGAAGGACGGGATCACCGATCGGGAATTGGCGGGACGCAAGCAGGGCCTGGTGGGGGGGTACCTCGTCGGTCTGTCGACGACCGCCGGACTTGCGAACGCGATCTTGACCGACGTGCAGCGCGGCTACGACGTGAGCCGCATCGAAGAGTATCCGGAGGCGGTCAAGGCGCTGACGCGGGAGCAGATCAATTCCGCCATCAAGAACCATATCAATCCGAGCGTGATGGTGCTGGTCAAGGCGGGGAGCGTTCC
>DASYFQ010000296.1:0-7516 GCA_036498345.1 Steroidobacteraceae bacterium
GAGGAACCGGAGTGTCGACACCTGCAGTGCTAGCTCTCGAAGATGGCACCGTGTTCCGTGGCGTCTCAGTAGGCGCAAAAGGCAACACGACTGGTGAAGTAGTTTTCAATACGGCGATGACCGGGTATCAGGAGATCCTGACGGATCCCTCGTACTGCCGGCAGATTGTCACTCTCACGTATCCTCATGTCGGCAACACCGGCACGACCCCGGAAGATCTGGAATCGGGCGCGGTCTACGCCGCCGGCTTGGTCATTCGCGATCTACCCCTGCTGCATTCGAACTGGCGCTCCACCGAGTCGCTGTCCAGCTTCCTGCTCCGCTGCAAGGTGGTGGCGATCGCGGATATCGATACCCGCAAGCTGACCCGGCTGCTGCGCGAGAAGGGCGCGCAGTCGGGATGCATCATGACCGGCGACCAAATCGATGAGACCGCGGCGGTGCGCGCCGCGAAGAAATTTCCCGGCCTGAAGGGCATGGACCTCGCCAAGGCGGTGTCGACCAAGAAGATCTATCAATGGAACGACGGGTTGATCTGGAAATCTTCCAGCAAACCGCCGCGGCCCCAGAGCCGAGTGCACGTGGTCGCCTACGACTTCGGCATGAAGCGCAACATTTTGCGCATTCTCGCCGAGCATGGCTGCCGCATGACTGTCGTACCTGCACAAACGCCGGCAGATCAAGTATTTGCGATGAATCCTGATGGTATTTTCTTAAGCAATGGACCCGGGGACCCCGAGCCCTGCGACTATGCCATCGAGGCGATTGCGCGCTTCCTGGAGACCGACGTGCCGATCTTCGGCATTTGCCTCGGCCATCAATTGCTGGGACTCGCCAGCGGTGCGAAAACCATGAAGATGAAATTCGGCCATCACGGCGCCAACCATCCGGTGTCGGAACTCGACTCCGGCCGGGTGCTGATCTCGAGCCAGAACCATGGTTTTGCGGTGGACGAGACCACGTTGCCGGCCACCTTGCGCGCGACGCATCGCTCGCTGTTCGACGGCACCCTGCAGGGCCTCGCACGCACTGACCGGCCGGCGTTCAGCTTCCAAGGGCACCCCGAGGCCAGCCCCGGCCCGCATGATCTGCGCCTGCTGTTCGAGCACTTTATGTACTTGATGGTGAAACGTATGCAAGCCAATTCTCGGGGGCGCAATCCCGTCAAACAGAAATCGGCCGAGAGTTAAGTGCCCAAGCGAACCGACCTTCACAGCATTCTCATCATCGGCGCGGGACCCATCATCATCGGCCAGGCTTGCGAGTTCGATTATTCTGGAGCTCAAGCGTGTAAGGCCCTGAAAGAAGAGGGTTATCGGGTCGTGCTGGTGAACTCGAATCCCGCCACGATCATGACTGATCCGGAAACTGCGGATGCCATCTACATCGAGCCGATCAATTGGCGCACCATCGCCCGCATCATCGAGAAGGAGCGCCCGAGCGCCCTGCTGCCCACCATGGGCGGTCAGACGGCGCTGAACACCGCGCTCGATCTGGTGCGCGAGGGAGTGCTGGACCGTTTCAACGTGGAACTCATCGGCGCATCGCAACGCGCCATCGACATGGCCGAAGATCGGGAGCTATTCCGGCGCGCCATGGCCGACATCGGCCTGCAGACCGCGCGCGCGCGCATCGCGCACAGCATGGAAGAAGCCCTGGCGGTGCAGTCGGAAATCGGCTTCCCCACCGTCATCCGGCCGTCGTTCACGTTGGGCGGCAGCGGCGGCGGCATCGCCTACAACCGCGAGGAATTCGAAGCCATCGTCGCGCGCGGACTCGATGCCTCGCCCACGAACGAGGTGCTGCTCGAGGAATCGGTGCTCGGCTGGAAAGAGTACGAAATGGAAGTGGTCCGCGATCGCGACGACAACTGCATCATCGTCTGTTCGATCGAAAATCTCGATCCCATGGGCGTGCACACCGGAGACTCGATCACCGTGGCCCCGGCCCAGACCCTGACGGATCGAGAGTACCAGCGTCTGCGCGACGCCTCGATTGCGGTGCTGCGCAAAATCGGCGTGGACACGGGCGGTTCCAACGTGCAGTTCGCGATCAATCCCGACGACGGCCGGGTTCTGGTCATCGAGATGAACCCGCGGGTGTCGCGCTCCTCGGCCTTGGCATCCAAGGCTACGGGGTTCCCGATCGCCAAGATTGCCGCGAAGCTCGCGGTCGGCTACACCCTGGATGAGCTCAAGAATGACATCACCGGCGGCGCGACTCCGGCCTCGTTCGAGCCCACCATCGATTATGTCGTCACCAAGATCCCGCGCTTCACCTTCGAGAAGTTTCCGGGCTCGAACACGCGCCTGACCACCCAGATGAAATCGGTGGGCGAGGCGATGGCCATCGGCCGAACCTTTCAGGAATCGATGCAGAAGGCCCTGCGCAGCTTGGAGACCGGCCTCGACGGCTTCAATGAGCAGTTGACCCTGCCGCTGACCGATGAGGCCGCCGAGAAGCTCTCCTACGAGCTGCGTTGGCCGGGACCGAACCGGCTTCTGTATGTGGCCGACGCGTTTCGCGCGGGATGGACGCTGCCGCAGGTTTTCGAGGCCACCAAGATCGATCCCTGGTTCCTGGCGCAGATCGAGGACCTATTGCGCGAGGAAGCGCTCTTGGCCAAGGACGGTTTTGAAAGCCTCGAACTGCCGCGCCTGCGCGCGCTGAAGCGCAAGGGCTTCTCCGATTCGCGCATTGCAAAACTGGTGGGGCGCGACGAAGCGGCGGTCCGCAGCCGCCGCCGCAAGCTCGGGCTCCACCCCGTGTACAAGCGCGTCGATACCTGCGCCGCGGAGTTCTCGACCTCCACCGCCTACTTGTATTCGACCTACGAAGAAGAGTGCGAAGCGAATCCCAGCAGCCGCCGCAAAATCATGATCTTGGGCGGCGGCCCCAATCGCATCGGCCAGGGCATCGAGTTCGACTATTGCTGCGTGCACGCGGCCATGGCGCTGCGCGAAGACGGCTTCGAAACTCTCATGGTGAACTGCAATCCGGAAACGGTGTCGACGGATTACGACACCTCGGACCGCCTGTACTTCGAACCTCTGACCTTCGAAGACGTCATGGAGATCATCGAGAAAGAGAAGCCCGAGGGAGTGATCGTGCAGTTCGGCGGCCAGACGCCCTTGAAGCTGTCGAGGGCGCTCGCCGCGGCGGGCGCGCCCATCATCGGCACCACTCCCGACAGCATCGATGTTGCGGAGGACCGCGAGCGGTTCCAAAAGCTGGTGACTGCCCTCAAGCTCAAGCAACCGGCCAATGCCTCGGCACGCACCGAGGAATCGGCCGTGCTGCTGGCGCGGGAAGTCGGGTTTCCGCTGGTGGTGCGGCCGAGCTACGTGCTGGGCGGCCGGGCGATGGAAGTGGTGTTCAACGAGGACGACCTACGCCAGTACATGATCGACGCCATGAAGGTGTCGAATGAGAGCCCGGTGCTGTTGGACCGGTTTCTGGATCTCGCCATCGAGGTCGATGTCGACGCCGTGAGCGACGGCGAGAACGTGCTGATCGGCGGCATCATGGAGCACATCGAGCAAGCCGGCGTGCATTCGGGCGATTCCAGCTGCTCGCTGCCGCCGAACGGCTTGTCGCAGGAAATCCAGGACGAACTGCGGGTGCAGACACGCAAGCTCGCGAAAGCGCTCAACGTGGTCGGCTTGATGAACATTCAATTCGCGATCCAAAGCGGCGTGATCTATATTCTGGAGGTCAATCCGCGCGCCTCGCGCACCGTCCCCTTCGTGTCCAAGGCCACCGGGATTCCCTTGGCCAAGGTCGCTGCTCGGGTCATGACGGGCAAGACGCTGGTCGCGCAGGAGTGCACCGGGGAACGCATTCCGCCGTATTTCTCGGTCAAGGAGGCGGTGTTTCCGTTCGGCAAGTTTCCCGAGGCGGATCCCATCCTGGGACCGGAAATGAAATCCACGGGCGAGGTGATGGGCACCGGCCACACTTTCGGAGAGGCCTACGCCAAGGCTCAAGCGGCTTCGGGCGTGGTTCTGCCGACGCACGGCCTGTGCTTCATCAGCGTGCGCGACCGCGACAAGCCGGCCGCGACGGTGCTGGCGCAGATGTTGATCGCCCGCGGCTTTGAGATTGCCGCCACGGGCGGCACCGCGCTGGTGCTGGAGGAGGCCGGAGTGACGTGCCGGCGGGTCAATAAGGTGCGGGAGGGTCGCCCGCACGTCGTCGATATGATAAAAAACGACGAGGTGGCGTTGATCGTCAACACCACCGAAGGCAAACAGGCGGTGCGCGAGTCGCGTTCGATTCGACGCGAGGCGGTCGCACGCAAGGTGACCTATTACACGACGGTGGCCGGAGCGCGCGCCACTTGCGACGCGCTCGATCACCTGGGCGACATCGAAGTGAATCGACTGCAGGATTTGCACAAGGAAATGTTGGCGTGAAGCGAACCCCCAGACTTCAGCACAGAGAGTTTGCCGGCGTGGTGAAGCGCATTCACATGACGCTGCGCAGAGAGTTGCCGCCGTGGTGAAACGCACCCCTATGACTCTTCGCGGCGCCGAGCGGCTGCGCGCGGAGCTGAAACAACTGAAGAGCGAAGCGCGTCCGAACGTCATCAAGGCGATCGCGGAGGCGCGCGCGCATGGGGATTTGAGCGAGAACGCCGAATATCACGCCGCACGCGAGCAGCAAAGCTTCATCGAAGGGCGCATCAACGACATCGAGAACCGCCTGTCGAACTCCGAAGTCATCGATGTCACCAAGCTGACCGCCAGCGGCCGGGTGGTGTTCGGCTCGACCATCGAACTCGAAGCCCAGGATGGCGGCAACAAGGTCGTGTATCAACTGGTCGGCGACGATGAAGCCGATATCAAGCAGGGCCTGCTGTCGGTGTCCTCTCCGATCGCTCGCGCCCTCATCGGCAAATCCGAAGGCGATGTCGTGGATGTGACCACGCCGGGCGGTACGCGGAGCTACGAAATCATGTCCGTGCGCTACATTTGAAGCGCTCGATGCGCGTGCAGCGCTGCTCGCCGAGAGAGGATGGGCCCGGGTCCCGTGCTGCGTAGCGTTTTTCGGGTGCTGTTCGTGCTCTGGGCGGGCAGTCTCTGGTCGCTCGCCCTATGGGTGGCGCCGACGCTGTTCCGTTTGCAGGGCGATCGCGGCCTGGCGGGCGTCCTGGCCTCCAGGCTGTTCAGCATCGAGACCTATGCCGGCTTGGGCGTGGCGGCGCTGGCGCTGCTGCTGCCCGGCAGAGCGAAATTCGTCTGGGGCTATGCGGCGGCCGGGCTGCTGCTGATCAACGAATGGATCTTGAAACGGATAATGGCGCAGGCCCATGTGCACGGCACCGTGGCGGGGCTCGGGTTTGGTGCCTGGCACGGCGTCTCGGCGGTGCTGTATGTCTTGGCCTGTGTCGCGGTGCTCAAGCTAGTCTGGAATGAGGATTTTCGGTAGTTCACTGCGGCGGCGGAAAAACACTCCGACGTGCCCGACTCGCTGCACGAGTTCGCTCGTGGTGCGGCTGGCCAGCGTCGCCAACGCGTCGTTGCGGGCATCGCGCTCGCCGACGCGGGCGCTCACTTTGACCAATTCATGGTCGGTCAGGGCGCGGTCGAGCTCCGCGACGACCGCGTCGGTCAGCCCGGCGTTGCCGAGCATGACGATCGGATTCATGGGATGCGCGAGGCGGCGCAAGTGTTTCTTTTGTTTCTCAGTGAGTGCCATGGCGGGATTATAGTCGCTAACCGCAATCGTTTACCCATGCCCAAGCGTTCCAAAAGCAGTGCCCGTTGGCTTGCCGAACATGCCAACGACGAATTCGTCAAGCGTGCGCAGCGAGAGGGCTGGCGCTCGCGCGCCGTATTCAAGCTCGCGCAAATTCAGGAGACCGAGCGGCTGCTCAGGCCGGGTATTCGCTGCGTCGATTTGGGCGCCGCGCCCGGCGGCTGGAGCCAGTACGCGGCGCGCATCATCGGCGGCACGAGCCGCATCGTGGCGACGGACATCCTGGCGATGGATGCCATACCCGGCGTCGATTTCGTGCAGGGTGATTTCCGCGAACCGGAGGTTCTGGAGCAGGTTCTGCAGCACATCGGCGCCGATAAAGTAGACCTTGTTTTGTCCGATATGGCCCCCAACATGGCTGGCATAGACGCAGTAGATCAACCCCGTTCGATGTATTTGGCGGAGTTGGCGCTGGAGTTTGCGGATCGAGTCTTGGCGCCCGGAGGCGATTTGCTTTTGAAATTATTTCAAGGGTCGGGATTCGATCAGATCATCAAGGATGCCCGCAGCCGTTATGGACGGGTAGTGACGAAAAAGCCGAAGGCGTCACGAACACGCAGCCCTGAGATCTATCTGTTGGCGCGGCAGTTTGGGATGGTGTAAGTTCCGGGGGGCCCCCTGACAGGACCGCCCGTCCCTGGGATGCCAGCTGGCTTTTTAGTCGTGTGATCGCGGCTGTAGGTGAAACTTGAACGATTTGACGAAACAAATTCTCCTCTGGGTCGCATTAGCGGTCATTCTTCTCGCTATTTTCAGCCAATTCGGCATGCGCACCGGCCAGCCGGCCACCATCGACTATTCGCAGTTTCTCTCCGAAGTGAAGAGCAATAATGTCGATACCGTGACGCTCAAGGGCGAAATCATCGAGGGCAAACGGCGCTCATCCGGCGATTCGTTCGTCACGTACAACCCGGAGACCAGCAACGGCGCGTTGATCGGCCTGCTGCAACAGCAGGGCGTGAAATTCCGCGGCGAGCCCCCGAAACAACAATCGGTGTTCCTGCAACTGCTGATATCCGCCTTCCCGATATTGATTCTCATTGGCTTTTGGGCCTACTTCATGCGCCAGATGCAGGGTGCTTCCGGCGGCAGGGGGGCCATGTCTTTCGGCAAGAGCCGAGCGCGGCTGCTGGGCGAGGATCAAGTCAATATCACCTTCGCCGACGTCGCGGGCGTCGAGGAGGCCAAGCAGGAAGTGGTCGAAATCGTCGACTTCTTGAAAGATCCCGGCAAGTTCCAGAAACTTGGCGGCAAGATCCCGAAGGGTGTGCTGATGGTCGGCTCGCCCGGCACCGGCAAGACGCTGCTGGCACGTGCCATCGCCGGCGAAGCCAAGGTGCCGTTCTTCACGATCTCCGGCTCCGACTTCGTCGAAATGTTCGTCGGCGTCGGTGCCTCGCGCGTGCGCGACATGTTCGAGCAGGCCAAGAAGCATGCGCCGTGCATCATCTTCATCGATGAAATCGACGCCGTCGGCCGGCACCGCGGTGCCGGTCTGGGCGGCGGCCATGACGAGCGCGAGCAGACGCTCAACCAGCTGCTGGTGGAGATGGACGGCTTCGAGTCGAATGAGGGTATCATTCTGATCGCGGCCACCAACCGTCCCGACGTCCTTGACCCGGCGCTGCTGCGGCCGGGCCGCTTCGACCGCCAGGTCGTGGTGCCGCTGCCGGACGTGCGCGGTCGCGAGCAGATCCTGCGCGTGCACATGCGCCGGGTGCCGCTCGCCGAGGATGTAAAGCCGCAGTTGATTGCG
>DASYFQ010000297.1:0-5341 GCA_036498345.1 Steroidobacteraceae bacterium
CGCGCTATACCCCCGCCCCTCCACACAAGCCACCATCGCGCGCTGATAATCCGACCCGTTCTGCGCCACCTGGCCCGCCTGCTGCTGCGCCCATTGCTGGCATTCGGCTTTGTCCGTTGCCTGCTGCTCGGCGCTCTGTCCGTTCTTCGGGTACATGAAAATCTGGCCCGCCGCGGCGCCACCGTCACCGTAAGCCGGTGCGGCAGCGGCGCCGGCCGGCGGCACGGTGCCATCGGTCGCGGATCCCGATTCGGCCACGGGCGGCGGATCCGTCGCCACGTAGCCTTCGTAGTCCGGGTTGTAGGTGTAGTACACGTCGTTGGCGTAGTAGTAGGGAGTACCGGCATACCAATACGTCGCGTAGGCCAGCGGCAGCACCGGCAGGAACCAGGAGAATCCTACCCCGTAGTAGCAACGCGGCCAGAACCCGCCGCGCCAGTAGCCGCCCCGCCAGTAAGCGCCGGTGGAGTACCCATGGCCGTAATACCCGCCGCCGTGACCGTAATAGCCACCGTGGCCGTAATACCCACCGTGACCGTAATTGCCGCCGTGGCCGTAATAGCCACCGGTGTGCCCGTACGAGCCACCGTACCCGCCGCCATGAAAGCCTCCGGCGTAACCGTGGCCGTAGCTGGCGCCGCCGGCAAAGTGAGCTCCGCCAGAATAATGAGCACCGCCGCCGCCCGAGTAATGGCCCCCGGCTCCGCCCGAAAAGTGACCGCCACCGCCACCACCGTGGCCTCCGCCCCCGCCCGAAAAGTGACCGCCGCCACCGCCACCACCGTGGCCTCCGCCCCCGCCGCCGTGCGATTGCGCGAGTGCAGGCGCCGCGCCCGCCAGGATCGATCCCAAAACGCCGACTGCCAATAGAAAGCGTCTGGCTTTGGTACTCATGACTGTCACCTTCCGTTACCGTTCGCGCCGCTGCGCGAATATTAAACCCATAAAATAAGACCTACTCTGTATAACGCGGTTCAAGCTGTTTGGTGCACGGCAATCCTCAGCCTTTGGTGCCTGGAACCGCCACGTGAACTAACCTTAATTTCGCAATGCTGCATTGAACATAATGTAGGCAGTGCGGCCCGGCGCCGGCTCAAAAAATCTCGAATTGGTCTCGTTCACGATCACAGAACCGACATAGGCTCGATTGGCGAGGTTATCAAGGCGGGCATATTCGCTGAACCGCCAGTGTCCCCTTTGCTGCTCAAACCCAGCCCGCAGATTCGCGACCCAGTAACCGGCGGCGGCATCGGAATTCCGGTCGTCGGCGTAAATTCGCGCACGGCCCTGCGTCTCCAGGGTCGTGGAAAATTTCAGCGGCGTGTAGCTCCACGTGAGGCCGGCGTACAGGGAATTCATCGGTACCGCCGGGAGGTGGTTGCCGGCATCGACCGTCTTGTAGTTGGCGGGCAAAGGGCCTCCCGGATGCGCCAGAGGATTGCACGGAGCCGCGATGCAAGTCGCGTATGCCTGTCCCACGACGGCGCGGAGGTAGGTGTACGCCAGCCGGCCGCTGAACCCGCCCGCCCAGGCGGCGTCGACGCCGAGTTCCATTCCGCGCCGGGTGGTCTCGCCAATGTTCTGAGAGACCGTCCGGCCGCCGGAATTCTGCAGGACGGCCAATTCGTCCACGGTTTTTATATAGAATGCGGCGAGGTTGGCCCGCAGACGCTCGTTGCCCGCCTTGACGCCCACTTCATAGTTATCGCTGCGCGCGGGCTTCAACCCGAAATTCAACCCCGTCAGGCTGCCGTCGACGGAGCGATAAGCCAAATCATTCAAAGTCGGCGTCTCGAAGCCCTTGCCGTATGAGCCGTATAGATTGACCGCGGAACTGGCGTGAAAAGTGACGCCGCCGACGGGATTCACCGCCGTGTAGCGCACGCTGCTGTCTGCTCCGTCGAGCACGGGTAGGTGGCCATGAGAACTCACTTCCACCAAGTTGTTGCGCACACCCGCGATCATGCGCCAACGCGCGCTCGGATCCCATTGCGCCTGCACATACTGATCGAAGTCGTACACATGATTCGCTTCGTCGCGGCGCACCGCGCCCTCGACGCCCAACTGCGAACCCACGTAATTCAGGTACCCCTTGCGAGCTTCCTCGAGATCGTCGTAGTTGATGCCGGCGACCACCTGCAAGGATGAGCCGGCCAATTCGCGGGTATCCGTCAGGTGCGCATCGATGCCCCAATACGCCCTATCCAGATCGATGACGCCGCCCGGATACAGAGGCGCGTTCTGTTGCGTCGCCTGCGGTATGGCTTGGAACTGTGTCGTGGCGCGATGCCCCGTGTAGAGCATCGCCGACAACTCGTCGTTGGCGCTCAATTTGTCCTCGTACACGGCGCCCAACTGTTCTTGGTCGAGAGACTTGCGCGTATTGAATTGAACTGCACCGACACCGGCCTGACGTGGATCCGCCGCAAGCTGCGCTCGCGTGAGCCCCAAGGGATCCTGGACGCTGGGCGTCTCGACCACGTTGGCCACGACCGTCAGCGTCGCCGTGTCGCCGGTTGCAAACCGCAGCTTCGCATTGAAGTTGTCGCGCTCGGCATTGCTGTGAAATCGGTACCCGTCGGTTTGAAAGTGCGCGGCATCCACCACATAGTTGACCACCCCATCGTCTCCCTCGGTCTTGAGGGCATAGCGCTGGGTATTGAAGGTGCCGTACTCGGCCTTGCCGTCGAGCAAATAGCCCGGCTTCGCGTCTTCGGTGAAGATGGCGATCACGCCGCCCGACGAATTGCCGTACAGCGCCGAGAACGGTCCCCGAAGCACTTCGATGTGATCGGCGGACCCCAGATCGAACTGCGAAAACTGGCCCTGACCGTCGGGCATGGTGCCGGGAATGCCGTCGGAATATAGCCGCAGGCCCCGGACTCCAAAACTCGATCGCGCACCGAAGCCGCGGACGGAGAGCTGCAAGTCTTGCGCGTAGTTTTGCCGGCTTTGCACCGACACACCCGGAACCGTGATCAAGGACTCCGAAAGATTGACTTGAAGTTGACCGTCGGCAATGGCGTGCCGATCTACTCGATCGATGGACACCGGCAAGTCGACGCTCGACTCGGCCACCCGCGTAGCGGTGACTACGATGGCGGACAACTCCGGAGGGCCGCCGGCCGACGCGCTTTGGCATGAGGCGCCCACGCCCAATAAGACGCCCGCAACCGATACCGCAGCTCCTCCACGCATGATGATCCCTTTAGTAGCTTGTATTGGCGGCTTAGCAGAACGTATTGACGGCTAGGATGCGCGCCACGATAGGCTGGAAAGCGTAACCTCAATCAATCTTCGAAGTCCCAGAGATAATCATTAAAGTATCAGCGTCGCTCGCTGTTATTTAGGACCTGGCTACCCAGCGCAGGGACGTGAAATGATCGAACCTACGGCGCCGCGAACTGATCGGACTGAAACACCACGCGCCCCCCGACCACGGTCAGCAGGACTTTGATGTCGGCGATCTCCTCCGCGGGGATGTCGAAAAAGTTGCGATCGAGCACGATCAAATCCGCAAGCTTCCCTACTTCGAGCGACCCGGTCGACTGCTCCTGGTGTAATTCATACGAGGAATTCATGGTGATCGCGCGCAGCACCTCGTGGCGCGACAGACCCTTGTCCTCGCTCAAGCGCCCGGCATATTTGTGGTCGGGTTGGGGAGCATTGGTGCGCGTGACTCCGACTTTGAGCGCAAACCATTCGTCGAGCGGGTCCACCGGCCAATCGCTGCCGTAGGCGATGCGGGCGCCGGCTGCCGCCAGGAAGCCGGCCGGTTCCATGTATTTGAAGCGCGCCGCCCCCAGATACTCGCGCGCGCCCTCCATCGTGTCCGGCGCCTGCTTTTCCCATTGAAATGACAGCACGGGATTTACGTTCAGCTGCTTGTAGCGCGGAAAATCCGCCGGATCGACGATCTCATCATGAGCGATGGCGGCACGAATATCCCGGTCCGGAAATTTCTGCCGCAGCACCCCGATACCGTCCAAACCCTCGCGCACCGCACGGTCGCCATCCGCATGCATGTGCGGTTCGAAGCCCGCGGCCGCCGCGCCGATCAGCAGTGCATCCAGAATCGGCGCCGGGAAATAAACTGCCGGGCCGCGGCTCGACGAGGGCGCCCAATGGGGATTGGCGGGTGAGCCTTGCAGGCTCAGGTAAGGCGTCAACAGGGCGCCCGTAGACGCCGGCGCGGTGATCACGCCATCGAGAAACAATTTCACGTTGCGCACCGTGAGCTTAGGGATGGGCTCGATCGCGCCCTGATCGAAGCGCTGCGCCATGGTCTTGACCATGGCAACCGCCTGCTCAGGGTCGCGACCCTGGGGCGGAGTGATCAGGACGGCGAAGTGTGCGCGTGCCGTGAGCTTTCCCTCGCGCTCGACTGCGGCGAAAGCTTCGAGCGACGGCAGCTCCGCCATGGCATCCAAGAACGTGGTGACGCCTTGTTTACGCAACGCGTCGAGCGCGGACGCCGCCGCCCTGACGTTGTCGGCGGGCGTGGCCGCCGGGATCTGCTTTGCGACCGCTTCCTGGGCGGCATCCTCCAGGATTCCCGAAGGGTTGCCCGAAGCCTCCCGTCCCACCTTGCCGCCCAGCGGATCAGGCGTCCGTGCGGTGATGCCGGCCACTTGCAAGGCGCGAGAATTGACGAGCGCCGTATGGCCGAAAGAGGACATCACGAAGATCGGACGCTTGGTTCTGAGCACGTCCAGATTTCCCCGGTTGGTGACGGTACCCGCCGGCAACATGCCCTCTTGAAACCAATTCACGACCTCGAGCCAGGCATCCGGTTCACGGGCCTGCGTTTGATCGAGACAGGTCTGAATCCTGGCCTGCATCTGCGCCACGGTCAGCTGCTCGTAATTCAAGCTGCACTTGAGGAGCGTGCCGCCGCCTTGCAGCGGATGCAAGTGACCGTCGACCAGCCCGGGCATCATCATCCGTCCGTGCAAATCCACCACCGTGGTCTTCGGACCCACGAATGGGGCGAGCCCGGCGTCTGTGCCGACGTAGACGATGCGGCCCGCGCGAATCGCCAGCGCCGTTTGCACGCTGTCGTGGGCGTCCACCGTGTACACATAGCCGTTCCGGTACACCCTATCCGCGGCGGCAGCCGCCTCGGCGCGCGCATGGGCTTCGACCGGCACGGCCAGAATGGCGGCCGCCATCAGCGCGGCGGCGCGCAATCCCTTAAATTGCATCGAGTGCCGCGCCGAGATCCGCAATGAGATCGTCGGCGTCTTCGATGCCGACTGAAATACGGATCAGCGCATCGGATATGCCGATTCGATCCCGCGTCTGCTTGAGCACTCCGGAGTGCGTGGTGCTGGCCGGGTGC
>DASYFQ010000298.1:0-39151 GCA_036498345.1 Steroidobacteraceae bacterium
ATTTCCGTCCGCGCTGGTGCGCGTGCGGATGCTCGATTCGAGTTGGGGTCCGGCGTGGCGTTCGATGATGGCTTGGGTGAGCGCGCGCAGGTCGCTGTCGCGACGCCCCATCACCTTGATCGGAAATTCACTCGGAAAGACTTGAAGAGTGGTGTCGCTCATAGCGCGGGTGTTCCGGCGAGTTCACGCGTGTAGTCGGCAAAGGCGGTGTGCATGCGTTTGAACAACGGCCCGGGCTTGCCGGTACCGATGGGGGCACCGTCGAGGTTGGTGACCGGCAACACGCCGCGCGTCGAAAATGCCAGCCAAATTTCGTCCGCGGCCCTCAGATGAATTTCGCTGACGCGACCGCTCTCGCTGCGCCATCCCAAGCGCGCGGCGAGTTCGGCGACGACATCGCGAGTCGTGCCGGGAAGAACATGATGGCCGTTGGGCGGCGTATGAATGACGCCGCCCTTCACGACGTGCACGGTCGTCGATGAGCCCTCGGTGAGTTCGCCGTTCTCCAGCAAGATGGTTTCAAATGCGCCGGCATCGGCGGAGAGTTTCTTGAGCAGAATATTGGCCAGCAGGGACGTGGATTTGATGTCGCGCCTCGCCCAACGCGTGTCCATTGCGGTTACCGCCGACACACCCCGTTCCAGCATGGAAGGCGCCAGGGGCTCCAAGGCCGTGACGTAGGAAAACAAGGTGGGTTTCAGATCTACCGGCCAGGCGTGATTGCGGCCGAACTCGGCGCCGCGGGTGACCTGGAGGTAGAGATACGCATCGTGGGCTGAATTGCGGGAAATCAGCTCCCGGCACAGCTCTGCCCAGCGGGCGTGCGACAGGGGTGCCGCCATGCGGATGCCCGCCAGGCTCCGATTCAGGCGGTCCAAATGTTCGCGCAGGCGAAACGGGCGCGACGCATAAATGGGCAGCACTTCGTAGACCGCATCGCCGAACAAGAACGCGCGATCGAGCGGCGACACCCGGGCCTCCGCCAAGGGCAGGTATTCGCCGTTCAAGTAGCATATCGGCAGCGGCACGGGTCACGCTCTCGCGAACCACAGTCGAATGGTGTCGATCAATCGACGCCACCAACCTCCCGCGGGCACGTCCTTGAGCGGATGCAAGGGCAGCGTCGTCAGGGTTTGGCCGCCGGCGAACACGCGCAAGCTGCCGACAGTCGCATCCGGGGCAAGGGGTGCGATCAGGCGCGGCTGAACATCGGCGGCCGTCTTGATGTCGGCGGTGCCGCGCGGCAGGGTCATGTAGAGATCGTCCTTGATGCCGAGATCGACGGACGGGCTCTGCGCTTTCCAGACGTGCGCGGTCGCAAGAACGGCGCCGCCTTTCACGACCAGCTTGGTGTCGTAGAAGGTGAATCCGTAATTGAGCAGCGCGGAGCTCGCAGTTTCGCGCGCCTTCATGCTCTTCGACCCCATGACCACCGACACCAGCCGCATGCCGTCGCGCAGCGAGGACGTCACCAGGCAAAAGCCGGCCGAATCCGTGTGGCCGGTCTTCAGGCCATCGACCGTGGGGTCCTTTTCGAGCAGGCCGTTGCGGTTTTGCTGCTTGATGCCGTTGTGCTGGAACTCATGCACTGAAAACCATTTGTAGTACTGCGGATACTCCCGGATCATGGCGTTGGCGAGCAGCGACAGGTCGCGCGCGGTCGTATAGTGTTGCGGTGAAGGCAGTCCCGAGCTGTTTTCGAAATGACTGCCCACCATCCCCAGGCGCTTGGCGTTGGCGTTCATCATCTGCGCGAATGTTTCTTCGGTTCCGGCGATACGTTCCGCCAGAGCAATCGTGGCATCGTTGCCCGACTGCACGATCATTCCCAGGATCAGGTCCTGAACCGATACCGGTTTGCCCAATTCGATGAAGGTGCGGGAGCCTTCCGAGCGCCAGGCATGCTCGCTCACCATCACCTGTTCATCCAGCTTGAGTTTGCCGGCGGCCAACTCCTGAAACACGATGTAGGCCGTCATGAGCTTGGTGAGGCTCGCCGGCTCCACTCGCGCCGTCGCGTCCTGCGCGGCCAGAATCTTGTCGGTGCGATAATCGACGACGATGTACGCGCGCGCATCGACCTGCGGCGGGGTTGGTATGACTATGGGAGCGGGGGTCGGCGCGGGCGTCTCGGCAAAGCAAGGAACGGCGGCGAATACGGTGAGAAAAGCGCAGGCCAGACAGGAACGGAACATAGTTGTTGGATACCTTGGTAGAAATGATGGGCGTTTAGGATTATCGCACGGCAACCGTGGTGTGGACGCTAGTCGAGCGCGAGATGCGCATCGTTGATGCCGGTTCGCTCCAGCGCTGCGACGATGCGGTCGAACTCCGCGACGTCGGGCACCGGACCGATCCGTACCCGGTACATTCTGCGGCCCGCGATCTGATCTTCGCGCACGAACACCTTGCCGTAGCTGTGCCCGCGCAATTTTTCCACCAGGCGTTCGGCGTTTGCGGGATCGGAGAACGCGCCGGCTTGCACGAACAGCGCGGAGCCGGCAGCCGCGGGACTCGAGTCGGCCGGCGTCGCGGCACCGGACACCGGCGCACTCGCCGCGGCGGCATTGGGTGCCGCGGGAGCCGGCACCCGGTTCGACGCCGTAATCACCGGCGGCGGCTCCGACGGATCGATGGTGCGCACGTCGACCATGGCCGTGCCATTGCGCAACATGCCGAGCTTCGCCGCGGCCGAGTAGGAGAGGTCGATGATTCGGTTGCCGACAAAGGGACCGCGATCGTTGACCCGCACCACGACACTGCGGCCGTTCTGCAAATTCGTCACACGCACGTAGGCGGGCAACGGCAGCGTCTTGTGCGCAGCCGTCATGGCGTACATATCGTAGCGCTCGCCGGTCGAGGTCCGCACCTTGTGGAAGCCGGGCCCATACCAGGATGCGACGCCGCGCTCCCAGTAGCCGACGCTCGAGGACAGCACGTAGTAACGCTTGCCGAACACGCTGTAGAACGGCGGATTGCCGCTGCGCGCGCGAGGTTCGAGACGCGGAATGGCATCGGGAACGGACCCCGAGACCGGCGGCGGCGTCAGTGATTCCGGCGGGACGGTGTAAGGAGGCACGGGTGTCGGCGGGGTACTCTGGCATGCGGCGAGCCCGGCGACGATGAGTGCAAGCGGGGCGGCGAGTGCGCGGCCGACGTTCACTGATGCAACGCCGGTTCCGCGGCGACGGGGGCGGCAGCACCCTGCGCATCGTTCAGCAAGATCCGCTGCTTGACCGCCGCCGCCAGTTCATACACCGCCATTGCGTACAGGGCGCTGTGATTGTAGCGGGTGATCACATAGAAATTGTTGTAGCCGACGCGCCAGTGAACGCCGTCCGAGTCGTCGGCGGCGATCAAGAGCGCGGGCGCGTCCGCAGGCAGCGAACTGTCGAAACTCACGCCCTTCGTGCGCAGCGAGCCGACGGTCTCGGACAGCGCCAGCTTGCGGCCATCCAAATCCGAGGTATTGTCGGGGGCGACGGTCGCTTCGCTCAGCACCGGCTCGCCGGCGTTCCAACCGTGTTCTTTGAGGTAATTGCCGACGCTTGCGCACACGTCCGGCCAATTGGTCCACAAGTCGATGTGGCCGTCCGCATCCGCGTCCACGCCATAATGCCGGTAATTCGACGGCATGAACTGCGGCGCGCCCATCGCGCCGGCATAGGAGCCCTTCACGCTCAGGGGATCGAGCCTCATGTCGCGGGTCAGCAAGAGAAACTGTTCGAGCTCGTCGCGAAAGAATTTCTCCCGGGCGGGGTAATCGAAAGCCAGCGTAGCCAGCGCGTCGAGCACCCGGTAGGAGCCGGTCAGGCGGCCGTAGTAGGTTTCGACCCCGAGGATGGCCGCGAGATACTCCGGCGCCACTCCGCTGCGCACGCTGGCCCGATCGAGGGCCTGGCGATGCGCGATCCAGAAATCCGTGCCCTCGCGGATGCGTCGTTCGCTGACGAAGATCGGGCGATACTCGAACCACGGTTTGGCCTTTTCAGCAGGCCGGTCCATCGCTTCGATTATGGCCGGCTGAGTCTGGGCCGCCTTGAGCAGCTTGCGCAGCTGCCGCTTCTTGAATGACGAGGTGTCGGCCATGTGCGCGATGAATTCCTTGACCTCGGGTCGCTTGACGTCGATCGCGGCGGCCGGCTGACAGGCAGCGCGGAGGACGATCGCGGCCAGGAGCAGATATTTCAAACCGGACGAAGAACGCACGCGGCTAGGATCCGATGAGCTTGCGATGCGAGTGCAGGGACATCAATATGCCGAAACCCGCCAACAGCGTGACCATCGAGGTGCCCCCATAACTGATCATCGGCAGCGGCACGCCGACCACGGGCAGAATGCCGCTCACCATGCCGGAGTTGACGAACACGTAGACAAAGAAGCTGAGCGCAATGGCGCCGCCCGTCAGGCGCGCAAAAGTGTCCTGCCCCTGCATCGCGAGGTACAAGGCGCGCCCGATGACGACCCCGTACAGGACCAGGAGCACGAGACACGGCAACAAGCCGAGTTCCTCGCCGATGACTGCGAATATGAAGTCGGTGGAACGTTCGGGCAGGAATTCGAGCTGTGCCTGACTGCCCATCATATAGCCCTTGCCGAACATCCCGCCGGAGCCGATGGCGATTTGCGACTGGATGATGTGGTATCCCGTGCCGAGAGGATCATTCTCGGGATTCAAAAACGTCAGGATGCGTTGTTTTTGATAGTCGTGGATGAAGTGCCAGGCCGCCACGGCGGCCCCGGCGAGCAGCGGTATCGAGATCAATATGATCCGCAGCTGCAGACCGGCGAGCAGCATTACGATGAGGCCCGAGGCCGCGATCAGCAACGCAGTGCCGAGGTCCGGCTGCTTGGCGATCATCGCCGTGGGAATGGCTATCAGCAGGCCCATCACCGCCAGATCCTTGAAGGTCGGCGGCAGAGGACGCTCGTGCATGTACCAGGCGCATATCATCGGCACG
Organism: Steroidobacteraceae bacterium; assembly: GCA_036498345.1. Taxonomy (GTDB): domain Bacteria; phylum Pseudomonadota; class Gammaproteobacteria; order Steroidobacterales; family Steroidobacteraceae; genus Bog-1198. The sequence continues at coordinate 4,962 of DASYFQ010000298.1, forward strand.
GCAAGCTTCATGATCTCGGAGGGTTGGAAGCGCATGAAGCCGATGTCGAGCCAGCGTTGCGCCCCCTTGCCGATGTGACCCGTCGCCTCGACCACGATGAGCAGCAGCACGCCGATGACGTAGGCGACGGGTGCGAACAGGCGCAGGTATTGAGGGGTTGCAAGCTTGGCGAGGGCAAGCATGGCGGTGACCGCAATGGCGATATTGCCCAAATGATGCTCGACCATTTTGAGGTTTTGCCCGGAAGCGCTGTACACCACCAGAATGCCGAAGCACACGATGATGGCGAGGACGCCGGTCAACGGACCGTCCAGTCCCAAGGCACGCAAGGTGCGGCCGCCGGCGGTCAGAGTGCGGCGGGTTCGGGACGGCGAGAATTCATCGAAAATCATAGGACGTTTCCCAGAGCGGGTACTTTATCCGCGGGCGGCGCCTTGTCCGGCAGCAGATAGGCGTCGAACATCTTGCGGGCAATCGGCGCCGCGGTGCTGCCGCCGTGCTTACCGTTTTCGACAAATACCGCCACCGCCAGTTTCGGGTCCTCGGCGGGAGCGAAGGAGATGAACAGCGCGTGGTCGAGTAAGCGCTCGTTCAAATCCTTTTCGTGATACTTCTCATTCTGAGCGATGGTAAAAACCTGCGCTGAGCCGGTCTTGCCGGCGATCTTGTACGGCGTTCCGGCGGTGGCGGCTGCCGCCGTGCCGCCGGGCCCCGTCGCCAGTTCCATGCCGTCCACGACCACTTGCCATTGATCGCGGCTGACCGCGGTCAGTGTGGGCTCAGGCTCAACCGGACGCGGGGTGAGCGTCGTCGATCCGGCGGCACGCACTGCCGACACCAGTCTTGGTTTGTAGATCTCACCGCGCGATGCGATGGCCGACACGGCATGGGCGAGCTGCATGGGTGTTGCCAGCATATAGCCTTGACCGATGCCGACACTGATTGTTTCGCCGGGGAACCACACCTGCTCGGCGGCCCGCTTATAGGCATGGCGTTTCCATTCGGTGGAGGGCATCAAGCCGGGCTTTTCGCCCGGAATGTCGATTCCGGTGAGCTGACCAAAACCGAATATACTCATGAAATCATGCATGCGATCGATGCCGAGCTTGCTCGCCACCGTGTAGAAATACACGTCGCAGGATTGCATGATGGCGTGGCGCATCGCGAGGGTGCCGTGACCCTTGGGCTTCCAGTCGCGGAAGACGTTCCTGCTGCCGGGAAGGCTGAAGTGCCCGGGGCAGAATATCGTCTGATCGGGAGTCATGACGCCATATTTCAACGCCGCCATCGCGAAAAACGGCTTGACGGTCGAGCCGGGCGGGTAGGCGCCGCGCAGCGCGCGGTTGATGAGCGGCTTGTCGATGTCGTTTTGCAGGACGTCGTACTGCTTGGTCGTGAGGCCGCGCGCGAACGCGTTGGGATCGAATCCCGGCGTGCTGGCGAGGGCGACGACGTCGCCGGTGTGCGGATCGATGGCGATGGCCGCGCCGCGTTTGCCCGTCAAGGCGTCCTCCGCGGCCCGTTGCACGCGCATGTCGATGCTGAGGATCAAATCCGCGCCGGCGACCGGCTGGCGTATGTTGAGTTTGGGCGTGAAGGCGCCCTGACGTTCGACCGGCCGCCCGGCCGCATTGACCAGCACTTCGCGGTATCCGGGGGTTCCGTGCAACAAATTCTCGTAAGCGCCTTCGACCCCTAATTTGCCGATCAGCGTGGTACCGGCATACGCCGCCGAATCGATGTGCTTGAGATCCTGCTCACTGATCGCAGCGACGTAGCCGAGCGCGTGCACGGCCATGGGACCGAAGGGGTAGTGCCGGGACAGGCGAGTGCGGATGTCCACCCCCGTGAATTCGTAGCGATGCACAGCAAAGCGGGCCATCTCCTCATCATTGAGCTGCAGCTTGATCGGTACGCTTTCGTAGACATGATGCGAGAGGATGGTGCGCTTGATACTGTTGGTGTCCTCGGCATCGAGCAAACCGATGCTCACGAGGCGCGCCAGGGTGGCGTCGATCTGCGGTATGCCGCCGACCTGCTCGCGAATCAATTCCAGCTGGAAGGCCGGTAGATTCTCGGCCATGACCACGCCGTGCCGGTCGAAGATCAGGCCGCGGCTGGGCGGGATCGGATCGGTACGCACCCGATTGCCCTGAGAGAGTTCCGCGTAATACGTATGCCTCAGTACCTGCAGATAGAAGAGGCGCGAGGCGACGGTCAGGAGCAGCACGCCCACGAGTACCGCGGCGACGATGCTGCGAATAGTGAAGATTCGCTGCTCACCGTGGTGGTCTTTGATGCGTACCCGGCGAACCACGCTAGGTGCTCCTCATGACGTCAGCGTTCATGCAGACGCCCCAAAATGCCGGCCAGCAGCGGCCACAGTAATGCGCCGATGACGGGCGCGAGCCAGCGGCCGAACGTCGTCACGGGATTGCCGGTGGCGCCGTCGACCCAGAACAGCACGAACTGATAGCCGGTCAACAAGGCGAATATGGTCAGGCATTGCGACAGTATCGAGAACACTCGCAGGCGCAGCCGCAGGTGCGTCGCCCAGGCGGCCATCAATGTGAGCGCGAGCGCGTGCTGTCCGAGCACCACACCGTGGATGACATCGAGCGCGAGGCCCGCCATGAACGCGAGCGTGAGTCCTCCGGCCCGGGGCGATTCGATGGACCAGTAAAAGACCACCAACACCAAAAAATCCGGACGAAACGCTGCCAGAACCGCAGGCAGAGGCAGCACCGCCAGCGCCAATGCCACGAGTGCCGACAGGGCCATGGGCAATCGGCGGATGCGAGTATCGCGCATCATTCGTCGTTCGCTCCCGCCGGCGGCGGCGGCTTCGCGGGTGGCACCGTCTTCGCGGGAGGCGGCGTCTTTGCAGGGAGAGGCGTCTTCGCGGGAAGAGGTGTCTTCGCGGGAAGAGGCGTATTCGCAGCGGGCGGCGCCTTCGAGGGCCCGGCCGCGTTGGGTGCCGGTGAGGACGCTTGCGGCGGTGCGAGGTGGGTGGGGGCCGCCGGCGCGGGCGCCGTAGCCTGCGGCTTCAACCAGACGAACATGAGTTGGCGCGAGCGATCGAGCGCGGCCGCCGGCTTCACATCGACGTCGGCGAGAGACTGGGCGGGGTCTCGCTTGACCTCCGCCACCGTTCCGACCGGGTAGCCGGGCGGAAATCCACCGCCGAGCCCGGAGGTCACCAAGAGGTCCCCTACGACCACGTCGGCGCTGGTCGGAAGGTAGGGCAGCTTGAGCCGGCCCATATCGCCCGTGCCCGCGGCAATGGTGCGTAATCCGTTGCGATTGATCTGCACCGGAATGGCATGCGTCGCATCGCTGACCAGAATGACCTCGGACGTCAGTTGACCGACGCGCGCGACTTGCCCAAATACGCCGCCGGCGTCCAAGACGGCTTGCCCGACGAACACTCCGTCCTGCGCGCCTTTGTCGACCAGTACTCGCTCGCGGAAGGCATCCAAATCGACATCCATGATGTCGCCGATGACGAACCGGTCCGTGATTCCCGAGGTATTGTCCCGCAGCGCGCGCAGACGCTGGCTCTCAGCCTCCAGCGCCTCATAGCGCTGCAAGCGGAATTGCGCCAGACGCAGCTCCGCCTCGAGTTTGGCCTTGTCGGCGCGCAAGGCATCGCGAGTCGTGACGCTTTCGCGAAACCAGTCCCAACCCTCGAAGGGACTGGCGACGGCGATTTGCACGGGGTAGGCCACGATCGACAGCAGCCGGCGAATCTTGCCGAGATGATCGTAGCGCTTGTCGACGATGATGAGACCCAAGGCCAGCAGCGAATAGAGCACGCAGCGGAGCAGAAGTCCGGTCGTTCGACCGGATGTGTCGGTGCTACGAAACGCGACCATGGGCGGAAGTATCCCTAGTCGCTTGCATTACTCCAGTCCGAAGATGCCCGGACCATGTTCCTCGGTGAGTTCGAGGATCCGGCCGCCGCCGCGCGCCACGCAGGTCAGCGGATCATCCGCAACCACCACAGGCAGGCCGGTTTCTTCCATGAGCAGCTTATCGACATCGCGCAACAGGGCGCCGCCGCCGGTGAGCACGATGCCGCGTTCGGCGACGTCGGCGCCGAGCTCAGGCGGTGTTTGTTCGAGCGCTTGTTTGACCGCGCCCACGATGCCCTGGAGGGGTTCCTGCAGAGCCTCCAATATTTCGTTCGAGTTCAAGGTGAAGCTGCGGGGCACGCCTTCCGACAAATTACGCCCCTTGACCGAAATTTCGCGCACCGTTTGGCCGGGATAGGCCGAGCCGATTTCCAACTTGATGCGTTCGGCCGTCGCCTCGCCGATCAAGATGCCGTAATTGCGCCGCACGTAGTTGGTGATCGCTTCGTCGAACTTGTCGCCGCCGATGCGAACGCTCGCCGCATAGACGATTCCGTTCAGCGAGATGACCGCGACCTCGGAAGTGCCGCCGCCGATGTCGAGCACCATGGAACCGCGGGCTTCCTGAACCGGGAGACCGGCGCCGACCGCCGCCGCCATGGGTTCGGGGACGATATCCACGCTGCGTGCGCCGGCGCCTTCGGCCGATTCCTTGATCGCGCGCCGTTCCACTTGGGTGGAACCGAAGGGCACGCACACCAGAACCCGGGGGCTCGGGCTCAAGAACCGGTTGCCGTGCACCTTTTTGATGAAGTACTGCAGCATCTTTTCCGTGTAGGTGAAATCCGCAATCACCCCGTCCTTCATGGGCCGAACCGCGGTGATGTGGCCGGGGGTGCGCCCCAGCATGTTTTTGGCTTCCACCCCGACCGCCACGATGATCTTGCCGCCTCGGGTCGGTTCATCCTGCACCGCGACGACTGATGGTTCGTTGAGAACAATGCCGCGCTCGCGAACGTAAATCAGCGTGTTGGCGGTTCCAAGATCGATTGAGAGGTCATTGGAGAAATAACCTCTAAGGCGTTTGAACATGGGGTATTTTTTCTTGCGAAAGGGGGGTGAAAAAAGTTGGGGTAATGTAACAACCGACACGACATTCAGCAAGGCAACGTGTATCATTCATCACGCTTATTTTGCGTGAGATGGCACGCACTTTTGGGCAATCCTATGAGCCTGACTCGCCAAGACGTCGAAAAAATCGCGCACCTCGCGCGTCTCTCGATCACCGAACAAGAGATGCCGGTCTATGTGACCAGCTTGTCGAGCATCGTCGATTTCGTCGACGAATTATCGCGCGCGCAAATCGGCCACGTGGAGCCGATGGCCCACCCGCTCGAAGGTCAGCACCAACGCCTGCGTCCCGACGTCGTGTCGGAGACGGACAACCATGACAAGTACCAGGCCAACGCGCCCGCGGTGCAAGCCGGCTTGTATGTAGTGCCGCGAGTGATCGAGTAAGACCCGCTTCGCGCTCAAGGCCTGCTATTCTTTACTGACGATGCTGCACACTCTTTCTATCGGCGAGCTTGGCCGCAGCTTGAATGCGGGGCAGGTTTCGAGCGTCGAACTCACTCGGCATTTCCTCGAGCGGATCGAGCGCTTGAACCCTGCCTTGAATGCGCTGATCACCCTCACGGCGGAGCAAGCGCTATCGGCCGCGGCCGCGGCGGATCGGCGCCGCGCCGCGGGCGAGCGGGGACCGCTGCTGGGCATCCCCCTCATTCATAAGGACATTTTCTGCACGGATGGGGTACGCACCAGCTGCGGATCGCGCATGCTGGACAACTTCATAGCCCCGTACGATGCGACGGTCGTGATGCGGCTCAAGGCGGCCGGCGCCGTCATGTTGGGCAAGGCCAACATGGATGAGTTTGCCATGGGCTCCTCCAACGAGACGAGTTTCTACGGACCCGTCAAGAATCCCTGGGATACGGCCAAGGTTCCCGGGGGATCATCCGGCGGGTCGGCTGCGGCAACGGCGGCGCGCCTGGCGCCGTTCGCCACGGGCACGGATACCGGCGGTTCGATCCGTCAACCCGCCGCGTTGACCGGTGTGACCGGCGTCAAGCCGACCTACGGACGCGTGTCGCGCTATGGGATGATCGCCTTCGCATCGAGCCTCGACCAGGCCGGGGTCTTTGCCCGCAGTGCCGCGGACGCGGCCATTGTCCTACAGGCCATGGCTGGATTCGATCCTCGAGATTCGACCAGCATCGACGCTCCCGTCCCCGACTACGCCGCGAACTTGGACGCGCCGCTCACCGGCCTCAAGATCGGCCTGCTGCGAGAATTCTTCGATGGCTTGGAGGCCGGCAACGCCGCGCTGATCCACGACGCATTGAAGATCTATAGAGGCCTCGGGGCCGAGACCGTGGACGTCAGCTTGCCGCACCTGCCGTTGTCGGTACCCACTTATTACGTGGTCGCGCCGGCCGAGTGTTCCTCCAATCTGTCGCGTTTCGACGGCGTGCGTTTCGGCTATCGTTGCGAGGCGCCCAAGGACTTGTTGGATCTGTACAAGCGCTCGCGAGGCGAGGGGTTCGGCGCCGAGGTCAAGCGCCGCATCATGACGGGCACGTATGTATTGTCGGCCGGGTATTTCGATGCCTATTATTTGAAGGCTCAGAAAGTGCGCCGCCTGATCACCGATGATTTTCGCGCCGCCTTCGAGCAGGTCGATCTCGTGATCGGGCCCACCACACCGACTCCGGCCTTCGCCATTGGCGCGAAGATCGACGATCCGGTCACCATGTATCTGAACGACATCTACACCATCGGCGCCAATCTCGCGGGACTGCCCGGGATCTCGTTGCCCTGCGGGTTCATCGAGGGGTTGCCGATGGGCTTGCAGTTGATCGGACCGCATTTTTCCGAGGCGAAACTCTTGAATGCGGCGCATGGATTCCAGCAGGCGACCGATTGGCACAGCCGTGCGCCACGCGGGTACGAGTGATGACCGACTGGGAAGTAGTCATTGGGCTGGAGATACACGCGCAGCTCGCCACGAAATCGAAGATTTTCTCGGGGAGCGCGACGGCCTATGGCGCGCCGCCGAACAGCCAAGCGAGCTTGGTCGATTTGGCGTATCCCGGCGTGCTGCCGGTGCTGAACGCGGAAGCGGTGCGCATGGCGGTCAAATTCGGACTCAGCATCGGCGCCGAAGTCGCGCGCCGGTCGGTGTTCGCGCGCAAGAATTATTTCTATCCCGATTTGCCCAAAGGCTACCAGATCAGTCAGTACGAGCTGCCGGTGGTCAAGCAGGGCAAGCTCAACATCATGCTCGACGATGGCAGGGTCATGACCATCGGCGTCACCCGCGCGCATCTCGAGGAGGACGCCGGCAAGTCGCTGCATGAGGGTCTGGCCAATGCCAGCGGCATTGATTTGAACCGCGCCGGCACGCCCTTGCTCGAAATCGTCTCCGAGCCCGATATGCGCTCCGCCAAGGAGGCGGTGGCGTACATGAAGAAAATCCATACCCTGGTGCGCTACCTCGAGATCTGCGACGGCAACATGCAGGAGGGCTCGTTCCGCTGCGACGCCAATGTCTCGGTTCGCCCCCGAGGCCGCGAGAAATTCGGCACCCGCGCCGAGATCAAGAATTTGAACTCCTTTCGATTCGTCGAGAAGGCGATCAATTACGAAGTTTCCCGGCAGATCGAGTTGCTCGAGAGCGGCGGGACCGTGGTGCAGGAGACACGCCTGTACGATTCGGACAAGGACGAGACCCGGCCGATGCGCTCCAAGGAGGAGGCCAACGACTATCGCTATTTTCCGGATCCCGACCTTTTGCCGGTGCAAATCGACGAGGCATTCATTGACGCAGTGCGGGCGACGCTGCCGGAGCTGCCCGATGAGAAGGCGGCGCGCTTCGCGCGGGACTTGGGCCTGTCGGCCTACGACGCCGGAGTCTTGAGCGCAAGCCGCGAGCTCGGCGCGTACTTCGAGGCGGTCGCGGCACCGATCGGTGCGACGCCTGCGTCGCACGCGCACGCGAAGCTGGCGGCGAACTGGGTCATGGGCGAATTATCGAGCGCCCTCAATCGCGACAATGTCGAAGTCAAGGAGTCACGCGTTTCGCCTGACCAGTTGAGCGGCCTATTGGCGCGGATCGTCGATCAAACCATCTCCGGCAAGATCGCCAAGGAGGTATTCGAGGCGATGTGGTCCGAGGGCAAGTCCGCGGATGCCATCATCGAGGCGAAGGGACTCAAGCAAATCACGGACTCCGGCGCCATTGAAGGGGTGATCGACGCCGTGATCGCTGCCAACCCCAAGCAACTCGCCGATTACCGCTCGGGCAAGGATAAATTGTTCGGTTTCTTCGTCGGGCAAGTGATGAAGGCGACGGAAGGCAAGGCAAATCCCGCGCAACTCAACGAATTGCTTAAACGTAAGCTGGGCGGTGGCGCCTAAGATGCATGACCGCGACTGCTTGCATCGCTTCATGTTCGAGCAATACCCGATTCGTGGACACCTGGTGCATCTGGACGCGGCCTGGCGCGCATTGACCCTGCATCGCGAGTATCCGGCGGCGATCCGCGACACTCTGGGCGAAGCCGTGGCAGCTTCTTTGCTGCTGGCCGCGACGGTCAAGTTCGATGGCGTTCTGTCGCTGCAATTGCAGGGCGACGGGCCCGTGCATCTCATGCTGGCGCAATGCACCGGCGGCCTCGGAGTGCGGGGGCTGGCGCGATACCGGGAGGGCGTCCCTACGGGCGCGGAGACAGGCACGGACGCCGACGGGATCGCCGATCTCATCGGCGCCGGCAATCTCACCGTAACCCTGGAGACCGACGACGGCGCGCAGCGCTATCAAGGAATCGTGCCCATTGCTGGCCGGCGCCTGGCCGAATCGCTGCAGGTCTATTTCGAGAATTCCGAGCAATTGCCGACCCGGCTCTGGCTGCATGCCGATGCATTCGGTGCGTCCGGGATGCTGCTGCAAAAGCTCCCCGCCGCGGACGCACCGGCGGGCGCGGCAGGCATGGATGCTGCGGCCGTCGAGGATGCGTGGCGGCGAGTGCAGCTGATCGGCGAGACGCTCACGCCGGAAGAGCTGCAGACGCTGGCCGACACGGAAATCCTGCGCCGGCTGTTCAATGAAGATGACGTTCGCCTGTTCGAACCCGCGCCGGTTTATTTTCGCTGCCGGTGTTCGCGCGAGCGGGTGAGCCGCATGTTGCAGGGCCTGGGCGACGCGGAAACCCGTTCAATTCTGGCGGAACGCGGAGAAGTCGAAGTGCGCTGCGACTTCTGCAATCGTGCCTATGTGTTCGACGCGGTGGATGTTGCGCGATTGTTCAACGCGGGTGCGGCGGGCGACAGCGGCAGCTCGGTGCACTGATTCACCCGTGATCGCGTGAAGGGCGCAGTACTGTACGAAGCCTTCGACAAGATCCCGCTTCCCGAACAGGCGCTCGAGTTCCCCGAGCTGCGCTACATGGGATCCAAGCATCGTCTGTTGCCGTGGATTCATGGCGTTTTGTGCGGTCTTGAATTCGAGACGGCGGCCGATCCGTTTGTGGGAAGCGGCAGCGTCGCGTATTTGCTGAAGGCGATGGGCAAACGGGTGATCGCGTCCGACTTTCTGAATTTTCCCGCGGTCCTCGCGAGCGCGACGGTCGCCAACAGTAAACATCGGATCGATGCGAACGACTTGCGGCAGCTGCTGGCGGTCCGGCGCAAAGGACCACATTTCATCGAGAAGACGTTTGACGGCATTTTCTATGAGAATTGCGACCTACAATTTCTGGATCGGGTCGCGGCCAATATCGAGGGTCTGGCGCATCCGCACCGGCGGGCCTTGGCCAAGGCGGCTCTGATCCGGTCGTGCTTGAAGAAGCAGCCCCGGGGCGTATTTACGATATCGGGGGATCTATCCCACTATGATGATGGCCGCCGCGATCTTCGCCTGAGTATGGAAGAGCATTTTTCGGAACAAGTCGCGGTATTCAATAAGGTCGTTTTCGACAACGGCAAGCGCCATGCCGTCAAACGCGCCGATGTGTTCGGCCTCAAGGCCACCGCAGTGGATCTCGTGTATTTGGATCCGCCCTATGTACCGCGGTCGGATGATAACTGTTACATGAAGCGATACCATTTCCTCGAAGGATTGTCGTGCTACTGGCGTGGCGTCCGCATCATGAAGGACACAAAAGTCAAGAAGATCGAAAAGCCGCATACGCCCTTCGGGGCGCGGAAAACGGCGCTCGATGCCTTCGACAGATTGTTTCGACTCTATCGCCACGTCAAGATCGTGCTGTCGTACAGCTCGAACGGGTATCCGGACCGAGAAGTTCTCGAGAATCTTATGCGGCGCTACAAATCTCGCGTCAGTGCTTTTGAGAGACCTCATCGCTACCACTTCGGCACCCACAGCCGGGTCGAGCGAGCTGAAGTGCGTGAATATCTGATCGTCGGCCAATAGTGAAGGCGGACTGTAGCGACGGGTTCATTGCCCGCATGGCATCGGTCATCGCGGCCTTCCTCATTGCGGTCGCGGCCGGTGGGCGCGGCGTTGCCGCCCCCGATGCACCCTTCTATGCCAATAGCTTCGAGAAAGTCCCGTCGGCGGCGGCGATGACGGATATCGGCCGTGCGCTGTTCTTCGATGCATCCTTGTCGGCTTCGGGCAAAGTGGCTTGCGTCAGTTGCCACGACCCGCGGCGGGCTTTCGGCCCGCCGAACGATTCGCCGGTGCAACCCGGCGGCCGCGACGGGCGGCGCCTCGGCGTGCGCGCCGTGCCCTCGTTGATGTACACGCAGAACATACCGCCGTTCACCGAGCACTACTTCGACGATGAGGGGGATGACGGCATCGACCAGGGTCCGGCCGGCGGCCGCACCTGGGATGGCCGCGCGCAATCGGCCCACGATCAGGCGCGCTTGCCGTTGTTCTCGCCGTTCGAGATGGCGAACGCCGATGTCGAGTCCGTGGTCGCCAAGGTGCGAGGCGCCACCTATGCGGCGAAGATTCGCGCAGCATTCGGCGACAAGGTGTTCGATGACGGGGCGTTGGCGTTCAAGGCGGTGCTGATGGCGCTCGAGACGTTTCAACAAAGCCCGGCGGAGTTCTACCCCTACAGCAGCAAGTACGACGCCTGGCTGCGGCATGAGACGGCGATGAGCGGCGGCGAGTTGCGGGGCCTGGCCGCGTTCAATGATCCGGCGAAGGGTAATTGCGCGCGCTGTCATCCCAGCGGCATGCGCCAGGGTGCCTTTCCGCAATTCACGGATTTCGGTTACGCCGCGGTCGGCGCGCCGCGCAACATGAGTATCCCCGCCAATGCGAAGCGGGACTATTACGACCTCGGCTTGTGCGGGCCGCTGCGCACCGACTTGGCGGAGAGGCGGGAATATTGCGGCCTCTTCCGCACCCCCACGCTCCGCAATGTGGCGACTCGCCGCGTGTTCTTTCACAACGGCGTGTTGCATCGCTTGGACGATGTGGTGCGCTTTTACGCCGAGCGCGACACCCAGCCGCAGAAGTGGTACTCGCGGGGGATGCATAACGTCACGCTGAAATTCGACGATTTGCCGGAGCAATACCGGGACAATGTCGATACCCAAGCTCCCTTCGACAGACACCTCGGCGATCAGCCCGCGTTGACCGAGGCCGACATCGAGGACATCGTGGCGTTTTTGAATACGCTGACGGACGGCTACGCGCCGAAGCGATCGGCCCGAGGCCCGTTATGATGTGCTCGCACGTATCTCGGAGTCCGACCCGTCCACGTCCCGGGCATATTTGTTTACACTTCGGCGCATGAAGCACCCCGAGAGTATCGCCTTTGGTTCGCAAATCGACACGGAACCCAGGCGCTGGTACGTGCTGTTCCTGCTCACGGCCGTATATGCGCTCAACATCGCGGATCGCTTCGTCATCTCGACATTGATCGAGCCGATCAAAGCGGATCTGCACATTTCGGACTCCGCCGTCGGGTTTCTAACCGGAGCGTCGCTTGCCATTTTCTACGTCGCGGCCGGCCTGCCGCTTTCCGTGCTCGCTGATCGAATCAATCGCCGCAATCTCGTCGCATTTTCGCTGGGCGCATGGTCACTGATGACGGTGGTTTGCGGCCTCACACGCTCGTTTTGGCAGCTGATGGCCGCGCGCGTGCTGGTGGGCGTGGGTGAGGCGGGTGGTACCCCGCCGTCGCAGTCGCTGATTTCGGATTACTTCCCCTGGCGGCGCCGTGCCTTCGCGCTGTCAATCTATGCCGTCGGGGCTTCTTTGGGTTCCATGCTCGGATCGAGCGCCGGTTATCTCAGCGATCTATGGGGTTGGCGAAGCGCGTTCTCTGTCCTGGGGCTTCCGGGCGTGCTCCTGGCATGCGTGCTGTATGCCACCGTGAAGGAGCCGCTTCGCGGCCGTCTCGACGTCCGCTCGTCTCACGACCATGGACCGGGGTTCGGGGATATGTTGAGATTCACGGCGCACCAGCCTGCTCTGCGGCACGCTCTTCTCGGCGGAGCGCTTTACTCCACCTGGGCGTTTGGATTGCTGTGGTGGATTCCATCCTTCCTCGTGCGTTCACACCATATGAGTTTGGGCGATGCGGGCGGTGCGGTATCGCTGATGCACGGTATCGGTGGGACTGGGGTCCTCCTGGGAACCACCGTCCTGATGGGTAAATTGATCAGACGAGACGCGCGTGCTGTGCCTTGGTTTCTTGCGCTTTGTTGTGCTCTGGGCGCCATTCCTTCCATTCTGACCCTCGTCCTGAATACGCGAAGCGCCGCCCTCTCCATGCTCTGGCTGTTCGTGCCTCTGTCGTACGCCCCCATCGGACCGTGTTTCGCGCTCGTTCAAAATCTGGTGCCGGCGCCGATGCGATCCAAAGTCGTCGGCTTGTTTCTTTTGATGACGACGGTCGGCAATCTCGTGATTGCCCCCCAATTCGTGGGTATCGCCAGTGATTTATTCGCGCCGCGCCACGGTGCCGATTCCCTTCGGATGGCGTTGTTGCCCCTCTCGCTGGTCGGGTTCTGGGCTGCCGCCCACTTCTGGATGTGCAGCATCAAGCTCAAGGCCGGCCTCATTCGCGCAGGAAACTCGAGCGGCATTGAGATAGTGGCAACGAAGTAACCACCGGCCCGAGCCCGACTGACCTCCAAGGCTCATTGATCCTTGCACTCGCGGAATGGTAACGTTATCATTTCTGGTTGAAACCAAAAGAAGCTCGCAGAAACTCGCGAAGGCGGCAGAGAGATCAATACAAATGCAGCATCCGATCAGATTCCAAAATCACCATCGAGCGCGGACGGTGTGCTTGCTCGCGAAATGGAGCGCAATGATTCTGTTGGTGGCTGCCGGCAGCGGCCCGACGACAGCGCAGCCGGCTGATTCGTTGGTCATCCGCGACGCATCGTTGGCAGTCACACTGGATCCGCAATTTCCGCGGGTGTTGAAATTCGAGACCACCGCGGGGCTTGCCATTCCGGGAGCGCTGGCTTCGGTGCGTCCAACGATCAAGCTCAACGGGCAGACCTACACCAGCGGCGACTTCGAGGTCCACTCGGACTCGACGGCGGCGGCGGCCACCTACGAAATGAAGATCCGGGCTCTGGGGCTTCAGCTCAGCTGGGAATTCAAGGTGCGGGAGCACGAACTGGGCTTTGAACTGATCAAGGTTCAAGAGCAGGGCGGGTTCCGACTGGAGACGATCGAGTTTCCCGATCACTATCTCGTGCGAGTTCCGGCCGCGTCGGGCGCGGGCCGGGCGTACCGCGGCGAATATACATCGCTTCCTTGGAAGGAGTCCTATCCGGGAGAGTCTTCCGGTAAGTATGTTACGCCGGCTGCTCCGCCCATGAATTTTCCCGGGCTTCGATGGAATTCGTCGGCCCACTTCATGAAAATTGGCGACGAAAGCGCAGAACTCGCGCCCAAGGACGCCAATTGGGCATCGGCAGATCTGCCCGGCGTTACCGCGACCATCGCCGACAACATCCCCTATTGGAAGCTCAAGACGCAATTGCTCGGCGCTGAAGGGGCGGCTACGGATTTTGCAATTTGGCTGGGCAAATATTACTACCGCATCGAGACCGAGGTGCAGCCCCTACTGAAGGCGCAAATTGCGATTCTTGATCAGGATCGCAACGGCGATGGGGAAGTGAACTGGATGGAGGCCGCGCTCTGGCACCATGACCGACTACGGACGCCGAGCAATAAATTCGACCCCCTCACGTTCACTTACGTGGTCGTCAACGACTGGGTGAAGCCGCTCGATGAGCCGGCGGGAGGGTATGCGCCGCCGGTGACCACCTTCGCACAGACTTTGGACGTTATTCGTACCGTATCCCGCGTCACCGGCAACGCCAAGCAGTACGTGGTGCTGGTCGGATGGCAGTTCGCCGGGCATGACACGGGTTATCCGGCGTTGAATCAGGTCAACGAGCGAGTGGGCGGATTGCCCGCGTTGCGCAAATTGATCAAAAATGCCAAGAAATACAATGCCACCATCACTTATCACATCAACGTAAATGATGCGTATCAGCGCAGCCCCTTGTTCGACCCCAGCGTCTTACAGTTCAACCGCCAAGGCAAGCCCTACATCTGGTCCTTCCAATTCAAGGATGGTCCGCCGGATTACCGCATCTCGGACACAAAACAGTTCCGATCCGGATACTTTCAAAAGCGCGTTCAGGCAATGCTGGACCTGGTGCCCGTCAAGGATGCGATCCAATTGGATACCTTCCGTAATACTGACATCAGTTTCGGGCCGGGCGAGCACATCGGCATCGTCGCCGAGTCGACGTACGGCGCCAAGATACTCGACTGGTTCAGCGAGCGAGGTATAGAGCCCTCCATTGAAGGCGCGGATGATGCCTACTTCGGTAAACTGGAACGAGCATTGCACAGGAATATCGACGATCCTTTTCATCTATTGATGATGCAGGGAAAGATCTATGGCGGCGGCCGCTATCGGGCCGGAGAACTCGGTCAGGTGTTGGGTTGGTCGACGGACATGAGTTACGCGCCGCGCGAACAGGCAGTCATCGGCGGTACCCTCAAGACGCTCAGTGCGGATGAGATTGCCGATGATTATTTTCTCGGCAACGTCACTCAGTCGTACCTCACCAAGAAGAATCTGATCTGGATCGGCGCTGAGAAAGTCGGCGAGCAAGAGGTCAAAAAGGAAAACACGACCGCGACCGTTCCCATCAACGATTTCATCGCCCGATTCAGCGACGGCACAGTATCGAAAGTGACGCATGACGGAAATTGGACCGTGCTCGATCAGGGCGTTCTCACGGTCGACGGGAATCGTCGAATGCTGCCGATGAGTGACCGCGAGATCATCTTGTACGGCGTCGACAGCGGCGTTTACCCGTGGAAACTGCCGCCGGGTTGGAAGGGCGCGAGGATTTCGGCAGCGCAAATCGGCGCGAAGCCTCCGTCGGCGGCCGATCTCATGGTCAATTCCGACGCCACGATCTCGTTGCCCATGGCCGGCAGGAAGGCATACATACTCGAGCGCTTGCCTTGACGAAGAAGCCTAAGTACCTCTTCGGCTTCGGCATTTACCCATATCGGATCGCAATTTAGTCCCGTGCCAGGCCTGGAAAATGGTGCGCAAGGGTATTTCCGGCGGAGCATGTCAAGTCGTCTGAGATGACACCGGTACCATGAAGCACCTAAACGAGGGTGGCGGGAAGCACTCTCGAGCCTTTCACGGTGGGGCGGTCATTGCGTCCAATTGTTCGGTGCGCGCCATTCGGCGGCATGCGAAGCAACGGTACCATTCTACCGCTAAAAGGCTTGTTTTAAGCGATATTCTCTCATGATACAAAATTCCAATGCCGTTACAATTGGCGCGCCGCCATGATGTCAATCCGCGGACGGGCTGCTCGTTATGCGGCATGCGAATTATTTACACGGCTTCCTTTACAAACAGTGTTTTGTGCAGTTACGATGGTATCGTTGTCATTAGCGGGAGTGGGGCTTGGTTCTCCTGCGCTATGGGGTGTTATGGTCGGCACAGTCGCCGCCACGATCATTCCAGCAACGACCGAAGCAATAAAATAGAGGCGGGGGAAGTTGAACATGAAACATATAAAGGAAACCCGAAATAGTCTCCGAGGCGGTGCGGTTCGTCCGTATTTGACAGGCGCACTCTTGATGATGGCGGGCTGGACGGGTTTTTCGCGTGCAGACACGGCGGCCGTATCGGGCAGCAATAAGTCCGGCTCCGACGACTTGCAGGAGATCGTCGTTGTCAGCTACAAAATTACCCGCGGATCAGTGGGGTCCCTGGTGGACGCCCCCATTCAGGACATACCCAGGAACCTCGTAGTCATTACCGAGCAGACGCTGGAAAATCAGATGGTGGGCAGCACGCTGGACATTCTCAAGGATTGGGCCGGCGTGCAACGCGGAAGCGATGCCCCCGGCGGGGAGCATCCCCGCGTCCGGGGAATGACGGCATTTCAATTTCTCGAAGGCTCCTTTTCCGGCGGCGCGATTTGGGACGCAGCCGAATTCTTGGGAGCGGCGGAATTGATGACCGGCCCCAACTCCATTCAGTACGGGTTTCTGGTGCAAGGCGGCGGCGCCATCAATTATCTTTTGAAGCGTCCCACGCCGAATCAGCATCTCGATGTCACAGTACAGGGTGATAGTTTCGGCGACAATAAATATGTCTTCGATGGCAATACGCCGTTCAGCGACGGGCACGCGGGCGACGGTCTCCGCGTCATCGGCGTGCACGAATCGATTCAGGATTTTCGCAAGGGAACGGAACATGGCGAGCGCAATAGCGCCGGCGCCATGCTGACCTACAGCGGCCTTCTCGGAGTCAAGGCGGAACTCGACGGCGAGATTCTGCGCCGCGACGCGCCGGCCTCGCCGACCATCACTTTCTCTGCCAACCCGACCAGTCCGCTGAAGAGCATCGACCCTCGCGATTCAACCGAGCAGCCGTGGGAAAATATCAGGCGGGACGGCTATCATCTCGGTGCGAAACTGTCGCGGCAAATTTACGGAAACTGGCGGGCCGTGGCCGACTTTGCACTCGAGTCGGAAGAGGTGCTCAACAAGTCTTGCACGCTGAATGATCCGAATCCGGTCACCGGAGAAGGTGCGTACGCTTGCGGTACATTTGGTTTTCAGACTTATGCAAATCGTACGTTGCGATTGGACATCTTGGGATCCTTTCAAACGTTCGGTATCACGCATGATGTCACCGTGGGTGTGTCGCAATTGCGTCAGGTGATTGAGCTGCCGCCCTCCTTCGACACTTATGGCGCTCCTCCGTATAACGCCAACAACTTGTACTCGCCCAGAGACTACCCGGACCCGACGGTTCCCACATCACAGTCGCTTTTCAGTCATTACCATGAAATCCAGTGGTGGACACAAGAGTACTTCCAGGATCGTATCAAGTTCAATGATCACTGGGACCTGTGGGCTGGAGTCAATGAAGGCAACAACAAGGTCAGGCTGAAGGACGTCACGGGCTTGTTGGCAGTCGCCCATGCGAACGGCCTGTCGCCCAGTTTCTCCCTGTCCTATTCGCCGAAGGACAAGCTGCGCTTCTATGTGACCTATGCGGATGCGATCAGCCCGGGAGGCTCGGCGCCGCTCGATCCGCGCTATGTCAACTCGGGTGAACGGTTTGGATCGCTGCGCCTGAAATCGACAGAAGTGGGGGTCAAATGGCAGGTCGCGGACATTTCTCAGCTGAATTTGAATATTTTCGATTCGGAACAGCCTCTCGCGTACATTCAAGTGCTGGGTCCCAACAGCTTCCTCTATACCGAGAAAGGCAAGGACCGCTATACGGGTATCGAATTCACCTCCACCAGTATTTTCCCGATAGGGTTGACGCTGACCGGCGGGGTGACTCTATTGAGGCCCAAGCAAGTGGATACGGGCGATCCGACTCTGAACGGCAAGTGGGTCCCGGGTGCATCGCGGGAAAGCGCCGTCGCGTATGGGGAATACCAGGTGCCGGGAATTCCCGATCTGGGACTGACCGGCAGGGTCACGTACAACAGCTCGACGCCCCTACTGCCGGTCAATGGCTACGACATCGGCGGATATACGATCACCGATTTGGGGGGATTCTATAAACATTCGGTCGGCAACATCGATATGACGTTCAGAATGATCCTCTCGAATGCCTTCGATACACGCTATCTTTCGCCTTATTACAGCAGCGTGACGCTGGGAGCGCCGAGAACTCTAACCGCTTCGGTGACTGCGCGATTCGGCGGACGTTGATTCAGGAGTTACGGAGACGGCACCACACCATGGTGCCGCCTGCTTCCGCAAAGGAATGTTCTTAAACCTATAGAGCCGAAGAGAAATGAAAGACTCAAGATGTGCGTTGGTCACCGGCGCTGCTGCGGGACTCGGGCGCGAATTGTCGGCGGCATTCGCGAAGCGCGGACTATCGGTGGCGCTGGTCGATATCGATGCTGCGGGTTTGAAGAGTGCGCACGCGGAGTGCGCGCCCCACGGAGCCTCTCTGCTCTCGATACCCGCGGACCTGACCGCTTCCGGCAGCACGGCCCGCATAGTTGCCGACACCATGCGCCAATTCGGCCGCATCGACGTTCTGGTGAATTGCGCCGCCATCGGCGAAGCCGAGGCCTTCAACAGCATGTCCGAGGCGCTTTGGCAGCGCACGTTCGCGGTGAACGTGACGGGGTTGGTTTCGCTGACCTTGGGTGTCGCGAACGAAATGATCAGGCGTCAAAGCAACGGACGCATAGTCAACGTCACCTCGCCGGGGTCGCGCATGGCTCTTCCCAATTACGCGGCGTATGCCGCCAGCAAAGCCGCCGTGGATTCTTTCACCCGAACCGCGTCCGTAGCCTTGGCGCGTCACGGCATCAAAGTGAACAGCGTTGCGCCCGGCATGATGGACACCGCGATGCAGCGCACGGTGGAGGCGGAAATGGCACGTGTGGAAGGGAGGGCGGACTTGGAGACATTTCTCCAAGAGCGAACGAACCGCGTTCCGCTTGGAAGGCGCGCAGAAGTGTCCGAAGTGGTGGACAGCATCCTCTGGCTCGCTCTCGATGCCCCCGACTACGTTACCTGCGCGCGATTGAATGTCAGCGGCGGATTGGACAAAGACTGAATGGGTAACCACATGCAAAAAGCTACAGACCCCAGACCTCAGGGTATCGATATCGCTCAGCTCCGGCGGCGTGCCACGAATCTTCGCAGGCACATGCTGACCATGGCATCCGGAAGAGGGCAGGGTTACCTGGGGCAGGGGCTGGGCATCGCTGACCTCATGACGGCTCTGTACTTTCACGAGATGAAATACGACCCGCAAAATCCGAAGGATCCGGCACGCGACCGCTTCGTCATGTCGACCGGGCATTATTCCATCGCACTATGGGCCGCTTTGGTGGAAGCCGGAACATTGCCGAAATCCGAACTCAGTACCTACGGCGCCGATGACAGCCGCTTCGAAATGAGCACCTTGGATACGACCCCCGGGGTCGAGATCATCGGCGGATCGCTGGGGCACGGGCTTGGGCAAGCCGCCGGCATGGCTCTCGCGCTGAACATGCAGCAATCGTCCGCCCGGGTTTTCGTCGAGCTGTCCGATGGCGAGCTGCAAGAGGGCTCGACGTGGGAGGCGGCGATGGCAATACCCCATTTCCGTCTCGACAACCTGGTCGCGTTGGTGGACTGCAACGGCATTCAAGCGGACGGACCCATCGTTTTGCGAATGGAGCCCATCGCGGAAAAATGGCGCGCCTTCGGTTGGGAAGCGCGTGACATCAATGGCAATGACGTATCGGCGATCGTCGAGGCGCTGCATTGGGCGCGAGCCACGGATGGAGTGCCGCACGTCATCGTACTTCGCACCACTCCCGGAAAGGGTATTCCGAGTTTGGAGCGGCGCGAAAAGGCGCATTTCGTCCGCATCGAGCCCGGTGATTGGGACGAATTCGAGAAAGAGTTCGAGGCATTGAGCGACACGTCCGCGCAGGCATAGGCACGAGGTGAACCATGAATAACAAGGCATTTGAAAGCTCGCCCCGAAACATGACCGATGCTCCGTTCGGTCATGCATTAGTTGCACTGGCAAGACGCAGGCCGGAAGTCGTCGCGCTGTCCGCCGATTTGTCGAAGTACACCGATGTGATTCCCTTTATCGACGTGTTTCCGAAGCGATTTTTCAACATCGGAATGGCGGAACAGAATCTATTCTCGATGGCGGCCGGCATGGCTCGTACGGGCATGGTGCCGTTCTGCACGACTTATGGCGTTTTCGCAACGCGCAGGGCCTATGATTTCATGGCCATCGGCTGTGCCCATGCGCATCTCAACGTGAAGATCTTTGCGGGGTTGCCCGGGCTTACCACCGGGTACGGTGGAACGCACCAGGCTACCGAAGACACGGGCCTGGCGCGCCTCATCCCCGACCTGGTCGTCATCGATCCCTGCGATGCAACCGAGATAGCCCAAGTGGTAGAAGCGGTGGCCGAATACCAAGGCCCGGTGTACGTGCGTCTGCTCCGTGCGAGCGTTCCCGTGGTCCTCAGTCCCGAGAACTATAAATTCACCATCGGCAAGGCCACCATCCTCAAGGAGGGCAGCGAAATGGGTTTCGTGTCGACCGGCTTCATGACGGAGCGCGCGTTGGACGCCGCCGCAGAATTAGCCAAACGAGGCATCAAGGCAGGTGTCCTGCATGTGCCGACACTCAAGCCGCTCGATAGCGAAGCGATCGCCAAGTTTGCTGCCTCGGTGCCGCGCGTGCTGGTGGCTGAAAACCACGTTTCCCGCGGCGGCCTGGCAAGCCAGGTGGCGGAAGTTCTTTACGATGCCGGCATTAGAACCCGCATGAGCAGGGTCGGGCTGCCGGACAAATTTATCGAGTGCGGCTCGGTGCCCACCCTGCAGAGGCGTTACGGATTGACGGTCGATCGGATGATCGACGTCGCGCTCGCTGTGGCCTAGCGTGAGCGGGACAAACGCCGTACGGCCGTGGGTTGTGTGCGTCGCCTTGTCGTTGCCGGGCATTGCCGGCCTGCCGCCCGCGGCGGCCGCAGAGACCGAGTGGACGCTGGCAACGGAAAACACCGAGATCAAGATCGGCATTCGCAATGACGCCGTAGCCATTCTCGAGCTGCATGCGGCAGGCAGGCCCTGGGAATGGGTGCAGATGCCCAATGTCGAGGAATTGCCCAAATCGGTCATTCAGGGCGGTGCGGTCAGCCAGTTGCACTGGTCTTATTCGGGTGCCAATCGGGATGCTGAGCACCGAGCGCTGACTCTGACTTTTCGAAACGCCTCACCTGCGTTGGAGCTGAAATCACATTGGCAGGCCTCATCGGGCTTGGGTCCGGTCGAGCATTGGCTGACGCTGAAGAACAGTTCCATCGACCGGGTAACGGTAGGGGCCCAGGCGAGCCTCAGTCTCAAGACCCTTGCGATGCCGCGGGGTCACTATGTTGAATCGACTCAGGTGCGGCGCGGCGGATCCAACGCACAGGTTTCCGGCGGCGTGCTGAGCCGGCCCGTGGGGCAGTATTGGAGCGTGACGGTTCCCAGCCGACCGTCGGACGGCGGAGGGGGCGGAACCGTGGCGGAAGACCTGGCTTCTCAGGTACCGTTTCTCAATCTGCAAGTCGATAGCTCGCACGGACTCTACATCGGCTGGAAATTCTCGGCGGTAGGAGAAATCGTCGGGTCCTCCAATGGCTCTACCGTGGATCTGTCAGTCGGAGTGCCGGCGAATTTCAAAACAGACATCCTCCCCGGAGAGGAGTTCTTGGTCCCTGCAGCGTTCATCGGAACCTATGTGGGCAGCCCGGCGGAGGGCTCCTACTCCGTTTATCGCTATATCCAAGACTCGGTGCTTCCAAGACGCTCATCTGCGCCGCCGTATCCCACGCTGGTGTATGGCTACTATTTTGACGGGAACAAGCCTGGCACCCAAACGGAAGCGGACGTCCTTGCCAGCGCGCGGCTCGCCCACGAGCTGGGATTCGAGACTTACCTGGCGGATGCCATGTGGTTCCCCGACACGGGCGATTGGCGTTGGGACCCGAAGCGCTTCCCGCATGGATCGAAACCGCTTGCCGATTACCTGCACGCGAACGGAATGAAGTTCGCGCTTTGGATGGCTTGGACGCTGGCGTCCGATTCGGACGCACCAGGCGCGCTGAACTTCAGGCGACATCCGGATTGGTTCACTCGTACTCCGGTCTTCGCCAAGGAAGGCGGCATCAGCTGGAACGCGCAGATCGATGTCGGCAACGACGACGCGCGTCAGTGGGTGGAACGCGCCACCCAGCGTATCGTGCGAGACAACCAGCTCGATTATCTAAAAACCGACTTCAGCCCCATTGCCGTGACCTCTCAGGCGCAGCACACGCATGGCCGGAACACCGATGTTAGCTATTGGTCAACGCTCGGCTATTACCAAATCCAGGATAAACTGATGGAGAAGTTCCCCGATCTCATTCTGGAAGGCTGTTCCGGAGGCGGTACGATAAAGGACTTCGGCAACATCGCGCACGTTCACTACATCGTGGGCACCGATACTCTATCGGCCATGGCGGACCGGCAATCCATCTACGATACGAGTTACATGTTCCCTCCGTCTTCCATTCTGCTGTACACGTACGAGCGCATTTATTCCGACGTGTCCGATGCGCCGGAGCCCTATCTGTGGCGCTCGGGAATGATGGGTGCGTGGGATCTCGCTCTTACCGAGAGCAAAAACCTCACGGAGAGGCAAAAGCTGCAGATCCGCCGTTCGACCGACATTTACAAGAGCTGGATCAGACCCGTCCTTCAAGATGCCCACGTCCACCGCATACTTCCCAGGGCGGATGGCCTTCACTGGGATGGGCTGTTCTATTGGAATGCGGCGATAAAGAAGGGAACGGCCTACATCTTTCGCCCGAATAGCGAGCAAGGGCATCAGTTGATATTTCTGGCCGGCCTCGACGCCGCGAAGACCTATAAGATTCACGGGGAAGACGCATCGATACGAGCGGGATCCTTCTCCGGCGCCGCACTCATGAATCAGGGTATCGAGGTCCGCCTGCCCGCTAAATTTTCCAGCGATTTGCTGTATGTCGAGGAGGCAACGTAGCTCATGCCTCGATTTCTCAGAGTCGGTGCACCAGGTAAGGAAAAGCCCGCCGTCCTCGCCGCAGACAACTCGATTCGCGATTTGTCCGCCCATATTCCCGATCTCGCGGGCGAGCATCTAGCGCCCAACGTCCTCGGCGTGCTGGCGAGAAGGGATTTTCTACAGTTGCCGCAATTCGACCCCAAGGTTCGGATCGGCCCGTGCGTCGCCGGCACGACGAACTTCATCGCCATCGGCCTCAATTACTTCGACCATGCCCGCGAGGTCGGGGCGGAACCTCCTGCGGAACCGATCATATTCAATAAGGCGCCGTCTTGTATCGCCGGCGCCGACGATGATCTAGTGATCCCCGCGGGATCCCAAACCACGGACTGGGAAGTCGAGTTGGCAGTCGTCGTCAACCGAGACTGCAGCGAAGTCTCCGAGGAACACGCGCTCGACTTCGTGGCCGGCTACTGCATCTGCCATGATGTTTCGGAACGCAAGAGTCAGATCGAGCGCGGCGGACAGTGGGTCAAGGGGAAAAGCTTCAAGACATTCGGTCCCCTCGGCCCGTGGCTGGTGACGCCGAAGGATGCGGGCAACATCCACGAGGCGCGCCTTTGGCTGGATGTCAACGGCGAGCGCATGCAGGATGGCAACACCCGCCAGATGATTTTTTCGGTCTCGGAGATCGTTTCCTACGTGTCGCAGTTCATGCTGCTGCGAGCGGGCAACGTGATCACGACCGGTACTCCGAAGGGAGTTGGGCTCAGCCGAAATCCGCCGCGATATCTCAAGGCGGGGGACAGCGTACGGGCGAGCATCGACGGTCTCGGCGTTCAGGAACAGCGCGTGGTTGCGCACCCTTCGGATGCCCAACCATGAATGAGACGACGGTCCGTGATTAAAATTCGGCGCGTGAGGAGCTTGACGCTATGTCGTTTCGCGTTCCACGATCACGAAGGGCATGGCGACTTGCTTGGGCAGACCCGCCTCTCCGGCGATTCGACGCGCCAGCACTTCAATGGATTTTCGGCCCATCTGATATCGCGGTACCCGAACCGTGGTCAGGCGCGGGTAAAGCTGCGCGGCGAGTTCCGTGTCGCCGTATCCGGCGATCGCCACGTCTTGGGGAATTCTCCAACCGCGCCGGTGACATTCCTGGACGCCGCCGATGGCGAGCACGTCGCTCGAAAAGAATACCGCGTCAATAGTAGGGTCGCGAAGTTTGAGAATGTTCAGCGCCTCGGAGCCGCCCGCGGAGGTGATGGGCATTTCTATCTCGAGCCGCTCGGCAACCGGCATGTTCCTGCTTTCCAGGGCTTTTCGATATCCGATGCGCCGCTGCTGCAAGCGGTCGTTGCCGTGTATGGGCGCTGACACAAACGCAATTCGCTTGTATCCGATCTCGGCCAATCGTGTGGTCATGCTGAACGCCGTATCGAAATTCGATACGCCCACCGCGATATCGATCGGATCGCGGCCTGCGATCTCGCTGATCTCGATGACCGGGAGACCATTCGAGCGCAACAGAGTGACTGCGCGCGGGCTCTGCACGAAAGCCTGGAGAACGAGGCCGGCGGGGCGCCACCCCAGCAGAGTCCGAATTGCGCGCTCCTCTGCATCGACGGCGAAGTCGCCCTGGATCAGTAGAAGCTGCAAGTTGCGTTCCTGGCACGCGTCGGACATCCCTTGGACCTGTTCGGCGATGCCTGAGTTGATGAGCGGCGGTACGATGGTGCCCACGAGAGAGCTGCTGCTGCGCATCGATGACGCGATCTGGTCCGGAACAAATCCGACCCCTTCGGCGACCTTCATGATGCGCGCCAGGGTGGCCGGAGCGAGCTTGCCGGGGTTTCGGAAGGCGCGGGAAACGGTAATCGGGGATAGGCCCGCCGCCTGTGCGATGGTCCTCACGTTGTGGGGCGCGTCGGCTGAGCGTCTACGTTTCTTCTTAACGGCCATGGCAGTCGATTCTAGATGGAACTGGGTTCGCATGCGAATGTGCGCGATCGCGGCAATCCTCACCGGCCCGGCGTGGCCAGCCATATGATGTGTACGTATCTGCAACCGGCGAACCTACCATGAGCAAAGTCCGAGCCATAGAGACCATTCGTTACCAGGCGCAGCCGAACATCCTGTGGGTCCGGGTGCATACCGACAACGGCATGGTCGGTTTGGGCGAGACGTACTATCTGCCGGGCGCCGTGGAGGCGGTCATTCACGACATGATCGCCGACTTCGTGCTGGATCAGCCGGTTTTCAATACCGAGCACATATGGGACACGGTGTTCAGTTGGGCCAATTTCTACGGCTACGCCGGCGCCGAAATGCGGGCGCTTTCCGCGCTGGATATTGCGCTGTGGGATCTCAAGGGACAATTGACCGGCCAGCCGATCTATAACCTGTTGGGCGGAGAATGCCGAGCCGATATCCCGGTTTACAACACCTGCGTCGACAGCGGCCGATACCGCGACCAGCACGGATTCATGAGGGAGCCCGAGGTGCTCGCGAAGAGCTTGCTGGATGAGGGCATCACGGCATTAAAGATGTGGCCTTGGGATCAATTTGCTCCGAAGTTTCGCAGCGGCACTCACACCGGTCCGGCGGGCTGGCTGGCGACCGGGCACTCCGGTTCCTATCTCTCGGAGCGCGACTTGCAGACCGGGCTCGAGTGCGTCAAGCGCATCCGCGACAGTGTCGGCGATCGAATGGAGATCATGATCGAGGGCCACAGCCGCTGGGACTTGAACAACGCCATTCGTATCGGCCGGGCGCTCGAGCCCTACCACGTACTTTGGATGGAAGACATGATCAAGCCGGAGAGCGCGCAGGATCTGCTGCGGCTTTCTCAGGAAACACGGGTTCCCCACAGCATCAGTGAGCGGCTGATTACCCGCCACGCCTTCCGCGACGTCCTCGAAAAAGGCGCCGCGCACGTGATCATGCCCGATCTCATCTGGACCGGCGGCCTGACGGAGGGGAAGAAGATCGCAATTATGGCGGACGCCTATCACCTGTCGATCGCGCCGCATGATTGTACCGGCCTCGTGGCGCTGTACGCCAACCTGCACCTTTGCACGGCAAGCATGAACGCAATGATATTGGAAACGGTGCGCGGCTTTTATAACGGCGGCTGGTATGCAGATGTCTACACGGAGAACATCGAGATCAATGCAGGGCGCGCCAGCATTCCCCGCCGCCCGGGGCTTGGAACGGCGCTGCGGGAGGAACTCCTCGCCAGTCCTCTAGTTCAAGTGCGTACCAGCAGGAAGGGATGACGATGAAAGTGGAAAATGCGGCCAAGGTGAGTAATGTGATCGGCGAAGGTCCACGGTGGAATGCGGCGGAACAGCGGCTCTACTGGGTGGACTTCATCGAGAATCAGAACATTCATAGTTGGCATCCGGCTACGCAAGAGCTGCTTACCTACCCAACCGAGGCTCCGGTAACCGCGTTGGGATTCCGGCGAACCGGCGACCTCATCGTGGCAACGCGCGGACAGATTGCCACTTTCAACCTGTCTACCAAGAAGTTGAGCACGGTTACCTCTCTCGAGGGCCGGCCGCCCATGCGTCTCAACGACGGAGCCGTCGATGCCCACGGCCGGTTCTGGGTCGGAAGCATGAATTCAGAGAAACAGGATGAGCCTCATGGATCGTTGTACCGATTCGACCCCGACGGCAGCGTGCACACGATGGACACGGGATTCACCGTTTCAAACGGACTCGGGTGGGCGCCCGACCAGCGGACTTTTTATTTCATCGACACTTTCCGTCGAGCCATCTACGCGTACGACTATTCCGCAACCACGGGCTTGATCAGCAACCGCCGTGTTTTCGTGCGCACCGTCGAGGCGGACGGCTTCCCCGACGGCCTTGCGGTGGACTCCGAGGGACATGTTTTGGTCGCTTTCTGGGGCGGGTGGAAAGTCGTCCGCTACGATCCGGATGGCAAACCAGAACGCGAAATACGATTTCCGGTCGCGAATCCCACCGCATGTGCGTTCGGCGGCGCGGATCGCGACGAGCTGTACGTGACGAGCGCTCGCCTTGGGCTGACAGCGGACGAGCTCGGGCAACAGCCTATGGCCGGCGACTTGTTCCGTGTACGGCTGGACGTCCAGGGTCAGGAGGAAGCGTTTTTCGGCTGATCGAAAGCGGTTCTCCATGGGACACGGACCGGCACAGTTCTAGGCCTCATGGATCTGCACAATTTCGGACGCGCCCATCTCCGGCAACGACAGGTAAATTCCCGTCTCCATCAGTTCTTTGCCGCTCATGATGGATTCCGTCGCGCCGTCACTCAATCTCACACGATAGGATTTGAGCGGCTGCAATCTGCTCAGCGCCAATAGCGACGTTATCTGCGTACTGGATGCGCGAAAGCACAGAAGCACGGCCTCTGATCCCGCGGTGTTGGTGAATTGTATCGCTTGCCATCCCTGAGGGTCGGTACCGTATGGCTTGTAGGGAAAGCTGACTCGTTGAAACAGCAAGTGCCTAAAACGCTTGTAGAGACCGACGTTTACCGCCAAGCGATCGAGAATTTTCTTCGGATACAAAGAGGCGCGCTGGGACATCTGTCCGTTCAATGTGCCGACCCCGAACAGTCCGATCATGCGGCTGCGAATGGCGGCGTCGATGATTGCCTCGGACTTGGCATCGAACAATTCCCTGTCCTCGTTGACTATCCATGCGGCATTGTATGCCGACGGATAAACGGTGGCGCAGACCAGAGAATTGGATCGGAGCCGCGAGGCTGGGTAACACGTGTCGCTGCACCAGTTTGCGCGTATGCTCCCTGCCAATCCATAGTCCAGGCGGCTTCCGTAGCCGCATTGTTCCAGGGCAAGCTTGGGAAATTTCTGGTGCAGGTGGTCGAATATCGCGTATTCATTGGCGAGCGCCGATGCACTGCCGTCGTTCTGAGCATGGCCATGGTCGCTTCTATTGCAACGTGCGGGAAGTGCGGGGATACCGGAGTTATCCCACTTGATCCAGTCGAGATTATAGTCTTCGACCAATTTGGCCAGGCTGTGCTTCAAATGCTCGGCATATTCAGTCGATCCAAGGCATACCTGCAGGCACTTGTTTTCCCACGTGGGAATGGCGAGTTCCGCCGGCTTTCCATCGACCAAGGCAAGCCATGAGGGGGATGCTTCGTGAGGAACCAAAGACGCATCGACGATGTTGGGTCCCACCCAGAGCCCGAACTTCATGCCGGCGGCATGTACTTGGTCCGACAAATACCTCAATCCATGCGGAAACTTCGAGCGATCCTCCGTGTACGACCCAAGCCCCTTGCCCCAATCGCCATTGCCTCGCGTCGACGAGCCCTTGTACCAGGAGGCATCGAGATAAAATAAGTCCACGCCCATGGCGGCGGCAAACGGGATCTCATCCAAAATGTTCTTCTCAACATCTTTGGCGTCCGTCGACCAGATGTTGTAGCTGACCCAGGGCGCGCCATCGAGAGGGGGCGCCAGAATACGCGTGCGTAGATGGTCCAGGGCCACATTGACGGCCGTATCTAGATCTCCACCGCTTGCGCCGATGAAGATCGGACATGCGCTGAGGCAGCCCTGCGGTGCGATATTCTTTTCCATCTCATGGAGGGTGACGCTCAATCGCAGCCGGTCATGAAGCTGATCGAGCGAGAAGGTCCACCCACGTTCCTGCTGCACGCCAATGACCAAAAATTCCGATCGGCCGACGGCCTCGACCACGATCAAGCCGGTATAGATCGGCGAGTTCCACCCACCGCCCTGGATTTCGAGATGAGTTCTGAAAGGTTGCGCTTCCCGGCTGTAGTCGTTGTCTCGGCGGACACAATGAACCGCCAGCGGGCCGAGGTCGGGTCTTAGATCGAGATCGAGAGCACTGATGCTGGTGATTTCACGAATGAGGTCAGGTCCGGTATTCAGGAAATTCTGCTGCCACCGAAAGGCGCCCGTGTCGGGGTAAGCCAGCAGATTCAATTGCCCTTCGACGCTGCCCGTAGATCTGGCGCGGATCGTAATGTCGTTCCGGCTGGATTTGATGGGCAAGGGATGCCAGGACGCAGACGCGCCGTCCGCGTATTTGAAAGTCGGCGTGAAGGCCTTCGCCGGTGTGGCCCACTCGAAATGAGTCGCGGCATTCCTGAAAGACGCAAGCGCCGTTCCGTCGGCGGCGGCCGAGAATTCGACCACCGAACCTTGATTGGCCAGCGCCGAAGCATCGGCATTCCCTTTGCCGCCGAGTTGACGGCAGCTGGCAAGAATGACCGTGGCAACGCCCAAGCTGAGCACGCTGCGGCGGGTCATGACTGCACTATCGGTATGAGTGGGTGAGCTCTGGCCCGCTTTGTCTGGCATGCTGGTCTCGGAATCGCTTGTGGACATTGTTATGGTACCGTTATCATTTGCTAATTGATAGACCGCGTCGAGGATTGCAATCCGTGAGCAAGACAGTACTCGTTACCGGCGCCACCGGCAGTACCGGAACCAAGGTGCGAAAACACTTTGCCGATCGCGGCATCCGCCTGCGATTGCTGTGCCTGAATCCGAGCAAGGACCCGCAAGTCATGGCCGCTGATCTTAGCCATTATGATGAGACTTGGGCACGGCAGTTCGAGAACGTGGACGCAGTGATTCATTTGGCGGGAGATCCTTACGCAACGGCCTCGTGGGCGTCCGTTCAGCGATTCAACATTGATCTAACACTCAACGTGTTTCGAGCTGCTCACGATCACCTTGCCAAGAGAATCGTATTTGCGAGCTCAAACTGGGTAATGGCAGGGTATCGCTTCGGATCCGAGCGCCTGACCACGGAACTCGAACCTCGGCCGATCAACCCCTACGGCTGCGGCAAACTCCTCTGCGAGCGGGCAGGGCGGCAGTTGATGCAGCAAACCGGGATTTCCTTCATCGCATTGCGAATTGGCTGCTGTCAGCATATCCCGGGCAATAAGCCGGGTCCGCAAATCGAACACGGAATCTGGGGTCAGCAAATGTGGCTGAGCGATCGCGATCTCTGTCAGGGCATGGAGCGCGCCGCGCTCGCCGAACATGTTCCTTATGCCGTGTTGAATCTCATGTCGGATAATCCCGGTATGCGATGGGACATCGAGCAGACCCGCCGGGTCATCGGTTATGCACCCCGCGATAGTCATCTTGCCGTCATTACGCCCGCCGTCGAAGAACATGAGCAATTGGCGCGTCTAAAATTCGAGCTGGCCGATCGTTTGGAGCAGATCTCGGCAAAATGGTGAGCGGGTCACGCGTTTTCACCGTAGTGCGCAACGCCGTATACTGATTGGGGCTCGGGGTCTTGCCAGCAGGTAGTGATAACGTTATCATTTTAAGTCTGCCCGCGAAACGACGGAACCCAGGCTATTGAGTTTCACGCAGACAGGAGCATCAGCAATCCATGCGCGGCATTGACAAATCGGGTGTATTCATCACCGGCGGTTGCGGCGACATAGGGCTCGCGGTCGCCAAGCGCTTTTTGGAAGCCGGTGCGCGCGTCATGTTGGCAGACCTCCTCAGCGCGAAAAAAGGCAATGAGGTAGTCAAGAGCAAGCTCAATTCCCCGAATGCTTCCTTTGTCTCATGCGATGTCACGCGGTCGGCATCGGTCGATGCGGCCTTTGCCGCGGCAATCAAGTTCCTTGGAAGACTCGATACCGTCGTCTGCAACGCGGGAATAGCGCTCAACGAACGGTTCCTTACCGCCACGGAACAGGCTTGGGCTCGCACCCTCGCGGTAAATCTGACCGGCAGCTTCCTCACCGCGCAGCGTGCGGCGCGGATCATGCGGAAAAATCGCCGCAAGGCGCACCGCCGCGGCACTATTTTGTTCACCGGATCCTGGGTGCAAGACATGCCGTGGCCAAACGGCACCAGCTATTGTACGAGCAAAGCCGGCCAGCAAATGATGGCGAAGGTCATGGCGCAGGAGCTGGCACCGGAGGGAATTGCCGTATCCGTGGTTGCGCCGGGAATGGTCTATGCGGGTCTCACCAAGCGGATTTACGATGGCAATAAGAAGTTCGCCGAGCTGGTAGACAAGACCGTGCCGGTCGGCCGCATGTGCAGCGCGGAGGAGGTCGCCGGAAGCTTCTTGTTCCTGGCCAGCGACGACGGCGCGTACGTCACGGGCACGACATTGCTGATAGACGGTGGGGCGACCCTCGTGCGGCGAATGTAGGCTGACCCGGCTTCCGATGCGTTCGCAAACAACCGATAGGCCGCTCGCGTACCTCGTGTTCGTGTCCATGGTGGCGACACTGGCCGGATTTCTCTTCGGTTTCGACGCTTCGGTAATCAACGGCACCGTTGCCGCATTGAGCAAGGAGTTCGGATCATCCGGTGTCGGGACCGGATTCTCGGTGGCATCCGTATTGATCGGATCGGCAATCGGCGCCTTGCTGGCCGGCCAGTACGCCGAAAGAATGGGCCGCAAGCCGCTGATGTTGCTCACCGCGGTACTTTTCGGCGCGGGGGCTGCGGGCGCAGGCGCCTCGCGCTCAGCTGAGGTGTTCTTTATTTTTCGGCTGATTGGCGGATTCGGCGTCGGGGCTGCCTCCGTCGTCGCGCCTGCATATATCGCGGAAGTTTCTCCGGCGGAGATTCGAGGCCGGCTCACGACGCTGCAGCAGCTCGCCATCGTGCTCGGTTTGCAGTGCGCATTCCTCAGTAATTACCTCATCGCACACGCGGCGGGCGGAGCCGGAGCGCCGTGGCTGCTGGGTGCACACGCCTGGCGCTGGATGTACTGGGTCCAGCTGATTCCAAGCTTATTTTATCTCTTCAGCAGCCTGGCTCTGCCGGAATCACCGCGCTATCTCGTCGCCAAGGGCCGCGAGGCCGCTGCGCGGCTCATGATGCGGCGCTTGTGGGGCGCGAGCGTCGATCTGGATGCAACGATCGCAGAGATTCGCAATACGGTGAGTACCCGTGATCGGCCGCTGTCGTCGAATTTACGGGTGCCCGGCGCCAGGAATTTCTTACCGATCGTATGGATCGGTATCGCACTCGCGTTCTTCCAGCAGGCTTCCGGAATAAACGCCGTGATGTATTTCGGGGAATACCTGTGGGCCGCGGCGGGTTTCAGCGAAGAGCATGGGCTGCTGATCAACGTGACGTTGGGAGCCGTGCTGGTGGTCTCGACGTTGGTTTCGATGGTGCTGGTCGATAGAATTGGCCGGCGACCCCTGCTACTCGGCGGGTCTGCGGTCATGAGTTCGATGCTGATGATTCTGACGGCAGTATTCGTTTTCAGCGCCCACGACTCACAGGGCGTATTGGTCATGAACAGCGCCGAAGCTCAAATTACGCTGGTGGCAGAGCATTTGTTCATCTTTGCATTTGGAGTGTCATGGGGCCCCGTCGTATGGGTATTGCTCGGCGAGATGTTCCCCAACCGGATCAGAGCGCCCGGTCTTGCCATCAGCGCCGGCACTCAGTGGGTTACCGCTTTCATCGTGACCACGACGTTTCCCGGATTGCTCTCGACGGTAGGCTTGAGCGGCATATTTGGCATCTATACGGTTGCGATGATGGCCTCGTATTTGACGGTGTTTCGCTGCGTGCGGGAGACCAAAGGCGTCGTCCTCGAGGACATGCCCGACACGCGGCCGCCGGATATTCTCAGCCCCTTACCGCGGCACTAACCCGTCGCCGACGCAGATTTGTGACCAGGATCGCGAAGCGTTGTTGCGGCCCGATGCGCGTGTCATAGTCCCGCACTGAACCGGGTTTCACGTCGCAAGGTCCGGGATGACCGCCTAACCGACTGGGGTGGCTTTGATGATTGACGAACCGATCGACCGCGCGCGGTGGCTGGCGATTCACGTCATGCCCTGGGAGATCGAGTCTCGGGGGTGGCTGAGGCGCGTGGCGCCTCCCGGGCTCGAGGCCGACGATGTCATCCAAGAGGCCTATGCGATCCTGTCGAGCCTGGCGGATGTGTCGCGCATCGTGAACCCCAAAGCGTATTTCTATCAAGTCATCAAAAGCGTCATCGCCGAGTATCTTCGCCGCGCTACCGTCGCGAACGGCGGAATGGCGGGGAAGGCAGCGGCGCTTCCCGAGCCGCAGGAGGGCCTCACGCCCGAACGAATTCTATCGGGCCGACAGGATCTCGAATCCCTGTATCGGGCCATCACTCGATTGCCCGAACCCAGCCGTACCATATTCGTCATGCGCAAGATCGACAATCTGCCCCAGAAAGTGATTGCGGAAAGGCTGCGGGTCAGCGAAAACACGGTTGAAAAGCAAATTGCGCGCGGGCTTCGCATCATATTGCTTCAGCTCAAATCCGAGGACGGGACGGCGCGGAATGCACCCATGGCGATAGCGGCAAAAAGGGCGGACTACTAGGATGCTGGACAGTGCCGACACAATCGACTGTGCCGCTTCCGAATGGGTTGCCAAGATCGATCGGGGCCTCGAGGAAGACGAAACTCTTGCTCTCGAGCAATGGCTTGGCACGGACAAACGCTGCAGGGGGGCGCTGGCGCGCGCACAGGCCGTGTGGAGGAACCTCGATCGCGCGCAAGTATTTCGGATCGCCGAGGAAGCGCGCCGCCCCCCGCCCATGGTCAAGTCGCGGCGCTTGACGGCCGGAGCGTACGGCGCAGCGTTGTTGGCGGTGATTGCATCCGTGGGAATAGGATTTGTTCATACCCGACACCACCTGAGCACCACGGTGGGCGAAATTCGACAGGTGCCGCTCAATGATGGATCCCGTGTCACACTGAATACCAGCAGCCGAATAGACGTCGAGTACGAGGCGCAGGCCCGCATCGTCCGCCTCGAATCAGGCGAAGCACTGTTTGAGGTCGCCAAAGATCCCAAGCGCCCATTTGTCGTGCAGGCGGGAAACATGCGGGTGCGCGCCGTCGGCACGGCATTTCTGGTCCGGCGGCGCTCCGACGATGATGTCGACGTGACGGTGACCACGGGGGCGGTCGATGTTTGGTACGAGACTCACCGGCCTGAATCCGCGGTGCGCCTCAAGGCCGGCACGGCAACGTCGCTCAGCGGCAAGACCATTGCGCCTCCCCAAATTTTGACCGCGCTGCAAATTGAACGGGCGATCGACTGGAAATCGGGGGTTGTCGACCTCGGCGGCCGAACGCTGGGCGAGGCCGCCGCGGAAATCAACCGCTACAATAGCCGCTCCGTGGTCATTACCGACTCTCGTCTCGCGGCCCAAACGCTGGT
>DASYFQ010000299.1:0-4808 GCA_036498345.1 Steroidobacteraceae bacterium
CTGCTGGTCGAGGATGATGATGAGGTGGCCGCGCTCACCGTCGAAATGATCAATGAGCTGGGATACGAGACGACGCGGGTGGCGAGCGCCGAAGCCGCGCTGGGAGCGCTCGCCAACAAGCGCGAAATCGACATCGTCTTCTCCGACGTCATGATGCCCGGACCCATGAACGGCGTCGAATTGGCGCAGGAAATACGACGCCGGCGTCCCAATCTACCGGTACTCTTGACCAGCGGCTACGCCGAGGCAGCCAGCCGCAGTGCGACCGTCCATCAGATCAAAATCATTCCCAAGCCGTATCGAATGGAGGAATTGCGCGACGCTTTGACCGCCGTGTCGCTGGATCCGGGACACATTCCTACATCGAAATAGCACATCGGCTGACAGGCACCGAGCCGGCATCGCGCGATCATTAGCCATGCCGTTTTCGCGCAAACCCAATTCTCCCGCGCCAGCGCCGCCCGGAACATCGGAGCGCGCGTGGGCGCAGCACCTGTTTCGCCGGTCAGACTGGGCGCCGGCGGAAGGACCGTTGCTGGTCGTGGCGCCTCATCCCGACGATGAGATCATGGGGGCGGGCGGACTCATACACACCTGGGCGGGAATGGGAAGAGCCGTAACCGTGCTGAGCGTGACCGACGGCGAAGCCGCGCTGCCCGCGCGCGAGAACCTCGATCGCATACGCCGAGAGGAGTTGAAGGAGGCATTGCGCAAGCTGTGCGCCACTCACGTCTCCGTGGTGCGGCTGGGAATTCCGGATGGGCGGGTCGCCGAGTTTCAAAACAAACTGCGTAATGCGATCCTGTCGCTGATCGAGCCGGCAATGACCATGATAGCGCCCTACGAACGCGATGGTCACCCGGACAACGACGTCGTGGGCAGCGTGTGCTGCGAAATTGCTCGGTCGCGAAACATTTCGCTGGCGCGATATCCGATCTTGACCTGGCACCGCGCAGATCCGACCGAGTTTCGCGAGGTCAGTTGGGGGAAATTTCCCTTGGATTCGGAAGCCCGAAGAGCCAAGACCCACGCCTTGCAATGCTTCATGTCGCGGCCGCAGCCGGATCGGCGGCATCCGCTCGTTCCGCGCCACATGTTGAACTACTTTCAACAATCCTACGAAGCATTTCTCCTGTGAATGTCGGTCGATGGCGGAGCGCCTCGACCAGGCGTCCTGCGGTTACATATGTAACAGTTGGAGAGCCGACTGGAATCGATTCGTAACCATGTCCGCATAGCCTGTCCACAAGGCCTCTCCCCCTTATGTGGCGAAGTCCACCTCGCGACCCATCCCTATCGCGACCCCATCCCTAGGGCTTTCGTCGGGAGAGGCCTTTTTTTTCACGGTTCCCCGCGATCCGGCCAAGCCAATCGGGACTGAAATAGTGCCCCTATGGTGCACCTCTGCCCCCGATGGTGCACCCTGTCCCTATGGTGCACCTCTGCCCCTACGGTGCACCACCCTGCCTCCTATGGTGCACCCTGCCCCCTATATGCCCCTTCAGGCGACGAGTCGGCCTGACGGCCGACTTAGTCCGTCTTCGAGGGATCCACGCGGCGCGGCCGCCGGCCGCGAGTCTCGCTTTGGCTCGCAGATTCCTTGGGTGCGGGCAGATCGACTGCTTTGCGTAGATTCACATAGCCGGCGGTCTTGTGAGGAATCGCCATGGCCTCGACGAAGTGCTGTTGAAAACGCGGCTCGATCGCGGTTTCCACTTTCTCGATGCGCCTGACCAGGGTCTCGATGACGCCGCGCGAAGCTGCGTCGAGCAGCGCAATACGCGCGCCGGTTCCCGCCGCATTGCCGGCCGAACGTACTTGCGCGAGATCGCAGTCGGGAACCATCCCGAGAATCATCGCGTACTTGACGTCGATATGGCTGCCGAATGCCCCGGCGAGCCGGATACGGTCGAGGCGATCGATGCCCAGCCGATCCATGAGCAGCGCGACGCCGGCATAGAGCGCGGCCTTCGCCAGTTGAATCGCGCGAACGTCGGTTTGAGTGATCTTCATCTCGACGGCGCCTCGATGCAGCACATACGCGAAAGTACGGCCATTCTCGACGACGCGCGGCGAGCGCGCGGCCAGTCGGCCGTCGAGGACGCCGTCCTGGTTGATGATGCCGGCCAGGTACATTTCCGCGATGACCTCGATGATGCCGGATCCGCACACGCCGGTGATGCCCGTGGCCGCCGTGGCCTCGTTGAAACCCGGGTCGTCGGACCACAGATCGGAGCCGATCACCTTGAATCGGGCGTCGAGAGTCTCGCGGTCGATGCGCACGCGTTCGATCGCTCCCGGCGCCGCGCGTTGACCGCAGCTGATCTGGGCGCCCTCGAACGCCGGGCCGGTGGGGCTGGAACAGGCGACGAGACGCCGGTTGTTCCCCAGCACGATTTCTGCGTTCGTGCCCACATCCACCAGCAGCGTCATCTCGTCGGCGAGATCCGGCCGCTCGGCCAGCACCATTCCCGCCGCATCCGCGCCCACGTGGCCGGCAATGCACGGCAGCACATAGACTCGCGCGTTGCGGTTCAATTTGAAATCGATGACATTCGCCCGCAGGGTTAGCGAGTGATCGGTGGCGAGCGCAAACGGCGCGCCGCCGAGTTCCACCGGATCGATGCCGAGCAGCAGGTGATGCATGATCGGGTTGCCGACCACCGTCGCCTCGAGAATGTCCTCGTGGGTGATGCCGGCCTGGTGCGCCACATCCACTGCGAGCCCGCACAGCGCTTCGCGCACGGCCGCGGTCATCAGCGCTGCCCCGCCGGGGTTCATCATCGAATAGGAGACGCGGCTCATCAGATCCTCGCCGAAGCGGATCTGCGGATTCATGACGCCCGCGGAGGCGACGACTTCCCCGCTCCCCAAATCACACAGGTGGGCGGCAATCGTGGTGGAGCCGACGTCGACCGCAAGCCCATAGGCGAGTTCGTGCAGACCGGGCCAGACTGCGATGATCTGCTTGGCGCCGTGCACCGCCACGGTGACCTGCCACGATCCGGAGCGCAAAGTCGGCTGCAGCGTTTGCAGCACGGATAGGTCGCAGGTCAGGTCCTTCAGGCTCCATTCGGATTCCAGCGCCTCGAACAGCCGGCGCAGGTCGCCGGACGGATCGTGCATGTCCGGCTGCTTCACCTGCACGTAATGCAGGCGCACCACCGGATCGAGTTCGATCACATGCGCGCCCGCTTCTTTGCGCACCACTTGACGATGCACCTGGCTGCTCGCGGGGACGTCGATGACCACGTCGGCCTCGACCCGCGCCGAGCACGACAGGCGTCGGCCTTCCGCCAAGGGCACACGCCGCGAGAAGCGCTTTTCCGGTTCGCTGAACGGCGACAGGCTGGCGCTCGAGGAGGTGACTCCATGCTTGGCGAACTCGCCTTCCGCCACCAATATCTGGCAGCGCCCGCAAAGACCGCGGCCGCCGCACACGGAGTCGATGTCCACGCCGAGGCTGCGTGCAGCCTGCAGCAGCGGCGTACCGACCGGAAAATTGCCGCGCTTGCCGGAGGGCGTGAATACGACGAGGGGATCTCGAGCGGCCATGCGTCGCCGGTTCCTCAGGCCGGGCGGCGGCGATGTCCGCCTTCGCGGCGGCCGCGCGGCGCTTCGCCCGGCGCGCCGGTGGCGCTCGCGGCGCCCGTGGCGGGAGCCGCATCGCGGAAGCGGCGAATCCAACGCGCGCAATCGGGATCGTGTCCCAGCATGACGTCCGCGCCCATGCAAGCTTTGATGACCTCGACATGCAGCGGATTGGTGATGGCCGAAGTCATCCCGGCGCCCATCGCCATGGTGAGGAAGGCGCTGTTGATGCCGTCGCGATACGGCAACCCGAAGCTGATGTTCGAGGCGCCGCACGACGTATTGACCTTGAGCTCGGTGCGCAGCCTGTGAACCAGGCGCATGACCTGCACGCCCGCCTGATTGATCGCGCCGATGGGCATGACCAGGGGATCGACGACGACGTCGCACGCGGGAATGCCGTGGTCCATCGCGCGCTCGACGATTTTCTTCGCCACCGCATAGCGCACGTCGGGATCTTCGGATATGCCGGTCTCGTCGTTCGAAATCGCGATCACCGCGGCACCGTATTTCTTGACCAGCGGCAGCACGCTTTCCAACCGCTCGTCCTCGCCCGTCACCGAATTG
The DNA here is from genome assembly GCA_036498345.1 of Steroidobacteraceae bacterium. Classification (GTDB taxonomy): domain Bacteria; phylum Pseudomonadota; class Gammaproteobacteria; order Steroidobacterales; family Steroidobacteraceae; genus Bog-1198. The sequence continues at coordinate 4,159 of DASYFQ010000299.1, forward strand.
ACCAGGGCCTTGCCCTTGTAGACGGCAAGCCCGGCCTCGAGCGCGGCGACGATGGAGGAGTCGATGGACAGCGGCACGTCGGTGATCGACTGCACGAGTTGGATCGCGCGCGCGAGAATTGCGGGCTCATCGGCGAGCGGAATGCCCGCATTGACGTCCAGCATGTGCGCGCCGGCCTCGACTTGGGCGCGCGCATCGGCCTCCACGCGGGTGAAGTCGCCCGCCGCCATTTCAGCGGCGAGGATCTTGCGTCCCGTCGGATTGATGCGCTCGCCGATGATGACGAAGGGACGGTTGAAGCCGATGACGACTTCCCGGGTGGCTGAGCTGACTACGGTGTCGGTCATGATGTTGTCCTGTGAGATATTTGCAAACTGTCGCGCTCCGGAAACCAGGGAGCGCGGCCTTGAAGGATGCCGGACCGATCGACGATCTCGGCCACCGACTCTTCCTGGCGGTACGCCATGATGTGCACGCCGGCAACGCCGTGCATGGCGTGGATCGATTGAATCAATTCGACGCAGATATTGCGGCCTTCCTGAGCCTGATCCTTGGCGCCCTTCAGGCGCTCGATGATCGAGTCCGGAACATGCATGCCGGGGACGTTCTTGCGCATCCACTCGGCGGTCTTTGCGGATCGCAACGGACCC
>DASYFQ010000300.1:0-19738 GCA_036498345.1 Steroidobacteraceae bacterium
ACGCGCAACATCAAGATGGCGCTGCGCCGGCTGCGGCGTTTCGCGCGGCGCGGCGCGCCGGATGAGCTGGCGCTGGCGGACACCATCGACGCCACCGCGCGCTCGGGCGGATGGCTGGACATCAAGATGCAGGCTGAGCGCCACAACGTGGTGAAGGTGCTGCTGCTGCTGGATATCGGCGGCTCGATGGATGATCACATCAAGACCTGCGAGGAACTGTTCTCCGCGGCGCGCAGTGAATTCAAGCATCTCGAGCACTATTATTTTCACAATTTCGTGTATGAGGCGCTGTGGCGGGACAATCGGCGCCGGTTCAACCAACACCTCGGCACCGTCGAGGTCATGCGCACTTACGGCACCGATTACAAGCTCATTTTGGTGGGCGATGCGACCATGAGCCCGTACGAGATCACCCAGCCCGGCGGCAGCGTCGAGCATTGGAATGCCGAGGCGGGCAGCGTGTGGCTCACGCGCCTGATGAAACACTATCCGAAATTCGCCTGGATCAATCCGCAGCCCCAGTCGCGCTGGCGGCACAACGCGTCGATCGAGATCACGCGCGAACTGCTCGAGGGGCGCATGTATCCGTTGACCTTGGCGGGGCTGGATGATGCGATCGGTGCGTTGAGCTGACGCTGCGAGGTTCTGAATATGAAAAAACTGCTCGGGTGTGTCGGCGTCCTGCTGCTGAGTGCCGCTTCATCAGCGCCCGTCAAGATCGCGGTATTCGATTTCGAGCTGGAGGATGTCAGTCCCGCGGCGTCATACTTGGGCAAGACCACCAGCAGCGCTGCCGCCATGGATAAAGTCAGCAGTGAGGCGCGGCGGATGTTGGCTCAGTCGGGACGCTACAGCCTCATCGATGTGAGTAAAGTCGACGCGAAGCCCGTGTCGGAGAAGTCGCTACGCAATTGCGACGGGTGCGAGGCCGGGATCGCGTTGCAGCTCGGCGCCGAACAGTCGCTCATGGGAATAGTGAGAAGAGTCACGCAGACTGACTACTATGTGGTGATTCAGATTCGCGACGCTCGAAGCGGAAAACTGGTCAACCAGCAGGAGGCGAATTTCGCCGGCGGCGACGACGGCTGGGCGAGCGGAGTCCGTATGCTGATCAAGCACCAAGTCCTGGTGGACGCCAATTAGGGGGCTTGCAGTGCCTTCAAGTCCGCGAGCACCATCTGCGAATGCCCCTTGGGGTCGACCGGCGCATAGTGCTTCGCGACGCGGCCTTGGGGATCGATGATGAAGGTCTCGCGGCTGGCGATTTCCATCAATCCGAGCGCACTGTGCAGCACGCCGTAGGCTTTGGCGGTTTCCTTGCTGCTGTCCGCCAATAGCGTGAACGGCAGCCTGTGCTCCTGCGCGAATTGCTTGTGAGATGCGACGTCATCGACGCTGATGCCGAGGATCACGGCGCCGACCTTGTTGAATGCAAAGATATTATCGCGGAATTCGCAGGCCTGAGTGGTGCAGCCGGGGGTGTCGTCCTTGGGGTAGAAATACAGCACCACCCACTTGCCGCGATATTCGTTCAAGTCGTGCCAGGCACCGGCCTGGTCCTGCAAATGAAACCCCGGCGCGGCCGATCCGACCTCCGGGGCCGCGGCCCACACGGCGGAGACCGAAACGAGGCAAGCGCAGTACAATGCGATCAGCGACCCAATCCGCGTTCCATTGCCATGGTGCTTGGCCATTAAATGACTCCGAGTAATGCAGGTCCCGAAAGCTCGACCGGGCAATGGCATACTAGCATTGTGCCCGCCGCGACATCTCACCTGGGGCTGGTGCTGACCGGCGGCGGCGCGCGTTCCGCTTACCAGGTCGGTGTGCTCAAAGGTGTCGCAGAACTCTTGCGGCGCGGGTCCGCGTGTCCGTTTCCGATCATCACCGGAACGTCGGCCGGCGCGGTCAGCGCGATCGCTCTTGCCTCGGATGCGGCGCACTTCAGGCATTCGGTCTATGCCATCGAACGGGTGTGGCGGGATTTTCGCGTGCACCATGTGTTCAAAGCCGATGCCGTGAGCATGCTCCGGTCCGGTTTACACTGGATGCTGGCATTCATCACCGGCGGCTGGCTGGTGCACCCGCCGCATGCGTTCTTCGACAACACGCCATTGTGGAATCTGCTGCGCAAACAGCTGCATTTCGACGGCATCCCGCGAAGCCTGTACAAGAAGCACCTGCAGGGCATCGGCATCTGCGCCACGTGCTACGCCGATGCGGATTCCGTAACGTTCTACGCGTCGGCCTCCGCGGTCGAACCTTGGGCGCGGGTATTTCGCAAGGGGGCGCGGGTGCAGCTGACGCTGGACCATTTGATGGCCAGTCTCTCCATCCCTTTTTTGTTTCGTCCCGTCCTGCTGGGCGACCAATATTTCGGCGACGGCGCCATGCGTCAAACCTCACCCTTGAGTCCCGCCATACACTTGGGCGCCAATCGTCTGTTCATCATCGGCGTCAATGATCCTGCTTCGACGGGCGCGAACCCGCCCCGGCGCCCGGTCGAACCGACCTTCGGGCAGATGTTCGGCTTCATGCTGGACTCGCTGTTCATGGATCAGCTGCATGCGGATCTCGAGCGCATCGGCCGTTACAACGAGAGCAACGATGCGCGCCGCATCGAGTTCATGGTGTTGACCCCGTCGCGCGACGTGAACGAAATCGCGCGCCGGCACGCCCACGAACTGCCGCGCAGCCTGCGTGCCCTGATGCGCACCATGGGCGGCAGCTCCGCGGCCAGCACGCTATTGCTGAGCTACCTGCTGTTCGAACGCGGCTTTACCCGCGAATTGATCGCCCTGGGTTATGAGGACGCGCGGACGCGCGCCGATGAGATACGCGCGTTTCTGGACTTGGGCAGTGCCCGTCAATATCGCGCGACACCCGCATAGAGGCACCGCGACACCCGGCGAGGCGCACCGCGACACCCAGCGAGGCGCATCACTGCTTTTGAAGGGAGTCGTGCCGGGTGAGGACTTGCGGGTAGCTCTTTCGAAAATGCTCGGCGAGCTGCTCGGCAATGTACACCGAGCGGTGCTGGCCGCCCGTGCACCCGACCGCAATGGTCAGGTAACTGCGATTCGCCTGGGCGAATTCGCCGACGCGCCGGTCCAGGAACTCGATCATGTCGGCGATCATGCCGCGCACGCTGGCATATCCCGAGAGATACTCGATCACCGGCGGGTCGCGGCCGTTGAGATGGCGCAGCGCATGCTCCCAGTAGGGATTCGGCAGGCTGCGTACATCGAAGACGAAATCCGCATCGCCCGGTATGCCGTGCTTGTAGCCGAACGACTCGAACATGACGGAAAGGCGTCCCTCTCGCCGCCGGTCGACGCGCTCGCGAACCAGTTCGCGCAGCGCATGGACCCCCATGCGGGACGTGTCCACCACCAAGTCCGCCGCAGTGGTGATCGGTTCCAGGAGCCTGCGTTCCGAGGCGATCGCCTCGCGTAAGCTGACGTCGCCCGCCACCAGGGGGTGCTTGCGCCGGGTCTCGGCAAAGCGTTTGAGCAGCACTTCGTCGCTGGCGTGCAGGTAGAGAACCTCGCAGCTGATTCCGCTGCGCCGCAATTCGGCCACGAGAGCCGGGATCGTTTCGATTTCGTTGGGCCGATTGCGGGCGTCCAGACCGACCGCGGTCCTGGGATAGGTATCTCCCATGCCGCGGACGGTGTGTGAGATGAAGGCCTTGAGCAGCGCCGCGGGGATATTGTCGACACAGTAGAAGTCGATGTCCTCGAGCATGTGCAGAGCGACGCTCTTGCCCGAGCCCGACAGCCCGCTCACGATGATCAGTCGCATCGACACGCGGGCGCCCGGCTCAAACCGACGAACGGGCCTTGATCACGTCCACGGCGTGGTGGTCGGCGGCCTTTTCCTTGTGTTTCTTGACGCACCGATCGAGCTTGTCGGTCAGGGCGTCGATGGAGGCGTACATGTTGTTTTCGGTGGCATCCGCGTAGATTTTGTTTCCCCGCAGCATGAGGGTGGCTTCGGCCTTGTGGCCGAATTTTTCGACGGTGAGCACACAGTGAATGTCGATGACCTGTTCGAAGTGCCGTGAGATGCGCTCGAATTTCTTGATGACATAAGCGCGTAGTGAATCGGTGACTTCCACATGATGACCGCTGAGATCGAGCTGCATGTGCTTCCTCCTAAGTTACATTTACGACGCGCGGGCAGCCGCTCGCTTCCGTTCGTTGGACGGCGCGATTTGCATGCCTTCGCGATATTTGGCAACGGTGCGCCTGGCCACCGGTATGCCTTCCTGCGACAGAATTTCCGCGAGCTTGCTGTCGCTCCACGGATTCTCCGGATTCTCCTGCGAAATCAATTTCTTGATCTTGGCGCGAATGGCGGTGGAAGACATTTCCGTGCCATCGGCCGCCTCGACGTGACTGGAAAAGAAATAGCGGAACTCGAACACGCCGCGCGGCGTGTGCATGTATTTGGCGGTGGTGACGCGCGAAATCGTCGATTCGTGCATTTCCACGGCTTCCGCGACGTCCTTGAGGATGAGCGGTTCCATGGCTTCCTCCCCCAATTCGAAAAAACTCGTCTGCCGCTGCACGATACAGCGCGCCACCTTGATCAGGGTCTCGTTGCGAATCTCCAGGCTGCGCATCAGCCAGCGCGCCTCCTGCAGCTGAGTGCGCAGCATGGCGTGGTCGGGAGCGCGGGAAATCAAGTTCGCGTAGCTTTGATTGACGCGGACCCGCGGCACCGTGGCTTGGTTGATCTCGACGATCCAGCCATGCTCGGTGCGGCGCACGAAGACGTCGGGAATCACATATTCGGCCTGCGCCGGATTGACCGCCGCCCCGGGCCGCGGATGACAGGAGCGCACCAGCGCCAAGGCCATTTCCAAATCGCTTTCACTGCAGCGCAGTTGCCTGCGCAGCAACACCAATTGTTGGCCGGCGACCAGGTCCAGGTGTTCCAGCGCCACGCGAATCGCGGTATCCCGCGCCGGCGTATCCGGATGGAGCTGCCGCAGCTGGAGTGCAATGCACTCGCCCAGGTTGCGGGCGCCGACGCCGGCGGGCTCCAGAGATTGGACCATGGCCAGGATTCGTTCCACGTGGCCCAGAGTGGCTTCGATCTCGGGCAGCAAGCTCAAGCGGATATCCTCGAGATCGTCCTTCAGATACCCGTCGTCGGTGATGGCGTCGGTGATGACGCGTGCGATCGCCATGTCGACGGCCGACAGCTTGCCGAGTTCCAGCTGTTCGATGAGCTGTTCCTGCAGGGTCTGACCGTGCTGGTCGCTGAAATCGCTGTTGCGGTCATCGTCGCCCGACCAGGGCGCATCCGAGGGACCGCTGGCTTGCTCCCCCCAGGCTTCGTCCGCAATCTCCACCTCGGGCTCTTCGCGCTGCTCCGGGGGGGTGCTATTGCCGTCGAGCTCGGCGTATTTTTCTTCGGCGGGTGCGTCTTCGCGCTCGCGCACCGCCTCGCCCAGAGACTCGGGGGTCTCCTCTTCCGCCTCGAGCATCACATTGGTTTCGAGCGTCTCGCGGACGTGCGCCTGCAGGTCGAGCGAGGGCAGCTGCAACAGCCGGATAGCCTGCTGCAGCTGCGGCGTCATGGTGAGCTGCTGACCGATGCGAAGCTGCAGACTTGGCTTCAACATATATCTTTCAGATCCAAGCCTACAGTTTGAAATCCTGACCCAAGTACACCTCACGAACCTGCGGATTGGCAAGAATATGATCCGCAGATCCGGAGGCGAGCACAGTGCCCTGACTCACGATATAAGCGCGCGCACAGATGCCGAGAGTCTCCCTGACATTATGATCGGTTATCAGCACGCCGATGCCCTTGTCGGACAAGTGCTTGATTATTCGCTGAATATCGACGACCGACAGGGGGTCGACGCCGGCGAACGGTTCGTCCAGCAAGATGAACCTCGGGTCCGCCGCCAGAGCGCGGGCGATTTCCACCCGCCGGCGCTCGCCGCCCGAGAGGCTCATCCCGAGGCTGTCCCGCACATGGCCGATATGCAGCTCCCCCAACAGCTCCTTGAGGCGCGCGGTGCGCCCCCCTTCGTCGAGCCCCGGCCGGGTTTCGAGGATGGCCATGATGTTGTCCGCCACCGAGAGGCGGCGGAACACCGAAGGTTCCTGGGGCAGGTAGCCCAAGCCCAGCTGCGCACGGCGGTGCAAGGCCAGGCGGCTGATGTCGCGGTTGTCCAAATAGATCTCGCCCTGCTCGCAGCGGGTGAGGCCGACGATCATGTAGAAGGCGGTGGTCTTGCCGGCGCCGTTCGGCCCCAGCAGGCCCACGACTTCGCCGCTCTCGACCTCCAAGGACAAATCCCGTACGACCTGCCGTGATTTGTAACTCTTGGCGAGGTTCAGGGCTCGCAGTACGCTCATGGTTTTGGGTTGGCCGGCGGCGTGATGATGATGTGCACGCGCTGGGAACCCTGTTCCGATGCCTCTGCGACGATATTCTGCGCGAGCACGTTGTACTTCAGCGACTCGCCCCGAATCTCGTTCTGGCCATCACTCAACCAGGCATTTTGGGATAAATGCACCACCCCTTTCGCCACGTCATAGTCGATGGAATCGGCGCGGCCCTGCGCCAATTTTCCGGTTTTCGCGATGTGTTGCTCGAATGCCGCCGGCTTGCCGTTGACGATGGCCTTCGACAGGAGTTTTTTGGCAAAAGTAATTTCGGCCTCCTCGGAGGTTAGCTGTCCTTGGTCCATGGTAATTTTTACATTGCCGCGGAACACCCAGTGGCTGTTCTCAAAGTCGAGGCCCGTGGCCTGCGCCTGGTCGGCGGCGACCGACATATTGCCCTGCGTGATGCGCACCTTGTGAAAAAGCAGATTGTTGTTCTTGTAATCCAGTTCGGAGGACTGCGCATCGAGCGAGATGGCTTGCTGCTCCACGTGGGCGGCGATGGCTTGTGAGGAGGCCGGCAGTGCGAGTGCGAACAAAGCGAAGGCTTTAAGGGTGGAAGCGGCCATTCACTTTCGATTCTAGGCGCATCGTACGCTCTTTCAAATTGGCGTTGAGCCCGTGCGCGGTCAGAGTATGTTGCGCGAAATCGATGCGCACGTCGCTCTTGGTGGTGACCACGGCGTCGGGAACGTCGTAGCTCAAAGTATCGGTGTGTACCACGGGCGCGCCCTGGCGGCCGACGGAGTCGCCCTGCAGCCGCACATTGCCGGTCACGTCGACCACTTTGCCGCCCGGCTGGACGTGCGCCATATCCCCGACCATCAACCAGGACTGTCCGTTCGGGGCCTGGTAAGCCACGCGGACGTTGTACAGCGCCACCTCATTGCCATGCGCGATCTGGTCGATACGCTCGGCCTCGATGCGAATATTGGGGTCGCCGGCGAGGTCATAGTCGGTGAGCACGGCGTTCTTCAAGTAGTAGCCCGGCAAGTCCGCCTGCTTGGCGTCGATTTGAGTTTGCGGCCGGCGTGCCGGCGTACTCAAGATCCACGTACTGACGCACAATGCCAGGACCGCGAGCACGGTGAATACCCTGAACAGCATTAGCGCTGGCCCGCGCGTGCGCGGAGCACGGCATCGCACAGCTCGCGCACCGCTCCGTGGCCGCCGTTCGCCCGGGCGATCCAATGCGCCGCCGACAGCACCACCGGGTGCGCGTCCGCCACGGCGCCTGCCATCCCGACCGCGGACATCAGGGGTAGATCGGGTGTGTCATCGCAGATGCAGGCGCAGTCCAAGGGGTCCAATCCCAATCGCTCGGTCAGGCGGTGCAGTGCGGCCACCTTGTCGTTGCATGCCTGGACGACATGGGGCACACGCAGTTCACGCATGCGCGCAGTCACCGCGCCCGAGCGCCGTCCGCTGAATGCCGCCACTGCGACGCCGGCGGCCAGCAGGAGTTTGATGCCGTGGCCGTCGCGCACGTGGAACACCTTGAGAGCCTCGCCGCGCGCCGCGAAATACAGGCGCCCGTCGGTGAGCACGCCGTCGACGTCCAAGATCAGGAGCTGGATTCGTCCCAGCGGCGTGGCCCTGCGCGCCTTCAAACCACACCTGCGCGCAATAAGTCGTGCACGTTGAGCGCGCCCACGATTTTTTCGTCCGCATCGACCACGATCAGCGAGGTGATGCGATGGGTTTCCATCAGATGCACCGCTTCCGCGGCCAGCGTCGCCGGCCGCACGGTCTTCGGGTGGCGGCTCATGACCTGGTCCATGCGGGTGGTACGCAAGTCGGCCGAAGCGTCGAGCGCGCGCCGCAGATCGCCGTCGGTGAATACGCCGAGCACGCGCATATCCTCATCGACGATGGCGGTCATGCCGAGCCCCTTGCGGGTCACCTCCATCAGCCCCTCCGCCATGGGGGTGCCGGCGCGTACGGTGGGGACGTCGGCACCGGTGCGCATCACATCCTTCACATGCAGCAGCAAACGCCTTCCCAAGCTTCCGGCGGGATGCGAGCGCGCGAAATCTTCCTCGGTGAAGCCGCGCGCTTTCAGCAGCGCCACGGCCAGCGCATCACCCACGGCCAACGCCGCCGTGGTACTGGCGGTCGGGGCCAGGTTGAGCGGGCAGGCCTCCGCCGGCACGCCGATGTCGAGGTGCACGGTCGCGATGCGCGCGAGTGCCGAGTTCGAATTGCCCGTAAAGGCGATCAACGGGACCCCTAGGCGCGCGATCACCGGCACGATGGTGAGGATCTCGTCGGTTTCTCCGGAATTGGACAGGGCAAGCACGGCATCGTCCCGCGTTATCATGCCCACGTCGCCATGGCTCGCCTCGCCGGGATGCACGAAGAACGCCGGCGTGCCGGTACTCGCCAGGGTGGCCGCGATCTTGCCGCCGATATGGCCCGATTTGCCCATTCCGGTGACCACGATGCGTCCGCGGCAATTGAGGCATATGCGGCACGCGCGTGCAAAATCGGGCCCCAGGCGCGGCACTTGTGCGCGCAAACCGTCGATTTCGACGGTGAGCGCCTGGCGGCCGAGATCGACGAGGCCCGCGTCGGTGAACTCGAGATTCATGCACGAATGATACAGGGTAAGCTTGGATAATTTGCAGGAGCGGGCATGAATCCGGAACAGGTAGCGCAAATCATCGAAGCCGGCTTGGCCGGCAGCAAGGCGCTCGTCAAGAGCGAGGACAATGTTCATTTCGAGGCCGTGGTGATTGCGGCTGCATTTGCGGGCAAACGATCCGTGCAGCGCCATCAATTGGTCTATGGCACCTTGGGACAGGCGGTGGGCAACGAGATTCACGCGCTGGCCTTGCAGGTGTTCACACCGGAAGAATTTGCACGCCAAGGACATGGATAAGCTACGTGGATAAACTACAGATTCAGGGCGGAATTGCGCTCGAGGGTGAGATCCGCATCTCGGGCGCCAAGAACGCCACGCTGCCGATATTGGCCGGGTGCCTGCTGGCGGACGGCCCGGTGACGGTGTCGAACGTCCCGCACTTGCAGGACGTCACCACCATGATCGAATTGCTCGGGCGCATGGGCGTCTCGGTGACCATCGACGAGAAGATGCGCATCGAGGTCGATGCATCCTCCATCAAGGAATATTTCGCGCCCTATCAGCTGGTGAAAACCATGCGCGCGTCGATTCTGGTCCTCGGGCCGCTGCTGGCGCGCTTTGGGTCCGCCGATGTGTCGCTGCCGGGCGGGTGCGCGATCGGCGCGCGTCCGGTCAATATCCATGTGGCGGGTTTGCAGGCGATGGGCGCGGATATTCATATCGAGAACGGCTACATCAAGGCGCGCGCGGGCCGCCTGCGGGGCGCGCGCCTGGTGCTGGAAACCGTCACGGTCACCGGTACCGAAAATCTCATGATGGCTGCGGCGTTGGCGGACGGCGAAACCGTGCTGGAGAACGCCGCGCGCGAGCCTGAAGTGGTCGATCTGGCTCAATTCCTGATCGCGATGGGCGCCAAGATCAAGGGTGCCGGCACCGACAAAATCGTGATCGAGGGCGTGGAGCGCCTGCATGGTACGGCCTACGAAGTGCTGCCCGATCGTATCGAGAGCGGCACGTATCTGGTCGCCGGCGCCATCACCGGCGGCCACATTCGGGTCAAGCATACCCAGCCCAAGCATTTGGACGCGGTCATCGGCAAGCTGCAAGAGGCCGGCGCCAAGGTGGGGGTCGGCGACTCCTGGGTGGAGGTCGACATGCGCGGACGGAGACCGGATGCGGTCGACATTCGCACCGCGCCGTATCCGGCATTCCCGACGGATATGCAGGCGCAGTTTGCCGCGCTCAACACCGTCGCCACCGGGGTCGGCACGATCATTGAAACTATTTTCGAAAATCGCTTCATGCACATGCTGGAAATGCGCCGCATGGGCGCGGAAATCCGGCTCGAGGGCAATACCGCGATCATCAAGGGGGTCGAAAGGCTCACCGCGGCGCCCGTGATGGCCACTGACCTCCGCGCCTCCGCCAGCCTGGTGCTGGCGGCGCTCGTGGCGGACGGGCGCACCGAAATTGAACGCATCTATCACATCGACCGCGGCTATGAGGCGATCGAGGAGAAGCTGCAGCAATTGGGCGCGAAGATCCGGCGCACGCCCTGAGGACCGCGCCCGGGATCGAGCTATTGGGGCTGGACCTGGCGGGTGGGCCGCTCCAGCACTTTTAGCTTGACCTTGTAGGGGTCGCGGGCGTGGCGTCCTTCGAGATCCACGAGAGCGCCCGGCGGCAGCGCGGCCACGCGGCTCACGAGGTCTTGTGAGTTGCGCACGGGTTCACCCTGAAATCCCGTGATCAAGTCGCCGGGCCGCACTCCGGACTCGAATGCCGGGCTGTTCACCAGAATATTCACCACCGTGACGCCGCCGCCCGCGGCGATCCCCAACTGCGCCGCCTGCTCATCGGACAAGTCCTGCGGCACGAAACCCAGCCAGCCGCGCACCACGTGACCGGATTTCAGGATTTGCTCCATGACGCCGCGCACGAGATTGACGGGAATCGCAAATCCGATTCCTTCGGGTCCGCCGTAGCCGCGATTCAGCACGGCGGTGTTGATGCCGACCAAGTCGCCTTGGGCATCGATGAGCGCGCCGCCGGAATTGCCGAGATTGATGGCCGCATCGGTTTGAATGAAATTCTCGAACGTCGCGAGCCCGAGTTGACCGCGGCCGGTGGCGCTCACGATGCCTTGCGTGACGGTTTGACTCAAGCCGTAGGGATTGCCGATCGCGAGCACGATATCGCCCACCCGCAATGTATCCGAGCGGCCCACGGGCATGATGGGCAGCTTGTCCATGGCCAGATGCAGTATGGCAATATCCGTATCGGGGTCTTGCCCGACGATGGTCGCGTCGGCGATGCGGCTGTCGGCCAGCTGCACCCGGATGGAGTCGGCGCCCGCGATGACGTGCTGATTCGTCACGATGGTCCCGGCGGCGTCGACGATGACGCCGGACCCCAAGCTACGCTCGACTCGCTGCCGATAGCTCGGCCAAAAATCGCCGAATAATTGATTGAGCGTGGGCGCCTGGGTGCGCTCGGTGACGAGGCGCGCGGTGTAGATGTTCACGACCGCCGGAGCCGCCCGCGCCACTGCATCGGCGAAGCTCTGCATGACCACCGTTGGGCGGGATGACCCGGCCGGCGCGGTCTGCGGCGGAATGGCGGTCCTTCCCAGGAGCGCGGGCTTCCACCACACCACGAGAAATGCCGCCGCCAGGCCGACCACCGCGGCTCTGATCAAAAAACTCACGAGGACGCGAGTGTTCTGCAATTAATATCGCTCCTCGAGGCGTAAGAGGTAATCTCACTTATCTGTGTATAATGCGCTCCCAATATTCTTTGGGAAACACTACCGCCAGCGAGGTTTGCGTGAAGATTTGTCAACATTTCGTAGGGGCGATCGAATGAATGATGGGGTTGACCATAGCCGGCGCCGCTTGTTGACGGCAGCCACCGTCGGCACCGGAGCCATCGGCGTCGCCTTCGCCGCGGTTCCCTTCCTGGCGTCGTGGCAGCCCAGTGCGCGTGCCAAAGCGCTGGGCGCTCCGGTGGCAGTGGATGCATCCAAGCTCGAGGCCGGACAGATGTTGAAGGTGGTGTGGCGCGGTCAAGCCGTGTTCGTCGTGCGGCGGGTCAAGAGCGTGATCGATCAGCTGGGCAACCACGATGCGATGCTGGCCGATCCGAAGTCGGACGATTCCATGCAGCCCGATTACATAAAATCCAGCGGCGCCGCGCGCGCGCGCAATCCCGAATACTGGGTGGGCCTCGCGGTCTGCACGCATCTCGGCTGCTCGCCCCTGGGGGCGTTCGAACCGAATAATTCCTTTCAAGTGGCCGGCGCCGACTTGGGCGCGAATTGGCCCGGCGGCTTCTATTGCCCGTGTCACGGCTCGAAATACGACATATCGGGCCGAGTCTTCAAGAGCATGCCGGCGCCCAAGAATCTGACCGTGCCGCCCTATGCGTTCGCGAGCGATGCGCGCATCACGATAGGCGTCGACGACGCCCCCAAAACAGTTTAGCAACGAGAGGTTTACGCGTGGCAGCAGCACCCGAGTCCGCCGACGGCAGCAAGGGCGGAAGTTTGATCGGCTGGATCGATCAGCGCTTTCCGCTGACCAAAATGTGGAAAGAGCAGGTCGCCGAGTATTACGCGCCGAAGAATTTCAATTTCTGGTACTACTTCGGCTCGCTCGCATTGTTGATCCTCGTGAACCAGCTGGTGACGGGGATATTCCTCACGATGAACTACAAGCCGTCTTCCGCCGAAGCGTTCTCATCGGTGGAATACATCATGAGGGACGTCGATTGGGGCTGGCTGATCCGCTACCTGCACTCTACCGGTGCGTCGGCGTTCTTCATCGTGATCTATCTGCACATGTTCCGCGCACTGCTGTACGGTTCGCACCGCAGGCCCCGCGAGCTCGTCTGGATCTTCGGCTGTCTGATTTTCCTGCTGCTGATGGCCGAGGGTTTCATGGGCTATGTGCTGCCCTGGGGCAACATGAGCTACTGGGGCGCGCAGGTCATCGTGTCCTTGTTCGGCAGCCTGCCCTATATCGGCGGGGCCTTGGTCGAATGGATCCGCGGCGACTACTACATCGCCGATGCCACCTTGAACCGATTCTTCGCCCTGCATGTGGCCGCGCTGCCGTTGGCGCTGATTTTCCTGGTGATAGCGCACCTCATGGCTCTGCATGAAGTCGGCTCCAACAATCCCGACGGCATCGAAATCCATGATCACGAGGACGCTCAGGGGCATCCCCTCGACGGCATCCCGTTTCATCCCTACTACACGGTGAAGGACTTGATGGGCGTCACGGCATTCTTGCTGCTGTTTTGCGGCGTCATTTTCTTTGCGCCCACCTTCGGGGGCCTGTTCTTGGAATCGCCGAATTTCGAGGCCGCCAACCCCCTGCAGACGCCGCCCCATATCGCGCCGGTATGGTATTTCACGCCATTTTACGCCATGTTGCGCGCCGTGCCTTCGTTCGCGGGAACGCAGGTCTGGGGCGTGCTGGTGATGGGCGCCTCCATCGTCGTGCTGTTCTTCGTGCCATGGCTGGACCGATCGCCGGTACGCTCGATCCGCTACCGCGGCCCCATCTACAAGGTCATGTTGACCATCTTCGTTCTATCGTTCATCGCCTTGGCAATCTGCGGCCTGAAGCCTCCGTCCGGCATCTACCCGACGTTGGCCAAGGTCTGCACGGTGCTGTACTTTGCGTTCTTTTTGCTGATGCCCTGGTACACGAAATTCGACAGCGTGAAGCCGGTGCCGGAAAGGGTCACGGGACATGTTTAAAAGCTGCGTATTGATCACGATCGCGCTTCTCTCCGCAGGGGTGGCCGCGGCCGATGAGGAAGGGGGGATCCGGCTGCTGCCGTCCGGCACCGATATCGACAATACCGAGTCCTTGCAGCGCGGCGCGCGTAATTTCATGAATTACTGCTCCGGCTGCCACTCGCTCAAGTATCTGCGGTACAACCGGATGGCGACGGACCTCAAAATCCCCGAGTCGGAACTCGCGGGCAACCTGATGTTCACCTCGGATAAGGCCTTCGATACCGTCAATTCGGCCATGCCGAAGGATTCCGAGGGCTGGTTCGGGAAGCAGCCGCCGGATTTGTCGCTCATTGCCCGGGCGCGCGGCGTCGATTACCTTTATTCGTATATGAAGGGCTTTTACGTCGACAAGACTCGTCCTTGGGGTGTGAACAATCTGTATTTGCCAAGTGTTGCAATGCCAGATGTGCTGGCGCCGCTGCACGGCTTGCAAAAGCCGGTATTCAAGAACGAGCCGGACGATCACGGCAGCGCCAGAATGGTGCTGGTGGGGGTCGATACAATGACCCCGGGCGCCTTGAAGCCAGAAGAGTATGATCAGTTCGTTCGGGACATCGCGAATTTTCTCGACTACGCCGGCGAGCCCGTCAAGGGGAAGCGCCAATCGATGGGCATTTTCGTGACGCTGTTTTTGCTGGTGTTTTTCGTGTTCGCCTACTTGCTGAAGAAAGAATATTGGAAGGATGTCCACTGACGCTGCAGCGGGGACTCCCGTTTGTTCATCCTCCTAGGAGATCGCGTTAGTGGCACGTCGCTCGGTGATGACCCTGTTTTCCGCGCCAACTGACCCATGGAGTCACCGGACGCGCTTGGTCCTTGCCGAGAAGGGAATCGCGATCGAATTGGTCAATGTGGATCAGCACGATTTGCCGGAAGATCTGCTCGACCTCAATCCCTATCACAGTGTGCCGACCTTGGTGGATCGAGACCTGGTGTTGTACGACTCGCGCGTCATCATCGAGTACTTGGACGAGCGCTTTCCGCATCCGCCTCTGATGCCCATCGACCCGGTGACCCGTGCCCAATTTCGCGTGGCGCTTTATCGCGTGGAGCGGGACTGGTATGGCTTGGCGCGCGATATCGAGTCGGATCCCCAGAGCAAGACGGCAGGCCATAGCCGCAAGGTGCTGGGCGAGGCGATTTGCGCGAGCGCGGAAGTGTTCAAGGCGAAACCGTTCTTTCTGAGCGATGAATTTTCCCTGGTCGACGCCAGCATCGCACCCATCTTGTGGCGGTTGCCGAGCTACGGGATCGAGTTGCCGGCGCAAGCTCAGCCCATCATGAAATACATGAATTCGATTTTTGCGCGCTCCACGTTCCGCTCCTGTCTGTCCGCGGCCGAACGGGACATGCGACATTGAAACCGCGCCGCCCCTATCTGCTGCGCGCCTTGCACGAGTGGATTTCCGACAGCGGCGAGACGCCGCACATCGTCGTCGATGCGGCCGCCGAAGGCGTGACCGTGCCGCGCCAGTTCGTGAAGGACGGCAAAATCGTCCTCAACGTGAGCTTCTCCGCGACCCAGATGCTGAAATTGGGCAACGATTTCGTCAGCTTCGAGGCACGCTTCGGCGGCGTCGGATTCGCCGTGCAGGTCCCGGTGCGCGCCATTTTGGGCATATATGCGCGCGAGACCGGCCAGGGCATGATTTTCCCCGAGGGCGATGCGGATCCTGACCCCACGGATGGGCCGCCCGCCGCGCCCGCCGCCGGGAAGGACGGCGCCGCCAAACCGAAGCGCCCCAAACTGCAAGTGGTCAAGTAGCCCGAAAGGCGTCTTTGATCCAGACGATGCGGTGCGCGCCATCGGGCACTCCTTGCAAGGCCAACACATCGAAGCGCATCACATGTCGGCGCCACTCTGCCTTGCGCTGCAGGCAGTACTGAGTGGCGCGAATGATTTTGCGCTGCTTGCGCCAGGTGATCGAGGCGAGCGCTCCGCCGAAATCGATGCTTACGCGTTGCCTAACCTCGACGATCGCCAGCACACCGTCGTCCAGGCACACGAGATCGAGTTCCCCGGCCCTGCACCGCACATTGCGGGCGAGCACCACGAGGCCTTGCGCTTGCAGATAGTCGGCGGCGAGGTGTTCGGAGGCAGTACCGCGCCGCAAGTGGGAATCAGTGGACACGCGCTCGAGGGTGCGCGGGCGGGGGCGCCGGGATCAACACGGGAATGTGGCCGGTTCGTTGCGAAACGGTTCGAGCATTGACATGTGATCCGGGAAGTACGCAAGATGAAAGTCTCGGAACGGCTTCATAGCGTTTGAGCCGGAGGTCGGAGAATGACGGCGCCGCTGCTCGCCGACTGGGCGAACTTTTATGTGATCACCGGATCTGCGGCAGCGGGCCTCACGGGATTGACGTTCGTCGTCATCGCGCTGTCCGCCGACGCAAAGCGCGTCAATGTGGCGGGCCTGCGCATGTTCGTCACCCCGACCATCGTTCACTTCGGCGCCGTGCTGGCACTGGCCACCTTCCTCAGCATGCCGCAGCAGGGTGTCCTGAGCTTGAGCCTCGGGTTTGGCGCCGCAGGCTTCGCGGGCTTCATCTATGTCGCCGTCATCGCCGCGGGCATCAGGCGCATCGCGAGCGAGTACATTCCCGTGCGCGAGGATTGGATTTGGCATGTGGTGCTGCCGGGGATCGCCTACGGTGCGCTCCTGGCAGCGGCATTTCTGATCTGGCGGCAACCGGAAGCCGGCATGTACGGCGTCGCCGCGGTGTCCGTACTGCTGGTGTTCATCGGCATTCACAATGCCTGGGACGTCGCGGTATGGAACAGCGTGCGCGACCGTTAGTCCAGGACGGTCTATAACGCGCTGGGTACTCCATTCCTGATCTGCGACCAGTCCAGATCGCGGCGGATTCGGTTTTGGCCGTCGAGATGCAATTTGCCGGTCACCCCCGAGATTTCGCCCGCCTCGGCGGGGGACTGCGAGCGCAGCGCCGGCACCAGGCGATAAGCGTCGAAACCAAACGCGTACAGGCGATCGCGGCGTGCGGTCCGAGCCGGCCACGCCGCGCGAACGCCGTCGCGAATCTGCGCGGTCACCGGATCGTTCGCGACCATCCACGGCATGTCGGGAAACAGCATGCCGTCGAGATCGCTGTTCGCGGTCGGGTCCGGCTCGAAGCTGTCCGAGGTGGAATACACCGGCACGTCCCCCGCATAGTGAAATTTCAACTGCGGCAGGATCTGGCGCGCGACGCCCGCGCTGCCGGCGGCCACGAATACGAAGGCGGCATCGGTGCGATGCGTGGAAGGCTCGCCCTTGACGACGTGCACTTGTAGAACCTGCTTGATGATGTCGGAGAAGTCGGCTTGAGCGGTTTCGAAGTGCCGGCTGTCGAGCACCGAACCACCGAGGTGCGTCAGCTCATCGGCAAAGGCGGCGGCGACGCGATTGCCCCACTCATTGCCCGGCACGATGACCACTCCGTTGAGTCTGCCGTCGGCGGCGGCGCGCCGGGCGACGATGCGCGCCTCATCCTCGGGCAGCAGCGCATACTGGTAAAAATTGTGCGGCGTGCTCATCGAGCCGCCCAGAAAATTCAAGGCAAGCACCGGTGTCCGTCCATCGCTCAAGGGCACCACGGCGGCGACATCTTCCTTGGTGAGGGGACCGACGACGAAGCTGGCGCCCTCCGAGATTGCCTGGGTGTAGGCGTTGCCCACCGATCCCGCGGCGACGTCGTAGATTTTCAAGCGCGGCCGGGTCGCCGGAGGCTGTTCGAGATAGGCGGCAATGAAGCCGTCGCGCACCGCGACACCGACGGCCTCGGCGCGGCCCGACAGCGGCAGCAGCAGCGCGATCTGATTGGGAAATTCCGTAGCGGCCGCGATCTGGGTCGATGCCATGGCGAGCACACTGTCGTTCGCCGGATGTTGCGGGAAGAGGCGCTTCCAATTGGCCAGCGCCGCGGCGGCGCGCATGGGATCGCGAGCGAGTCCGACGGCGACGGGCCCCAATTCCAGCCATCCGACGACGACGGGGTCGGTGTTGGGCGGCGCTTTCAACGACTGGCCCCGTTCCGCCGCGCCGCGAATCCTGCTGTAGATCTCGGTGCGATTCGCACGCAGGCTGGCGGGATCGCTGAGCCAGCGCTCGCGCTCGACCAAGGCACGCGTGCCTTCGACCGGGTGCCCGGTGAGAAAGGCGCTGCGGCCGCGGATCCACCAATAGTTCTGTGCCAGATCGGCCGACGTCGGCACCGCAATTTGATCGAGTTCGCGAATGGCGCGGGCGGCGTCGTTCTCCGCGTAAGCGATTTCCGCGGCGACCAGCGCTCGCTCGGCCGGCAGCCGGGTGCGCGCCTCCGCCGACACGGCGGCGAACGACTGTTTTGCGGCGGCGATATTGCCGGCGGCCAGCCACTGTTCGGCGCTCAGCAACTCGTAATTGTCATGCTCGGCCGGTTGCAGGGTCGCGAGTTCCGCGTAGGCCTGCGCCGCTTCCGCGTGCTTGCCGTCGCGCACCAGATGCGACACGCGCTCTTGATTGTCCTCCGGGGGCTGCACGGGCTTCACCAGGCTGCACGCAGCCAATACCAGCGATACCGTGAGCGCCGCATACAGCGCCAGCCGTGGACGTCGAGAGATCACTGCCATACTCTGCGCTCCTAACCTCGAATACAGGCGCGGATTATAGTGAGTATTGTGGCACCCGGGCGGCTCTACGTCGTCGCGACTCCGATCGGCAATTTGGGCGACT
Organism: Steroidobacteraceae bacterium; assembly: GCA_036498345.1. GTDB lineage: Bacteria > Pseudomonadota > Gammaproteobacteria > Steroidobacterales > Steroidobacteraceae > Bog-1198. The sequence continues at coordinate 18,517 of DASYFQ010000300.1, forward strand.
TGAGTGCCCGTGCGCGCGAGACATTGCAGTCCTGTGCCGTGATCGCAGCCGAGGACACGCGTCATACCGGCGTTCTGCTCAAAGCTTTCGGTATTCAAACGCCGCAGCTGTCGCTGCACGAACACAATGAGCAACACCGTGCGGGCGACATCATCGAGCGCCTCCGGCAAGGCGCCTCCGTGGCGCTGGTGAGCGACGCCGGCACGCCCGCGATCAGCGATCCAGGCTTCGAGCTGGTGCGCGCGGTGGCGGCGGCCGGCTTCGACATCGTCTCCATCCCGGGGCCCTGCGCGGCGATCGCCGCGCTGTCGATCGGGGCGCTGCCGACGGATCGCTTTTGCTTCGAGGGGTTTCTGCCGGCGCGCGGCGCCGCCCGGCGCAAGCGGTTGCAGTCGCTGGCGACCGAAGCACGCACGCTGGTGTTGTATGAGGCGCCGCATCGAGTGCGTGAAATGCTGGAAGATTGCGCCGCGGTTTTCGGCGCCGAGCGCGGCGCCACGGTCGCGCGCGAAATCACCAAGATGCATGAAATGACGTATCGCGGCTCGCTGCGCGATCTTCTCGAGCGCGCTGAGTCCGACTCTGATTTCACTCGCGGTGAGATCGTTCTAGTCGTGGCCGGCGCGCCGCAAACACTCGCCGAGGATGATCGCGGTGCCGACGGCCATGGCGGCGCGCTCGACCGCGCCCTCAAAGTTCTTCTGGCCGAATTGCCCCTGAAGCAAGCGGCGCGCCTGGCCGCGCAAATTACCGAGGCGCGTGATAACGAGGCCTACAAGCGGGCGCTGCTGCTCAAAGACGCCCGTTGAAAGGCGCGCAAGCGCTAAACCCTGTATGGTGCACGCCAAGAGTCGGCCAGGCAGTCGCTGTGTGCGCAAGCACATGGAGGAAAGTCCGGGCTCCATAGGGCAAGGTGCCAGGTAACGCCTGGGGGGCGTGAGCCCACGGAAAGTGCAACAGAAAGATACCGCCTAAGTGCCGCGCAAGCGGCGCCGGTAAGGGTGAAATGGTGCGGTAAGAGCGCACCGCGCGGGTGGCAACATCCGTGGCACGGCAAACCCCACCTGGAGCAAGGCCAAATAGGGAAGCACGCGGTGCATGTCGACCGCACCATGTGGCCCACATGAGGCTTCCGGGTAGGTCGCTAGAGCTGCGCGGCGACGCGCATCCCAGAGGAATGACTGTCCACGACAGAACCCGGCTTAACGGCCGACTCTTTTCT
>DASYFQ010000301.1:0-14965 GCA_036498345.1 Steroidobacteraceae bacterium
TTTGCCAATGATCCATCAAGCGCCGATAGCCGACATAGTAATGGCCGATTTCCCCGAGATCATACGAGAACGGATACCCATCCTTGAACAGAGTCTTGTACATGGCATAGCAGGCGGCCATCGGCCGGCGCGACACATGCACGATTTTCGCGTTCGGCAGCGCCCGCCGAATCAATCCGCAATAAAGGTAATTCAGCGGCATTTTATCGGTGAAGCGAACGGCGCTCGCCACGGCGTTCCGCGCCCTGTCGAGATATTCGCGCCCGAGCGCCGGGAAATCCAACTCTGCCGACCGGGCGACCAGCTCTCGGCGCGGCAACGGCGTCCCGCCGCTGCGACGGCGCACGGCGTCGACGATGCATAACGCAAAATGATCGAGTTCGCCGGCGGAATGGACTTTCGAATGACTGCCCAGAATTCGATCGACGAGCGTGGTGCCGCTGCGCGGCAGGCCGACGATGAAGATGGGGGCCTCGCTCGGCGCCCCGCTATCCGATGGGAAGGCATCGAGGGACGCCGCCGGAAATGCGTCAATGATCCAATCGACGGTGGCGACATCTGTAGCGACGTCATAACGCATCTGCTTGCGGCGCTTGTTGGCGCCCTGGCGCAACTGCTGAAAAGATTTCTGGTACGCACCGACGTCTTCGTATTCCTTGGCAAGGGCATAGCGGACTTGCACCTCCCCTCTCCAATCGGAAATGCCGCGCGCAATGAGCGCCTCGAGTTCGCCGATGTGGTTCGCATCCACGGACTGGGCGCGCAGCTCGGAGCGATTCGTGTACGCCTCGTAGTCGGCCGGGTTCAAGGCGATCACGCGGTCGTAGTCCGCCTCTGCCTCGACAAGCTGTCCGAGGAACCGGTACACCGTCGCCCGATTGAAAATGAAGTGCGGAGTATTCGGTGCCAGCGCCACGGCCCGGCCGTACGCCGCCAATGCGCGCCGCTGGTCCCCTGCGCGGCTGAACAGATTGCCGATCGCATCCAATAGAACCGGATCGGGCGGCGCGTTCAGCAGCGCCGCAGCGGCGGCTTCGCAGCTCTCGGGCAGACGTCCGAGCGCCAGCAGGTATTGCGCCCGCTTGATGAGCGTGGGTGCATCCCCCGGTTCCACGCGACTCATAGATCGCCGGGCACGCCGTGGCTGGGAGCCCGGCCCGGATCGATCGCGACGATCGACAACCTCATGCCTCTTCCTCATCGGGAATGACCGCAATCACGTCGTATGCGAGAACAATTCCTGCCGGCGACGCCCCAGACTCGCGCGTGAATTGCCGGAAATCCATTTATCGCCGACATCCAACCGCAGCGCCGTCACTGCGTGGATCGCTTGCGCCTTCAAATCCTTGGGTACCCGAATGCACGATGGCACCGCCATGGCCCATGGTCTGATCGAACGCGGCGACCCGCTCGATGGGATGCCCCGCCGCCTCGAGCTCGGCGAGAAGTTGAGCGTGGAATCGGCTTTCCATGCGCAGGGCGGTGCGCGATTCTCCCCAGGTGCGGCCGAGCAGCCAGCGAGGGGCCGAGATCGCTTCCTGAAGATCCTGGCCGTAGAGAGCGTAGCGCGTAAAAATAGCTGCCTGCGTCTGTGGTTGACCGTCGCCCCCCATCGCGCCGTACACCATGGTGCGTCCGTCCGCGAATCGCGCAAAGGCCGGGTTCAACGTGTGGAAGGGTTTACGCCGCGGCGCCAACACATTGGGACCATCGCCGGCGAGCTGGAACGCGCACCCGCGGTTCTGCCATACGAAACCTGATGCGGGCAGACCGACCCCGGAGCCAAACTCGAAGTACAGGCTCTGGATGGCACTGACCGCGCGGCCGGCTCCATCGATCACGCCAAACCATACGGTGTCGCCGTCGCCGGCGCCGCTCTGCCAGGGTGCCGCGCGGCGAAGGTTGATATGCGCAGCCATGCGCTCGCATTCCGGCGACGTAAGATAACGTTCGAGACCTGAGCCGCCGTCTTCGCGATGGCCGATTTCCCGATCGCGAATCGCGAATGCGAGCTTCGTGCTTTCGACGATGCCATGCACGTGCGCGAACGACTCGGCCTGCGCCGCCGGTAGTCGCGAGAAAATACCCAGTATCAGCAGCGAGGCGAGGCCCTGCGACGGCGGTCCGCAGTTGAAAAGATCGGCCGTAGGCAGCGCCAGCCGCAGGGGACGACCAACCGTCGCGCGCTGATCAGCGAGATCGGCCGCATCCAACGGGACACCGGCCGCGGCCAGCTCGAGCACGATCTGGTGCGCGAGCGTTCCGGAGTAGAAATCGGCGAGTCCCTCCCGTGCAAGCAGGGACAATGTCCGCGCCAGAGCGGGTTGGCGCAGGACCGAACCCGCGACCGGCGGCGCACCGCCCGTGAAGTGCAAGGCGCTGAATCCCGGCACCGGCTCCAGCGCTTCGCGAAACCGGCTGGCGGCATCGGCGTGACCGGCGGTGACGGCGGTTCCCTGTTCGGCGAGCGCTATGGGCTCGGCAAAGATATCGGCCAGAGGCAATCGGTTGCCCCACTGGCGACTGATTTCCCACGCCGCGGCCCAAGCCGATACCGCGCCCGCGACGGTATTGGCCGCGAGAGCGCCTCGCCAAGGGATTTCGCTGAGACCACGATCCCGATAGAAAGAGACGCTCACGCCGGCGCCGGCGCGACCCGCACCATCGATCGTCAGCGGGCTGCGGCCGGGCTCGGCGATCAACCAGAAACTGTCGCCGCCGAGCCCGGTCATGTGCGGATAGACCACGGTCAGCGCCGCGGCGGTGGCGAGCGCAGCGTCGATGGCATTGCCGCCCTCGGCCAGAATCCGCGCGCCGGCTTGAGCCGCCCGTGCATGCGGCGCCGTCACCATGCCCCCGCTCGATCGAGTAGTGCTCAGCATGGGGTTATGATAACTCCGCGATCTCGAGCAGCGCCGTTGCGCCAGTGGGTATATATCACCGCTGGCCCAGGGCGCGGCCTTCAGAACGCACCAGCGCGATGCAGAAGCCGGCCGCCAGCAACCACAGCACCGCGGCCACTCCCGAGTTGCCGACCAGCCGCATGGCCACGCCGGTGGCGATGGGACCCACCGTGCCGGCGACGTTCCATGTCAGCGCAATGAGGCCGGACGCTCGCAGCAACGCAGCTCCGCTGAAATAATCGCCGCTGGCGACCAGCGACAGCGTGTACACGGCACCCGCAACGCCGCCCAGCACGTACAAATACACCGCCCACAACACGGGCACGCGCAGCATCATGGGCAGCAGCGGCAACAACACACACATCAGGATGCCGCAGATGACGTGCACTCGCGCGCGGCCAAATCGATCGGCGAGCGCGCCTCCCGCGAATTGAAGGGTTGCGTCCCCTGCCATCACCACCGCGGCCGCCGTCAAGGCCCGGGATTGACTGAAGCCGTCGTTGAGCGCGACCAGCGGCAGAAAGCTCAATACGATGGTATCGAAGGCGGCGAAGAAGGCGGCGCCTGCAATGATCGCCGGTGCCCTGCGCGCGATGGTCAGCCAGGAGGCGGTCGCATCCTTGTCGCCCTGCAATCCGTCTCTCGTGTGGTCCTCGGCGACGCCCTTGTCGTCGCGCGCCAGCGCGATGCCCGGTGCGCCGAGCAAGAACACCCCGCCGCAAATCAAAAAGACGCCATGGGGAAAGTGCGACAGTGCATTGGTCAGAAGAGGACCCATCACCTGGCACACGGTGAAACTCGTGGTGTATATCGCCACCACGCGGCCGCGAACCGCATCGCTCGGCAAGGCGTTGATCCACGCCTCGCCGAGAACGAACAGCGGCGCCATCGACACACCGAACAACAAACGCAGCGCGGTCCAGCCCCACAGCGAGGTAACGTACTGCAGCGGCATGACCGAGGCTGCGGCCAATGCCACGCAAGCGAGCATGACGGGACGCGTTCCGAAGCGAAGGGTCGCCGCAGGGGCCCCGAGGGTTCCGGCAATACCGCCCAGAGCGGACGCGGCGACCATCCAACCGACCACATCCGGCCCGACGCCGCGTGCGTTGAGCACCAGCGCGGTCAAAGGCAATGTGCTGCCGAGCCCGAGGCCGAGTACCGCCACGCTGAAGGTGACGGCGGCGAAATCACGCCAAACGTGTTTTTCCAGCATGCGGGGGCGACGACATGCGCATCTAGGGCGCCTTCGGCTCCACGAAAAGCATGCCCGACGCAGGCCTCGCCGCGCGCAATCTCACGGCCACTGTCTCGGCCGCCGCCATCACGCGCAGCACATTCTCGCCGGCCAGCTTGGAGATGTCGGCATCTGTCCAGCCGCGGCGCATCAATTCCTCGAGCAGCGCCGGATACCGATTCGGGCCGTCGAGTCCGACGGGCGTATCCCCGATGCCGTCGAAGTCGGAACCCAAGCCGACATGATCGACGCCCGCCACTTGCCTGATGTGATCGATATGGTCGGCGACCTGGACCAGCGTGGCCGCCGGCCGCGGATGCTGTTGTTCCCAGGCGGCGAGCGCCGCCTTGGCGCGCTCCGGCTGACCTATATAAAGACCGACATAGGGCGGGCTGTTGAAGCGCGTGCGTTCGGCGGCCTGGTCCGCATCCCAGCGATTGCGCGCGTCCGACACGTAGCCCGGCGCGAAATTGACCATAACCACGCCGCCATTCGCCGCGACCGATCGAAGGATGTCATCGGGAACGTTGCGCGGATGATCTACCAGCGCGCGCGCCGAGGAGTGCGAGAAGATCACCGGTGCCTCGGTCGCCGCGAGTGCTGCCTGCATCGTCTCGGGAGATACATGGCTGAGATCGACCAGCATGCCGAGACGGTTCATTTCCCGCACCACTTCGATGCCGAAGGGGGTGAGGCCGTGATGGACGGGGCCATCGGTCGCCGAGTCCGCCCAGCCGTTATTCACGGTGTGCGTCAACGTCATGTAGCGCGCGCCGGCCTCGTACATCTGGCGCAGCACGGCCAGTGAATTATTGATTTGATGTCCGCCCTCGATGCCGATCATCGAGGCAAGCTTGTGCGACCGGTGAATGCGACGCACGTCCGCTGCCGTGTACGCCATTTCCAGATCGCCGGGATACCGGGCAGCCATGCGCTTGACCAGATCGATTTGCTCCAGCGTGACCTGAACCGCTTGGTAGCCCTTCATTTCGCTCGGTATCCACACCGACCAGAACTGCCCGCCCATGTGTCCCGCGTGCACACGCGGAATATCCGTCATCAACGGCGCTGCCCCGGCCGGAAATGGCAAATGAGCGGTGTCGGACTCCAGGTCAACCGCCGCCAGATCGCCGTTGAATCGGTCGCGGATTTCCCAAGGCAAATCGTTGTGACCGTCGATCAGCGGGGTTCGCAGCAAGACTTGCTCGACCCGGTGCTGATAATTGTCCGCCGCCTGGGCGGCCAAGGGGACCCACAGGAGCAGACCGAGCACGCCAACGACGGTGCCCCACTTCATTTTCGGATGACCCATTCTTTTCATTCTCGCGGAGGGTTAGAGATGCTCGTCATAGTAGCCGTTGCGCGTCGGCCCTGGCTGGGGTGTTCTGCAGCGTGCGCGAGGATCTGCTGAATTAATATCTTACCGTCGACAACAGGCGTATCCTATTGTTTTGTATAATCTCTGTGTGCAACATGGTGTCCAACAGCGGCGACATGCTTGACAACATAGCGCCAGGTTGTCTATCGTGTACCGGTGAACATAATACCGGACCCGGAGATAGAGCCTGCCGACGCACGGCAACAGGCGGTGTTGGATGCCGCCGTAGGGGTCTACGCCCGCTACGGGTTTCGTAAGACATCGATGGAAGAAGTGGCCCGCGCGGCCGGCGTGTCGCGACAGGGGCTCTATCTCCAGTTTGCCAACAAAGAAGAGTTATTCCGCAAGGCGGTGGAGTACGTGCTCAGCAGTCAGCTGAAGGCAGCGGTCGCCGCCCTGTCCCGCCAAGACGACAGCCTGGAACTCAGGTTGATTGCCGCCTGCGACGCATGGTCCGGGCGGTTCATCGGGTCGATGGGTTCGGATGCCGCGGACCTCATGTGCGCGAGCACCTCGCTCGCGGGTGCGACTCTCACGCACTACCAGGCTGAGTTCGAGCTCGCTGTTACCCGCGCAATAGCGAACTCGCCGCTGAGCGAATTTTGCACGGCGGCGGGTTTGTGCCCGGCGGATTTGGCGCGCGTGCTGCATGCCACCGCACGCGGTCTCAAACACAGTTCGGCATCGCGCGAAGAATTTGTGAGGGGCATGACCGTTGCGGCACGCATGTTCTGCTCGCCCTTGAATCAATGCAGGTAGAGAGGTATTTCTGATGGTCAAGTCAATTCCATTCGGCGCGCGTTCGACGGCGGACAAGGTGCTTGCGGGCATCGACCTCACCGGCAAGCGCTTCGTGGTGACCGGCTGCAACTCCGGAATCGGATTCGAAACGATGAGCGCGCTCTGCGCCAACGGCGCGCAAGTGCTCGGCCTCGCGAGGTCGCTGCGGGACGCCGAGATCGCCTGCGCCAAGGCGGGCCCGTCCTGCACTCCCGTCGGGTGCGATCTTGCGGATCTTGATTCCATCGCCGCGGCGGCCGGCATGATCCGTGCGCTCGAGGTTCCGCTGGATGCCATCGTCGCGAACGCCGGCATTGCCAATCTGCCCGCTCTTGAGACCCGGTACGGCGTCGAGATGCAGTTTCTCGTCAATCATATCGGGCACTTCGCCCTGGTGAATGACCTGTCGAGCCTGGTGCGCAACGGTACCGGACGCATCGTGATCGTGAGCAGCAGCGCCAGCATCAACCAGGCGCCGGCCGAGGGCATCATGTTCGATAACCTCGACGGTCATCGGTTCTATAAGCCGTTCACGTTTTACGGGCAGTCCAAATTGGCAAATGCCCTTTTTGCCAAGGAGCTGTCGCGACGCCTCGGCGCCCGAGGCATCGCCGTCAATTCGCTTCATCCCGGCGCCACGAAGGGCACCGGTCTCAACAAGAATCTGAGTCTGCCTTTAAGCATCGCCGCGTCGGCGGCGCGATTGTTCATGAGGTCGGCGCCGCGGGGGGCGGCAACCCAGGCGCTGCTCGCCGCGAATCCCGGCGTCAGCGGCATCACGGGAGAATTCTGGTCGAATTGCCAGATCGCCAGAGGCAATCCGCTGCTCGAGGACGTCGGCCTCGCCAAGCGCCTCTGGGAAGTCTCGGAAGCCATCGTCGCGGGCCATCGTACGTCCGCCGCGAAGATGCGGGAAGCAGCCTAGGGTCCATTCCGACCATTTCGCGAATCGGGCATCGCAGCCTATAATAGGGGCATATGCCCCTGAGCTCGCCCAAGTCCAATCGAATTCCCGTGGCCGCGCCCCGCAATGAGTGCACTTGCGGAAGCCTGCGCAAGGCGTCGCGCCGCGTCTCACAATTCTACGATACCGCCCTGGCGCCGGTCGGCATCAAATCCACCCAGTACTCCATACTCTCCGAAGTGGATCGCCGCAGCGTCGAGGGGCCGGTCACGATGTGCGAGCTCGCAACCGCGATGGTCATGGATAGGTCGACGTTGGGCCATAGCCTCAAGCCTCTGCAGCGGGACGACCTCGTGACCTTGAGGCTGTCGGACGACGATCGGCGCAAACGTCACGTCGAGCTGACGAGGAAAGGCAGGTCCCTTCTCCGTAAATCTCGGCGGCTATGGCAGCACGCCGAAGGTCGCTTCGAGAAAATTTTCGGCAAGGAGCCTGCGGCGGAACTGCGCGCCGTCCTGCTGAATATTGCGGGCAACGGGGAGCTGAACTCGCTGCCGATTCTGTAAGCCGTTTGCCCGCCGACAGATCCGCCGGTCGGTCATCGCCGGTTGACTTAACCGGCCGATTCATTGACTTTACAGGCACTTTCACTTACCTTTGCGGTCGTATTAAGGGCATATGCCCCTATCTAGCCCAAGGCCATGCCCACGATTTTCGGCGATTGTCGTTTCGAACGTCCTTCGAACTCGTTGCACGCACAGATATACAGTCAAACCACGGCGAATCGATGCAAGGCGTCGCGCGGGCGAAGCACATTTTTTGGCGCCGCGGGAGCGCTGCACGACCGAGGGTTTTCGCCTGGTTCCTCGCCCTCGGAAGGCCCGACCGGCTGATCGCCGGTAGCTTCCGCGATCCAATCGGAGCAGCTCATGTGGATTGTCAAAGTCGCCCTGCAACGGCCCTACACCTTCATCATGTTGGCGGTGCTGATCGTGTTGATGGGCGGCTACGCCATCCTGAACACGGCGACGGACATCTTTCCGAACATCAAGATTCCGATCGCCGCGGTGATTTGGCGCTACAACGGCATCCTGCCGGAGGAAATCGCCAACCGCATCGTGCTGTTCTCCGAACGCGTCGCGCAAACCACCGTCAATGACGTAGAACACACCGAATCCCAGTCCGTCAACGGCACGGCGGTGGTGAAATATTTCTTTCAGCCGGATGCCGATCAGGATCTGTCGATGTCGCAGATCACTGCGGTATCGCAAGTGCAGCTCGCGTATTCGCCGCCGGGTACGACGCCTCCCTTCGTGCTCTCCTACAGCGCGTCCAGCGTGCCGATCTTGCAGCTGGCGTTGTCGAGCGAAACTCTGCCCGAAGCGCAGATCTACGACCTGGGCAACACCATCTTGCGCACGCAATTGGCGACGGTCGCGGGCGCCTCGATCCCCTTTCCCTTCGGCGGGAAGCAGCGTCAGGTGCAGGTCGACCTCGACCCGCAGGCGCTGCGCGCCCGCGGCCTGTCGGGCAATGATGTCGTCGCCGCCATCGGCGCGCAAAATTTGATCCTGCCGGCCGGCACGCAAAAAATCGGCCCGCTCGAGTACTTCATCAAACTCAATGCGAGCCCGACTCAGGTCGAGGATTTGAACAATCTGCCGATACGCGCCCGCAACGGCAGCATCACGTACATCCGCGACGTGGCCCACGTCCGCGACGGCTACTCGCCTCAGACCAACATGGTGCGCCTCGAAGGCCGCCGGGCCGTCTTGATGAGCGTGTTGAAGACCGGGAAGGCCTCGACCATCGACATCATCAACAGCATCAACCAGAAGCTCCCGCAGATTCGCGCCTCGCTGCCGCCGGAGCTCAAGATCGAGCCCTTGAGCGATCAATCGGTGTTCGTGCGTGCGGCCATTTCCGGGGTGGTGCGCGAAGCGCTGATCGCAGGCGCCCTGACCGGCCTATTGATCCTGTTGTTCCTGGGCAGCTGGCGCAGCACGCTCATCATCACCATCTCCATTCCCTTGTCGATCTTGGCCTCGATCTACTGCCTGTCGGCCCTCGGCGAGACCATCAACATCATGACGCTGGGGGGACTCGCGCTCGCGGTGGGCATCTTGGTCGACGATGCGACGGTCACGATCGAGAACATCAACTACCACCTCGAGCAGGGCAAGGACGTCGAGACCGCGATTCTCGACGGTGCGCACCAGATTGCCTTGCCCGCGCTGGTGTCGACCTTGTCGATCTGCATCGTGTTCGTCCCCATGTTTTTGCTGGCGGGTATCGCGAAATTTCTGTTCATTCCCTTGGCCGAAGCCGTCGTATTCGCCATGCTCGCCTCATACATCCTGTCCCGAACATTGGTTCCGACGCTGGCGAAGTTCTGGTTGAAGGCGCACGACGGCGGCGCGAAGAAGGCGCGGCACTTTCTGGCGCGATTCCAGGAGCGGTTTGAGCACGGCTTTGAAAGGATGCGCGACCGATACCGCGCCGCGCTGGGAGCGGCACTGCACAGTGGCCCGCGTTTCGCGGCGATATTCTTGGGCGCGATGGCCGCAACCGCGCTGCTCGCCTTTCCGCTCGGGCCCTTGCCCGGTCTCGGCCAGGATTTCTTCCCCTCCGTCGACGGCGGGCAAATCAAGCTGCACTTGCGCGCGCGTACCGGCACGCGAATCGAGGAAACCGCAGCGCTTTGCGACGCGGTCGAAGCGTCGATCCGCGAGGTGATCCCCAAGGATCAGCTGAGTACCATCGTCGACAACTTGGGCCTGCCCTACAGCGGCATCAACCTGGCGTATAGCACTTCCGCACCGGTCGGCCCCGGCGACGCCGACATTTTCGTCAATTTGAACGAAGGCCATCGGCCGACCGCGGAGTTCGTGCGTGCGTTGCGCACCAAGCTCGCGACTACTTATCCATCGACGACGTTTGCGTTCCTGCCGGCGGACATGATCAGCCAGATATTGAATTTCGGTCTGCCCTCGCCCATCGATGTGCAGATCGTCGGCTTCAATGTCGAGGGCAACCGCGTTTTCGCGAATAATTTGTTGCGGCAACTGCACGGCGTGGCGGGCGCGGTGGATCTGCACATCCACCAATCCGGGGACTACCCGCAATTCAACGTCGACGTGGACCGTACCAAAGCGCAGCTCTTGGGGCTCACCGAACAGGCCGTCGCGAGCAATATGCTCGTGTCCCTGTCGGGCAGCTTCCAGACGTCACCCTCGTTCTGGGTGGATCCGAAGAGCGGCACGCAGTACCAAGTCGCGACCCAAACACCTCAATCCCGATTGGTCAATCTCAACGATCTCGGCAATACTCCGCTGAGCGGCGGGATCGGCGGCTCGTCGCAGATCCTGTCGAATGTGGCCAACATCCATCGCAGCGTGGCCCCCGCGGTCGTGACTCACTACAACGCGACCCCGGCCCTCGATATTTACGGGTCCGTTCAGGGCGTGGATCTTGGATACGTGTCCGCGCAAATCAATAAAATCATCGCCGGTGCGGAGAAGGACCTGCCGAAGGGCTCCCATATCGTGTTGCGGGGTCAGACACAGACCATGAAGGCCTCGTTCAACGGTCTATTGATTGGCCTGGTCGGCGCCATCGTGCTGGTGTACATGTTGATCGTCGTGAACTTTCAATCCCTGCTCGACCCGTTCATCATCATCACCGCGCTGCCCGCCGCCTTGGCCGGAATCGTGTGGATGCTGTTCCTCACCCACACCACGGTCAGCGTTCCAGCGCTGACGGGGGCAATCATGTGCATGGGCGTGGCCACGGCGAACAGCGTACTGGTGGTGAGCTTTGCGCGCGAACGCATGAACGCCGGCGACAATGCCTTCGAGGCGGCACTCCAGGCCGGATTTACGCGGCTCCGCCCGGTGCTCATGACCGCCTTGGCCATGATCATCGGCATGATCCCGATGGCGCTGGGGCTGGGAGACGGCGGCGAACAGAATGCGCCGTTGGGACGAGCGGTCATCGGCGGCCTGCTCTTCGCGACCGTCGCCACGCTATTTTTCGTGCCCACCGTATTCTCGATCATTCATGGGCGCCCCTCGTCGCACCCGATTCACTCCGTGGAGGTTCCCGATGCCTGAGCCAAGGACCGACGAGTCGGAAAAAAGTTTGTCCGCCAGGATTCGTCGTTATTCGCTGATTCTGCTCGTCGTCGCACTGTGTCTGGCGGCGTGGGGCGAGGTGACCCGCGTGCGGGCCCGTTCCGCGCTCGGCAAGGAAACGGCGGGCGCCGCGGAACTTACCGTCCTCACCACCACGCCCAATCGCACGACGCTGGGCGAGGAGCTGGTGCTTCCCGGCGCCGTGCAGGCCTATATCGAAGCGCCCATCTACGCGCGCACCAGCGGCTATCTCAAGGATTGGCGCACCGATATCGGGACCCAGGTAACCAAGGGTCAATTGCTGGGCGAAATCGAAACGCCGGAAATCGACCAGCAATTGAGCCAAGCTCAGGCCGATCTCGCGACCGCGCGTGCCAACGAATCCCTGTCCAACAGCACCAATACGCGTTGGAAGGGATTGCTCGCCACCGAGTCGGTCTCCAAACAGGACGCCGATGAGAAGGCGGGCGATGCCGCAGCCAAGAAGGCGGCAGCCGACTCGGCGGCCGCCAATGTGTCGCGATTGCGCGAGCTCGAGTCTTTCAAGCGGGTCGTGGCTCCCTTCAATGGCGTCATTACCGCGCGCAACACCGACATTGGGGCGTTGATCAACGCCGGTCAGAGCACCGGGACCGAGCTGTTTCGCATCGCCGATACGCATAAGCTGCGCATATACGTGCAGGTGCCGGAAGCCTACGCCGCCGTTACCAGCCCCGGGCTCGAAGCGGAGCTGCGCTTTGCCGAACAGCCGAACAAGACCTATTCGGCAAAAACGGTTCGCACCTCGAACGCCCTCGATCCCAACCTCAAGACCTTGCAAGTCGAACTGGAATTGGACAACGCGAACCACGAAGTTTTCCCCGGCGCCTATGCGGAAGTGCACTTCAAGCTGCCGGCCAATGCCGAGAGCCTGCGCCTGCCGGCGAACACCGTGCTGTTTCGGGCAGCCGGTTTGCAGGTTGCGACAGTCGACGCTCAGAAGCGCGTGACGCTCAAGAGCGTCGTCCAGGGCCGCGACTTCGGTAACACCATCGAAATACTCTCCGGTTTGCGGGCTGACGAGGTCGTGATTCTCAATCCGCCCGATTCACTCACCGACGGCTCGGTGGTGCGTATCGCCCCACCGAGTAACACGGCGCCTCCGGGTAACTCCGCGCCGCCGAGTAACTCCGGGCCGCCGAACAACACCCCCTCTCCGAGTAAAACCACATGAAGGCGTCGCTCTGGAGTGCGTCGCTGCTCATCGGCACTCTTACGGCTTGTTCATTCGCACCCACCTACAAAATACCGGACAGCGCGCCGGCCACGAGCGGATACAAGGAATCCGGCGATTGGAAAGCGGCGCAACCCGTGGACAGTGAAAACCGCGGTACGTGGTGGACGATATTTCAAGATCCGCAGCTGGATGCACTGGAAACCCAGGTTGGCGATGCCAACCAGAATTTGAAGGCGGCCTTCGCGCGCCTGCAGCAGGCGCGCGCTGCCACCCGAATCGCGCGGGCGGATCTTTTCCCGACTTTGAACGCCGGTTCATCAGCGACCCGCTCCAAGACGTCGGCCAACGCGCCGACACTGTTCCCCGGCAGGATCTACAATAACTTCGACTTGGAAGCTGATTTTTCCTACGAACTCGACGTGTGGGGCCGAGTCCGCAACGCCGTGACGTCGGCAAAGGCGAGCCAACAAGCGAGCGCGGCCGACCTCGCCACCTTGAATCTGTCGATTCACGCCGAGTTGGCGACCGACTACTTCACACTGCGTTCCGAGGACGCTCAGCAAGTGCTCCTCGACCAAACCGTGGCGGACTACACTCAGTCGCTGCAACTGACGCAGAATCTCTATAATGGCGGCGGCGCGGCGCTCGCGGACGTGGCGCAGGCACAGGCTCAACTCGAGACCGCCCGCACTCAGGCCGCCGATATCCGCCTGCAACGCGCGCAGAGCGAACATGCCCTCGCCGTATTACTCGGTGAAAATCCGTCGGCGTTCCACGTACAGCCGAATCCGCTGCCGCTGGCATTGACTCCTCCGACCATCGATCCCGGCCTGCCCTCCTCTCTCCTGGAGCGCCGTCCGGACGTCGCCGCGGCTGAACGGCGGATCGCCGCGGCCAACGCACAGATCGGCGTGGCACGAGCCGCGTATTTCCCGGTGTTCAGCCTCGGCGCGTCGGGGGGACTCCAAAGCTTGCGGTCCTCCAATTGGCTGACCGCCCCCAGCCGATTTTGGTCGTTGGGTCCCGCAACCGGCTTATTGACTGTGTTCGACGCCGGCCGGCATCAAGCGCAAACCGCGCAAGCGAAGGCGGCTTACGACGAGCAGGTCGCGAATTATCGAAACACCGTCCTCACCGCCTATCAAGACGTCGAAGACAACTTGGCCGCCCTGCGCCAACTGCAGCAGGAAAGCACCAGCGAAGCCGCGGCGGTGACTGCGACCGCGACCGCCCTGCAACAGGCGCAGTATCGCTACAAGGCGGGACTGGTCACGTATCTCGAAGTCGCAACCAATGAGAATACCGCCCTGCAGGCACAGCTCTCGAACGTCACCATTCAGTTGCGCCGCATGAACGCCAGCGTGCTGCTGGTGAAGGCCTTGGGCGGCGGGTGGCAAAGAGGAGACCCCAAGCAGGCGGACGCACCCCCCGGGCCACAGGATACTCTCGCCGCGGCGGCGAATTAGGCGGACGGCGGACCGTATATCGGCATAATGTGTCGTTGTCGTCGAGAGGCCGGCTCATGGGACTTCCGCAATACCCAGCTCGTCTTCTGACTCTATTCGCTCTATTGCTGTCGAGCGCTGGTTTCCCGGTATATGCGCAGACATCCACCGCGCCTCTCGAACTGGTCGTGCTCGGCTCCGGCGGGCCTGGCGCCACCGGACGAGCGGCGTCGTGTTATCTCGTGCTCATCGCCGGAATTCCGCGGATACTGGTCGACGCAGGTCCAGGCGCGTTCGCTCGGCTCGGTGAAGCCAAGCTCTCGCTGGCCAAAGTCGACATCGTTCTGCTGACCCACCTACATATCGATCATGCGGGGGAACTACCCGGCCTGTTCAAGGCACGTGCCGTGTCGAGTTCAGAACCCATCGTGTTCAAGGTGTGGGGTCCTGATGGTTCAAGCGGCCAAAATCACGGCGCGTATTTCCCCTCCACGAGTCGATTTCTCGAGCTGCTATTCGGACCGCACGGCGCATTCGCTTATTTGAGTGATTTCTCCGCGCCGATGACCATCCAGCCGCACGACATTTCCGCTCAGGTGAGCGCGGCTGCCGTGCCGCATGCAATCTTCAACGAGGGCCGCTTGAGCATTAGCGCGATCGCCGGACACCATCGCGACGCGCCCGCGATCATTTACCGCATAGACTATGCCGGCAGGAGCGTTACCTTCTCCGGCGACATCGATGCCGAAGGGCTCCCGGATTTGCGCAGCCTCGCCGAAAAGAGCGACCTGCTGATATTCAATAGCGTCGTGCTCGATCCGCCCGATTCCCCTGCCGTGCTCTACACCCTGCATACGCCGCCGCGCGCCATCGGCAAACTTGCCAAGGAGGCCGGCGTGGGCAAGCTTCTGCTGAGCCACCTGTCGCCCGCCACCGAGGAGATGCACGGCACCGTGTTGAAATCGATCC
>DASYFQ010000302.1:0-5412 GCA_036498345.1 Steroidobacteraceae bacterium
TATCAGATCGCCTTGGGTGGGCGCCGCGATTTGGCGATGGCGCCGGATCCGCGCCTGGGATTCGAAATGACGCTGCTGCGCATGCTGGCGTTTCGGCCCGACGCCGCCGCGGTTCGCGGCAGTATCGACGCACGCCCGGCCGCGGCCCCGACGCGCGCCGCCGCACCGGCCGCCGGTGCGCCCACCCTCGGTACGCTCGCCGCCGGCGCGCCCGCTACAGGTGCGCCCGCCGCCGGCGCGCCTGATGGCGCGGTGTCCGCTGCCATCGGACCCAATGCGTCCAGTATCCGGCTGACGAGCATCGATGCGGGTAACTGGACCGCCGTGGTCGAGGCGGCAAACTTGAGCGGCATGGTACGGCAATTTGCCTTGAATTGCGTGCCAGCTGCGTTCGAGCACGGCGTGCTGGCGTTGCAGCTCGATCAAGCGACGGCGGACCGGCGTACGCGGCCCATCGAGGACAAACTCATTCAAGGCTTGTCGAAGTATCTCGGCCGCGATATTCGCTTGACGTTCGAGACCGCTCAATCGGCGCTTGCCACGCCCGCGCGGCAACGCCTGCTTCAGGAACAAGACAAAGCCGTTCGCGCCGCGGCTGCGTTCGAAGAGGACCCTGCGGTCAAGGGATTGCGCGAGCGCTTCGGTGCCGACGTGGACGCGGCCTCCGTGAAACCGGCGAACTAGCAATGAGGAGATCGGCATGATGAAGGGTGGATTGGGCAATTTGATGCGCCAGGCGCAACAGATGCAGGAGACCATGAAGAAGGCGCAGGAAGAACTCGCGCAACTCGAAGTGACGGGCGAATCCGGCGCGGGCATGGTCAAAGTGACGTTGAACGGGCATCACGAAGCGAAAAAAGTCACCATCGAGCCGAAACTGCTCGGCGAAGACAAGGACATGCTCGAGGATTTATTGGTGGCCGCCGTCAACGATGCGGTGCGGAAAATCGCGGCGCGCAGTCAGGAGAAGTACTCCGGCCTCATGTCCGGACTCAATCTTCCGCCGGGTATGAAGTTGCCGTTTTGAAGTACACCCCCACACTGGCGCGCCTGATCGATTCCCTGCGCTGCCTCCCGGGCGTCGGTCCGAAATCTGCGCAGCGGATGGCGTTTTATCTTTTGGAGCGCGATCGCAACGGGGGCAAGGTACTGAGTCGGGCATTGGCGGACGCGCTCGACAACGTCGGGCATTGCAAACGCTGCCGCATGTTGACCGAAAGCGATTACTGTCCGATTTGCGCCTCCACCCAGCGAGACGTGGCGCAGCTCTGCGTGGTCGAGTCCCCCGCCGACGTGGTGGCCATCGAACAATCGGGAGGATTTCGCGGCCGCTACTTCGTGCTCATGGGGCATTTGTCGCCGCTCGACGGGGTGGGTCCGGCCGAACTCGGATTGGATGATTTCGAGCGGTTGCTCGGCGACGGGGAAGTTCGCGAAGTGATTCTCGCCACGAACCCGACGGCGGAAGGGGAGGCGACCGCGCATTACCTGGGCGAACTTGCGCTGCGTCTCGGGTTGAAGGCATCGCGAATCGCCCATGGCGTGCCCGTGGGCGGCGAATTGGAATACGTAGACGGCGGCACCTTGGCGCACGCCCTGGCTGGACGCACCACCGTCTCCTGACGCCGGCCCTCCTACTGCGCCAGCTTCTCGTAGAGACGGAACAGACGCCGATAGCTTTCGTAGCGGCGGGCGGCAATCTGCCCAGCCACCACCGCGCTGCGCACGGCGCAACCGGGTTCCTCCATATGCCGGCAATCCTTGAAGCGGCAATTGACGCTGAGCTCGAGGATTTCGACGAAGCCGCGCTCCGCCGCGCGTACGAGGCTTGCCGGCGGCGCGAAATCGCGCACCCCCGGCGCGTCGATCACCGCCGACGTTGCGTTCAGTGTGTACCAGCGCGCCGTGGTGGTGGTATGCCGGCCCTCGATGTCCCGGGTCAACTCGGCTGTTTGGGCCGCGGCCTCCGGGATCAGGGCGTTCACCAGCGAAGATTTGCCGACGCCTGACTGGCCGACGAGAAGCGTCACGCTGCCCACGAGGCTGCGCTCGAGGTCGGCCACACCCGCTCCGGATTGAGACGAGACCTCGATGAAATTCAAATGCAAGTCGCGATAAGTCTCGAGTTCCGGCCGGACGGCTTCCGTTCCCAAATCCAGCTTGTTGACGATGAGTAAACCCTCCAAGTCCTTCAACACGGCGCCCGCCCAGTAGCGGTCGACCAGGAACCAGTCCGGTGCCGGTTCCGCGGCCACGACCATGGCCAGCCGATCGACGTTGGCCGCGACGGGTTCGGCACGGCCCCGCGCGTCGATGCGCTCAATGAGGTTGCGGCGCGGCTCGACCGACTGGACGGACGGCCCGTCGGCGGACGGCGCATACGCCCAGGTCACGCGATCGCCGCAGACGATGCGCTGCTTGCGCCCCGACAGGGTACAGTGCAGCGTCATCCCCTTTGCCTGCACCAAGACGCCTCGGCCGTAACTGGCGAGCACCGTCCCTGTGCCACCGATGCCGCCGTTCGGCTCCTGTTGCTCTGCTACCATGCGGCTTTTAGCTGCGTAAAACTCATGAAATCCCCCGAAAATCTTATTTGGATCGATTTGGAAATGACCGGACTCAAGCCGGAATCCGATCTCATCATCGAGATTGCGACGATCGTAACCGACAAACACCTCAACGTGCTTGCCGAAGGTCCGGTGATGGCGGTGCATCAGAGCGAGGCGGTGCTCAATGCGATGGATGATTGGAACCGCAACCAGCATGGCCGGTCCGGATTGAGCGCACGCGTCCTGGCGAGCCACATCGACGCGGCCGGTGCCGAACGCGAGACCCTACGATTTCTCGGCGCGTGGATCGAGCCGGGAAAATCGCCGATGTGCGGAAACAGCATCTGCCAGGATCGGCGCTTTCTGGCGCGACACATGCCGGCGCTCGAGAAGTTCTTCCACTATCGCAATCTCGACGTCAGCACCCTCAAGGAACTCGCGCAGCGATGGGCACCGCAGGTCGCCGAGGGGTTTCACAAGGCATCCAGCCATCTGGCGCTGGACGATGTGCGCGAGTCGATCCGCGAATTGCAATACTATCGAGAGCGCTTGCTGCGTGTTTAGGCGCTTCGCGCCGTATCGTCAGGCGCTGCGCGCCGGATTCAACGGGGTGGAAGCCACCCCGTATCGCTAGGCGCTGTGCGCCGAATTCAACGGGGTGGAAGCCACCCCGCCCGATAGGGGTGGCTCAGAGGGGCCTCGCTAGGTGCCGCCGGCCTTGACGGTGGGCTTGGCGGCGCCGGGAGTGACGACGCCTGCGTTGGCCGCTGGGGTATCGCCGGCCAGGAACATCCAGGTTTCGACCACGGTGTCGGGATTCAACGACAGGCTGTCGATGCCTTGTTCGACCAGCCACAGCGCGAGTTCCGGATGATCGGAAGGGCCTTGGCCGCAGATGCCGACGTACTTGCCTTGGCGCTTGCAGGCTTTGATCGCCATGGACATCAATGCCTTGACCGCATCATCCCGTTCGTCGAAGGATTTGGCCACCACGCTCGAGTCCCGGTCCAAGCCGAGCGTGAGCTGGGTCATGTCGTTCGATCCGATCGACATGCCGTCGAAGAATTCCAGATATTGGTCGGCGAGCAGGGAATTGGTGGGCAATTCGCACATCATGATGTGTTTCAGGCCGTTCTCGCCGCGCTTCAAGCCATTGTCGGCCAGCAGCTGCGTGACCGCCTTCGCCTCGCTCAACGTGCGCACGAACGGCACCATGACTTGCACGTTGGTCAGCCCCATCTCGTCGCGTACCCGTTTCAAGGCCCGGCATTCGAGCTCGAAGCAGGGCCGAAACACCTTGTCGATGTAGCGGGACGCGCCCCGGAACCCCAGCATGGGATTCTCCTCGTGCGGTTCGTAGTGCTTGCCGCCGATCAAGTTCGCATATTCGTTCGACTTGAAATCGGACAGGCGCACGATCACCGGCTCCGGCGCAAACGCCGCGGCGATTTGCCCGATACCCTCCGCCAACTTGTCGACATAGAAATTCACCGGCCCGTCATACCCGGCGATCTGCTTGCCGATGGCGTCCTTGATTTCGGGGCTTTGCTTGTCGAATTCCAGCAGCGACCGCGGATGTACGCCGATCATGCGATTGATGATGAACTCGAGGCGCGCCAGACCCACACCCTTGTGCGGTATGCCCGCGAAATCGAATGCACGGTCGGGGTTGCCGACGTTCATGGTGATCTTCACCGGAATCGCCGGCATGGCGTCCATTTCTATGGTGCGCTGATCGTACTCGAGCATGCCTTCGTACACATGGCCGGTATCGCCTTCGGCGCAGGATACGGTGACCGCCTGACCTTCCTTGATGGCGCTGGTTGCGGTACCGCAGCCGACCACCGCGGGTATGCCGAGCTCGCGCGCAATGATGGCCGCATGACAGGTGCGTCCGCCGCGATTGGTGACGATGGCGGATGCGCGCTTCATCACGGGTTCCCAATCCGGATCCGTCATGTCGGCCACGAGCACATCGCCGGCCCGCACTCGCGACATTTCCTTCGCGTCCTTGATGATGCGCGCAGATCCCGCGCCGATGCGCTGACCGATGCTGCGCCCGCTGGTCAGCAGCTTCGAACGCGCTTTCAGCGTGAATCGCAAAATCGTGCGGCCGGCGCGGCTCTGCACGGTTTCCGGCCGCGCCTGGAGGATGTACATCTTGCCTGTGGCGCCGTCTTTGCCCCACTCGATGTCCATGGGCGTGCCGTAGTGTTCTTCGATGATCAGCGCCTGCTTCGCGAGGCTCACGATATCCGCCTCGTCGAGCGAGAAGCGATTCCGATCGGCCGGCGCGACATCGATCGTGCGCACGCGATCCTTCGATCCCGGCTCGCCGTAGACCATCTTGTGCGCCTTGCCGCCGAGATTCTTGCGCAGCACCGAGCGGCGGCCGGCGCGCAACGCCGGTTTGTACACATAGAATTCGTCCGGATTGACGGCGCCTTGCACCACCGTCTCGCCCAAACCATACGCGGCCGTGATGAACACCACGTCGCGAAAGCCGGAGTCCGTGTCGAGCGTGAACATCACGCCGGCGCTGCCGAGGTCGCTGCGCACCATGTGCTGTATGCCGACGGAGAGGGCCACCGCGCTGTGATCGAAATTATTGTGCACGCGGTAGGATATGGCGCGATCGTTGAACAGCGAGGCGTACACCTCGTGCACGCAGGTCATCAGATGCTGCTCGCCGCGCACGTTCAGAAAAGTCTCCTGCTGCCCCGCGAAGGACGCCTCCGGCAGGTCCTCGGCCGTTGCGGAGGAACGGACCGCGACGGCGAATTCGCTCCCGCCGCCGATGGTCTCGCCCATTTTGCGCCAGGAGTTCAGGATTTCCTCGTGGAGCCGTTTCGGGAAGGGCGTC
>DASYFQ010000303.1:0-4446 GCA_036498345.1 Steroidobacteraceae bacterium
TCGAAGTGATTGTTGGAGTGCGAACCCCAGGTAAGCCCCCACTCATGGCACAGCTGCGCGACCCGCACCGAACCACCCATCGTCCAGAAGTGCGGGTCGGCGAGCGGGATGTCCACCGCGTGCAATTGCACGGCGTTGGCGAGTTCCCTCCAGTCGGTCGCGACCATGTTGGTGGCCGTCAGCAGGCCGGTGCGGCGGCGGAATTCCGCGAGCATTTCCCGTCCGGAATATCCTTTTTCTGCCCCGCAAGGATCCTCGACGTAGGCAAGGATGGATTGCTTGCCGCGACACAGTGCCACGGCTTCCTCGAGAGACCATGCGCCGTTCGGATCGAGTGTGAGGCGGGCGTCCGGAAATCGCCTGGCAAGCGCTTCGACCGCCTGCATTTCCACGTCTCCGGCGAAGACACCCCCCTTGAGCTTGAAATCCGCGAACCCGTATCGATCGCGGGCCGCCTCGGCGAGAGCGACGATGGCCTCCGGCGTCTGGGCAGGCTCATCCCGCAGACGTAGCCATCCTTCGCCCTTCCCACCCCGGTACGCGAGGTCGGTGTTGCGGCGATCGCCGATGTAGAAGAGATATCCCAGCACAGGGACGCTGGAGCGCTGCTGTCCCTCTCCGAGGAGACAGCAAGCCGGCACTTCTAGATACTGCCCGAGCAGATCGATCAAGGCCGATTCCAGCGCGGTCACCGCGTGAACCGTGGTGCGCAGATCGAATGTCTGCAATCCACGTCCGGCGCTGTCGCGGTCCGAGAAGGTCCGCGCAATCTGATTGAGCAGCGTAAGGTAGCGCCCAAGGGATTGTCCGACGATGAGTGGACGCGCGTCCTCCAGCGTCTTGCGGATCGCTGGTCCGCCCGGCACTTCACCTAATCCGATACACCCGCGCTCGTCCTTGAGAACCACGACGTTGCGAGTGAAGAACGGGCCGTGGGCACCACTCAGATTGAGCAGCATGCTGTCGTGGCCGGCGACCGGCACGACTTGCATATCGACGATCTTGGGCGTCGTTCCAAAGGAGTGCGCAGGTTTGGCGGCAGTGTCATGCAACAGATCCGTCACGGGCTGGTCTCCAGATGCGGCTGGTCGCGCGGATCCTCATCGGATTTCCGCAGCTGAACACGTTCAAAGCGGCCTGAGATCAGCGTATAGGCGATCACGGCAATCAGGGCATTGATGCTGACATAGACCAATGCCCCCGAGAAGGAACCCGTAATGGCCACGATGTACCCGATGACGATCGGCGTGGTGATCGCGCCGATGTTGCCGAAGGTATTGAAGAGCGCGCCAAAGAGTCCGGTCATCTCCTTCGGTCCCGTATCCGCGACCACCGCCCAGCCGAGCGAGCCCAGTCCTTTGCCGAAGAACGCCAGCGACATGATCGAAACCACGATCCAGTTCTCGTGCACGAAATTGCAGACGATCATGCTGGTTGAGAGCAGCATGCCGGTGACTATCGGGATCTTGCGTGCAGCGGAGAGCGAGACTCCCCGGCGCAGCAATGCATCCGATACTATGCCACCAAGGACACCACCTGCGAATCCGCTCAAGGCCGGCAGCGTTATCACGATGCCCGCTTTGAGGATGGACATGCCGCGCTGCTCGACCAGGTAGACGGGAAACCACGTGAGGAAGAAGTACGTCAGCACCCCGATGCAGTATTGGCCGATGTAGATACCGATGAGCATGCGTTTGCTCAGCAGGAACCTGATTTGATCCCAGCGCACAGGCTGCGAGACTACGCGTCCCTGGTCTAGGTCGATGAGTCCGCCGCCGCCGGCGATATGATCGAGTTCGGTGCGCGTGACGCGGGGATGTTTGCTCGGCGCATATACCGTCCTCATCCACGCGGCAAAAAGCAGGATTCCCGCCCCGCCGAGGAATATGAACACGGACTCCCAGCCGAACGTGTGCGTGAGCCAGCCCATGATGGGTGAGAACATCACACTGGAAAAGTACTGCCCAGAATTGAAGACGGCGACGGCGGTGGCACGCTCACCCGCGGGAAACCACGCGGCAACGATCCGGCTGTTTCCCGGGAAGGCCGGCGCTTCGGACAACCCCACGAGCAGTCGCAGCGTGAACAACGCCACGATCAGCGCCCCGCCGGCTAGGAATCCCACGACGCCCTGCAGTAGGGTGAACAGCGACCACAGCAGGATGCTTCCCGCGTACACCGCACGGGAGCCGAATCGATCGAGCAACCACCCGCCTGGCAGCTGAGCCACCACGTAAGCCCAACCGAACGCGGAAAAGATGTACCCGAGGGCGATGGGATCGATATGCAGCTGCGACTGAATGGCCGGCCCGACGACCGACAGGCTGGCCCTGTCCGCGTAATTGAGCGTGGTCGCGGCAAAGAGCATGAACGCCACGACATAGCGCACCCGGCCGCGGCCGACCGCGCCGGACGTGTGCTGACCCGCCGTCGACCCTTCGTGGCACGCAGCTCGCTCAGTCACGGGCCGGTCGGCCATCTCTCAGTCGCCAGAGGTTCAGCGGATTGCCGTCCTGCAGCGCCTCTGGCAGCAGCTCCGGCGGCGCGTCCTGAAGGCACACGGGGCGCAGAAACCTGCGGATCGAGAGCGTGCCGACGGACGTGAATCTCGGATCAGAGCTCGCCGGGAAAGGCCCCCCATGAACCATGGCATGAGCAACCTCTACCCCGGTCGGGAAGCCATTGAAGAGCACGCGGCCGGCCTTGCGCTCGAGCACAGGCAGCAGCTTGCGCGCCAACTCGAGATCCGATGCTTCCATGTGGATGGTGGCCGTGAGCTGGCCTTCCAGGCTTTCGGCAACCGCGCACAGCTGTCCGATATCGCGGCACCGGACGAGCACGGAGGCAGGGCCGAAGACCTCTTCCTGCAATCTCCGTTCAGACATGAGCGTTTCGGCCTTGGCAACCAACAGCGCGGCCTGGCTCCGGCAGCCAACGGCTCGCTCCCCGCGTGCCGCCACCGTGACGCCCTTCATCGCGCCCAGCCGGTCAAGGCCGCTCTCGTACTGGTGATGAATATGTTCGGTGAGCATGGTCGCGGCGCCCGAGCCGCGCACTTCCGCGGCCGCGAGTGTGATGAAGCTGTCCAAATGCGGACCTTCGAGCGCGAAAATAAGGCCAGGGTTGGTGCAGAATTGACCCGCGCCGAGATTCAGGGACTGGACCAACGCCTTGGAAATCGCCGCAGGGCGCGCAGCAAGTGCGCCCGGCAGGAGAATGACCGGATTGACGCTGCTCATCTCGGCATGGACAGAGATCGGCTCGACACGCGCCGCCGCGATTCTCATCAGCGCGGTGCCGCCGGCACGCGAGCCGGTGAACCCGACCGCCTTGATCCGCGGGTCCGCTACGAGCGACGCGCCCACGTCGGTGCCAACTCCGAACAGCATCGAGAATACGCCAGCGGGCATCGCACAGGTTCGTACTGCCCGCAGTACCGCAGTGCCCACGAGTTCAGACACACCGGGGTGGGCATTGTGCGCCTTGACGATAACGGGACAACCGGCGGCGAGCGCGGCGGCGGTGTCTCCCCCGGCGACCGAAAAAGCCAACGGGAAATTGCTGGCACCGAAGACGGCCACAGGCCCGATCGGCACGTGTCTCAGCCGCAGGTCCGGGCGCGGCACCGGTTTGCGGTCTGGCACGGCGGTGTCCAGTCGCGGCTCGAGGAAATCTCCTGCGCGGACCAGCTGAGCGAACAGCCGCAGCTGATCCACGGTGCGCAGGCGCTCGCCCTCGAGGCGCGGGCGCGGCAGCCCCGTCTCGGCCATACCCCGCGTGGTGAGCTCATCGCCAAGATCCAGGATGCCGGCCGCAATGCTTTCGAGGAACGAGGCGCGTCGTTCGAGCGGCATTTCCCTGTAGGCATCGAACGATCGCGCTGCAAGCTCACACGCCCGGTCCAGCATCTGCGGCGTTGCCCCGCCGAATGGAGGGGCAAGCACCGCCCCGGTCGCCGGGTCAACGGCCTGAAAGGAGCCTGCCGTTCCCGCAACAGCCTCCTCGCCAATCAACATGCGTCCGCTCACTGGCATTTCAGTTGAGTCAGCTTCGCCCGCCAATCAGCGCGGCGAGTTCGTTCATCTCCCCTGGCGTCAGGTCGGTCAGCGGCGGGCGAACCGGGCCGCAGTCCCGCCCGACGATTCTCATCCCCGCCTTCACGATCGAAACGGCGTAGCCCTTGCGGCGACGACGCATCGCAACGTACGGAAGCACGAAATCACGCAGCCTCGCATATACGGCCTCGCGGTCTCTGCGGCGCACAGCGGCATAGAATTCGAGGGCGAACTTGGGCATAAAGTTGAAAATCGCCGAGGAATAAGTATTGACGCCGAGTTCGAGGTAGGGCAGCGCGAATGTTTCGGCGGTAGGCAACCCTCCTAGATAAGTGAATCGGTCGCCAAGCCGCGCGTAAATGCGGGTCATCATTTCAACATCGCCCACCCC
>DASYFQ010000304.1:0-16768 GCA_036498345.1 Steroidobacteraceae bacterium
AACTTTTCGGCTTTTTTTGCCGGCCGGACTGCTGCCTCCGGGGGCCGCGAGAGGGGGGCTCCACGTGACACGGGCATGGACAAGGCACACAAAATCTTGTTAGATGCGCTCGGCTTTGATCCCGCGGACCTCGATGTATTGGTCGTCCGTACCGGATTCAAACCAGCAGCCGTGTCCTCGATGATGCTGATTCTCGAGCTCGAAGGCCACGTTCAGGCCGCCCCCGGGGGCCGCTACTCCCGAGTCGTTAGGAGCCGGAGGTGAAAGATAACGTTCTCGATCTACTCATCTATTTATTCGAGAATTATATGAGTGCCGATGACGAGCCGCGGCCGGATCGCGACGTCCTGAAACTCGAATTGGATAAGGCGGGCTTCGCGGAACCCGATATCGAGCGCGCTCTGGAATGGCTGGACGGACTGTCCGGCGAACAACTCGGCAAAGTCGCCGAAGCCACCGCACGGGCCGTACGGGTGTTCAGCAGCCAGGAGTTGCTGCGGCTCGACACCGATGTGCGCGGTTACCTCATGTATCTGGAAAACGTGCAAATACTCTCGGGCACTCAACGGGAACTCGTCATCGACCGCCTCATGGCGCTCGAGGCGGACGAAATCGACATTGAACAAGTGAAATGGGTCGTCTTGATGGTGCTATTCAGCCAACCTGGACAAGAATCCGCCTACGCGCAGATGGAAGACCTGGTCTTCGAAGAGCGCTCTGACGCTTTGCATTAGACGACTTTGAGCAGCAACCTCGTTATCGTGGAGTCGCCGGCCAAGGCGAAGACCATCAAGAAATACCTCGGCAAGGACTTCGAAGTCCTTGCCTCGTATGGTCACGTGCGCGACCTCGTGCCCAAGGAAGGCGCGGTCGACCCGAAGCACCACTTCGCCATGAAATACCAGGTGGTCGAACGCAACCAGAAACACGTCGATGCCATTTCGCGCGCCCTCAAAAAGGCCAAGTCGCTGTTCCTCGCGACCGACCCCGACCGCGAGGGCGAAGCCATCTCATGGCACCTGTACGAGCTCCTGAAAGCTCAGGGCGAACTCGAGGGCAAGGACGTGCAGCGCGTGGTGTTCTACGAAATCACCAAGAACTCCGTTCGTGACGCCATGGCGAGCCCCCGGGAGCTGTCCGTCGACCTGGTGAACGCTCAGCAGGCGCGGCGCGCGCTGGATTTTTTGGTGGGGTTCAACCTCTCTCCGCTGCTGTGGAAGAAAGTGCGCCCGGGACTGTCCGCAGGAAGGGTGCAGAGTCCCGCCCTGCGCATGATCTGCGAGCGCGAGGACGAAATCGCCGCTTTCGTCGCGCGGGAATATTGGTCCATCGATGCCGAGCTCGAGCATTCGGAACAGAAGTTCCCGGGCAAGCTCGTGGAATACCAGGGCGCCAAGGTGGAGCAATTCAGCTTTACCACGGAGCAACAGGCCCGCGAGGTCGAGCAGACGCTGCAAGCGGCCGCCAAAGGCGAACTGACCGTGCTGGCGGTCGACCGCAAGCAGCGCAAGCGCAATCCCGCCCCGCCGTTCACGACCTCTACCTTGCAGCAGGAAGCCGCCCGCAAATTGGGCTTCAGTGCGCAAAAGACCATGCGCGTCGCGCAGCAGCTCTACGAAGGCGTCGACACCGGCGAGGGCCAGGTCGGTCTCATCAGCTACATGCGCACCGATTCGCTCAATCTGGCGCAGGAGGCCATCGGGCAAATTCGCGACGTGATCGTGCAGCTGTACGGAGCGGCGGGGCTGGCGGAAGAGCCGCGGATCTTCCGCACCAAGTCGAAGAACGCCCAGGAAGCGCACGAAGCGATCCGCCCCACCGCGGCGAATGTTCTGCCCGGCGACATCGAAAAGAAACTCGAGCCCGACCAGTTCCGTCTCTATTCTCTGATCTGGAAGCGCACCGTGGCCTGCCAAATGGCCCCGGCCATCTTCGATACGGTCGCCGTGGAGATGCTTGCGGGCGAGGATGGCCCGACGCGAACCGTGTTGCGCGCCAACGGCTCGACTCTGGTGACGCCCGGCTACATCTCCGTCTATCAAGAAGGGATGGACGACGTCGTGCAGGACGACTCGGACCATGTGCTGCCGCCGATGAAGGAAGGCGATCGCGTCAGATTGGCCGGGGTCGTGCCCACGCAGCATTTCACCGAACCGCCGCCGCGATTCTCCGAGGCCTCCTTGGTGAAGGCATTGGAGGAATACGGCATCGGCCGTCCGTCCACTTATGCGTCGATCATTTCCACGCTGCGCGATCGCCAGTACGTCGATATCGAGAGCCGGCGCTTCACCGCGACCGATATCGGCAAGATCGTGAGCCGCTTCTTGACGCAATATTTCACGACCTACGTGGACTACGATTTCACCGCGAAGATGGAGGACTCGCTCGATGCCGTGGCGAGCGGCGAGCAGGAATGGGTCCCGCTGCTGGAGAAGTTCTGGAAGCCGTTCATCGATCTCGTGAACCACACGGAAACCTCGGTCAGCCGCGAGGAAGTCGCGCAGGCCCGGGACTTAGGCGTGGATCCGGTGAGCGGAAAGCCGATGAGCGTGCGCATGGGACGGTTCGGACCCTTCGTGCAAATCGGCACCAAGGACGATGCGGACAAGCCGCGCTTTGCGGGCCTGCGGCCGGGTCAAAAGATGGACGCCATCACGCACGCCGAGGCCATCGAGCTGTTCAAACTGCCGCGCAAGCTGGGCACCACGGCGGCGGGCGAAGAGATCACGACGAATGTCGGCAGATTCGGTCCCTATGTGAAGTATGGCGCCAAGTACGTATCGCTCAAGACCGACGACCCGTACGAAATCACCCCCGAGCGCGCGCTCGAGGTCATTCGCGAAAAGGAAATCGCGGATGCCAATCGGCTGATCCTGGATTTTCCCGACGCCGGCATTCAAGTGCTGAATGGCCGTTACGGTCCCTACATCACCGACAAATCGCGCAATGCCAAGATTCCCAAGGACAAGGATCCGAAGAGCCTGACTTTGGAGGAATGCCAGACGCTGCTCGCGGCGGCGCCGGTGCGCACCTTCGGCAAGTGGGGCAAAAAGAATGGCAAAGCAACGCCTAAAGGGTCCATAGCCGCCGGCAAGGCAGCCAACGGGGCGGCTGCGTCCGCAAAGACGGAGGCCACGGCCGCGAGGCTCAAACCCAAGGTCGCGCCGATCGGGCTGGCCGCCAAAGCCGCGAAAACGGCCGCCAGCAAGAAGGCGCCGGCAAAGGAACCTGCGCATGCACCCTCGAAGGCCGCGGCGGCTCCCAAAGCGAAGCGCAAAGCCCCGCCCAAGTCCAAGAAGAGTGCTGCACAAAAGAAGCCGTAACGTTCAATGGATGCATCCGCGGTCAAGCGCTACTTGAACGACTTGCATGACCGCATCTCCGCGGCCGTGGAAGGGATCGACGGCGCAAAATTCCGGCGCGATTCTTGGGCGAGACCGGAAGGCGGCGGCGGCGAGAGCCGGGTGTTGAGCGACGGCACGGTGTTCGAGCGGGCGGGCGTCTCGTTCTCGCATGTGTTCGGCGATAAGATGCCGGCGTCCGCATCCAACCTGCGTCCGGAAATTGCCGGTGCGCCGTTCGAGGCGATGGGCCTGTCCCTGGTGTTTCATCCGCGAAACCCCCATGCGCCGACGACCCACTGCAATGTCCGGTTCCTGATGGCCTCTCCGAGCGCCGGGCCCGCCCATTGGTGGTTTGGCGGCGGCTTCGATCTCACACCCTACTACCCGTATGACGAGGATGTCCTGCATTGGCACCGCACCGCACGCGATGCCTGCCAAGCGTTCGGTGCGGACACCTACGAGCGATACAAGGATTGGTGCGACCGTTATTTTTTCCTGCCGCACCGCAATGAGACTCGCGGCGTCGGCGGCCTTTTCTTTGACGATCTCAACCAAGGCGGATTCGAACCTTCGTTCGCCCTGACGCGCAGCATCGGCGATCACTTTCTACCGGCTTACATGCCCATCATAGAACGCCGCAAGGATCAGCCCTTCGGGGAGCGAGAGCGCCGGTTTCAGCTGTACCGGCGCGGGCGCTACGTGGAATTCAATCTGGTTTACGATCGCGGAACCTTGTTCGGACTGCAGTCCCGCGGCCGCACCGAATCGATTCTGATGTCCATGCCGCCGCTCGCCCGCTGGGACTACGACTGGCATCCCGAACCGGGGTCCCCGGAGGCGCGGCTGTACCAGGACTTTTTGCGGCCCAGAGCCTATCTTGCCGAGCTCGATCGCCCGTGACCGCACCCGCTCTGCGAATCGGAATTCTCGGCACGGCCAAGATCGCCCGCGGTTTCACCGAGGGCGTGAGCAGTTCCAAGCGTGTCACGGTGGCCGCCATCGCGAGCCGCGACGCCGTCAAGGCGCGGGCGTTCGCCCGGGAATGCGCGATTCCACGGCATTTTGGATCCTATGAGGAGTTGCTCGCCGAGCGCGACGTCGATGCCGTTTATATTCCGTTACCGAACAGCCTGCATGCCGAGTGGTCGATCCGCGCGGCTCGAGCGGGCAAACACGTGCTGTGCGAGAAACCGCTATCGGCCACGGCCGGCGAGGCGCGCGCGATGTTCGACGCGGCACGCCGCCACGGCGTCTACCTGGCCGAGGGCTATCCCTACCGAGCACAGCCGCAAACGCTGAAGCTTCGGGAGCTATTGGACGCGGGCATCATCGGCGACGTGCGGCTGATCCAAGCCAGTTTTGGATTCACGCTCGGCGCCGGCGAGAATATCCGATTGAATCCGCAACTGTCCGGCGGCGCCCTCATGGACGTCGGCACGTATTCAGTGAGCCTGGTGCGCATGATCGCCAAGGCGCGCCCCACCCGCGTTCACGCGGCCGCGGAGTGGTTCGGCGGCGTTGATCGCGCGCTCGCCGCGACGCTCGAATTCGCGAGCGGACTTTTCGCGCAAATCACCTGCAGCTTCGGCACCTGCCTCCATCGCCAGGCGCTGATCGCCGGCTCCAACGGAGTGATTCAAACCACGTTCCTCAATCACACGTCCACCCCGGCCCAGGCGGTCTTGCAGCTTCGTGTCGGCACCGGCAAGGACGCGGCCGACAGCATCGTGCAGACCTCCCCGGCCAATGGTTTTCTCGCGGAAGCGGAATCGTTCGAACGGCTCGTGAGGGAAGGCCCGACGCAGTGGTCGGGCACCACGCCCGAGGAATCGATCGACATCATGCTGACGCTGGAAGCGATCCTCGAGAGCGCCCGCAGCGGCGTTGCCATCGAGATTCCCGCCGATCGCTAGTGGCCGAGCGCAAAAACGTAGTATTTGCGAAGATTCTCGTGAACCGTCCAGGTGCCTTTGGCGCCGGTCTCGACGACGAACACATCGCCGGCCTTGAGCACGACGGGCGGCTTGCCCTCGATCTCGATGGTGCAGCGTCCCTCGAGAAGATGACAATATTCCCACGCGTCGTAATCGATCTTCCAAACGCCGGGGGTGGATTCCCAAATGCCGGCGAGGATTTTCCCGTCGTCGGAGGTATGCAGATTCCACGTCTTGGTATGAGGGTCGCCGCTCACCGCGGTTCCCGGCCAGGGCGCGTCGTTCTCCAGGGGCGCCGTCAGATCGCGGAGCGGCAACAGTCGATTGGCCATGTTTTTACCTTGCTGTTTGTCAAAAGCCGGGCACCCTACCGTCTTGCGCGACTTGCGGCAACTCGGTTCTGGTTGCGGCAAACCGGATCATCGACGACCCACTGCGATTCGCTCGATGACGCAGGGCAGGGTTTCCTCGCCGAGCGATAGATAAACATGCCGCTCCGCCACCGTGAGCGAGAACTCCATCCGCCGCGCGAGCTTGGTCGCGAGCGCCGCGAGCCACTCCCGATCCAACGCATAGAGTTCGAGTGCCTCGATCCGATGGATGCGCTCGAGACTGAGGCGCGCCGCCAATTGGCCGGCGTCTTTATGAGTGTAGACGGCCACGCGCGGCGCAGCCTTGCTCGCCCGATGTAATCGCGCCGCTTCCGGTGCGCCCACGTCGATCCACGCGTGTAACACGCCCGTCAGATCGCGCACGGCGATCGTCGGCTCATCGGGCTCGAACAGCCCGTTCGAGAAACTGATGCCCTCGGTATATTCCAAGCAGTACGCAAGGACGCGCGTCAGGAAATATTCTTCGCCTTCCGACGGATGCCGGGCCATGCGTAATTCCAAAGGCTGATACACGCCACGGTCCGAATCGGCCAGATCGATATTGAAGACATAGATCGTTGCGCCAAGCGCCATGGCCTACCTCGCAACCTGTGGAGAAACGGCCTCGACGACCGGCCGGGCACTGTAGCAGACAGCCCCTCGATCACGGCCGCGAAACCTGCGGCAGGTTGGCATCCGCGGTGTCGCCGGCCACGCAGGTCCTAGCGCTGCGCGCTCCTGGGGTCGCGCTCTAGAGTGGATTAATGAAGGCAACCTTTGTAGTTTACCTTCCTATTTGTTAGAATCACCGCATGAATGACCGACAGGGCGATTCCGAGGCGGCGCGCGTGTCAATTCTCGCGTCAGAGCTTCGCGTTCTGATTGGAAAATTGAAGCGGCGGCTGCGTGAAGAGGCACATTCAGGCGATCTCACCTGGTCTCAGACGGCGGTCCTCAGCCTTTTGGAGCGCGAAGGCCCCGCCACTGTGACCACCCTCGCAAAAGCCGAGGGTGTGCGCCCCCAATCCATGGGTGCCACTGTTTCCGTCTTGGAGGAGGCGGGGCTCGTGAGCGGCGCGCCGGACCCGGCCGACGGGCGACAAACCATGTTGTCGCTCACCCCAGCCTGCCGCGAAATGATCCAACTGAGCCGCGCGGCACGGGAGGACTGGTTGTTCCGTGCCATCCGCACGAAGCTCGCGGCACGCGAGGTTGAAGAACTCGCGACCGGCATCGAGCTGCTCAAACGCCTCGTCGACTCATGATGCCCCATGCGAGATCCACCGCGCGCCGTAGGTGTTCGGTCTCGCAGGTTCCCAATCAGCTGCAATGAACAGAAGGAAATCACCATGACGGTCACCACTCTCGACCCTAAAACCGCGCTCATCATCATCGACCTGCAAAAAGGTATCGTCTCCCTCCCCACCGCGCACCCGGTGGCCGAAGTTGTGAAACGCGCCGCCGCGATGGCAGCGGCATTCCGCCGGCATGGCTTGCCCGTCGTGCTGGTCAACGTTGCCGGTGCCGCAACGGGCCGGGCGGAACAAGCTCGCAGCCGAGGGGAGTTTCCCGCCGGATGGGCGGATCTCGTGCCCGAGCTGAATCAGCAGCCTGGCGATCACACGGTGACGAAGCGGACGTGGGGAGCTTTCACGAACACGGATCTCGAAGCGCACCTGAAGAAGCTGGGGGTCACGCAGGTCGTCATCGCCGGCATCGCCACCAGCATCGGGGTCGAGTCGACCGCCCGCCAGGCGCACGAGCTCGGCTTCCACGTCACCCTCGCCGTCGACGCCATGACTGATATGAATTCCGATGCTCACCACAACAGCATCACGCGCATTTTCCCGAGGCTGGGCGAAACCGGCACGACCGGCGAGATCACTCAGCTTCTCGACAGCGCCCGCGCGTGATCGGGGCCGCCGCGCTGAGGGCGTACGCGTGGACGCCGCCAAAAGGCACGCGGACGCTCCGGTGAAAAGCACGTGGACGCTCCGATGAAAGGCACCTTCCGCTCGCTGAATAGCTTCAACTATCGGGTGTGGGCCGCCGGGGCGCTCGTTTCCAACGTGGGAACATGGATGCAGCGCACCGCGCAAGATTGGATCGTCCTCACCCAGTTGACGCACAACAATGCAACCGCCGTCGGCGTGGTCATGGCACTGCAGTTCGGACCCCAGCTTCTATTGCTGCCCTTGACCGGCTATGCGGCCGATCATCTCGACCGGCGAAAGCTGCTGCTTGCCACTCAAGCGGCCATGGGAGCGCTCGCTCTCGGACTGGGCATTCTCACCGTCGCGGGGCTCGTCCGGTTGTGGCATGTGTATGCGTTTGCGTTTCTGCTCGGCTGCGTCGCTGCGTTCGACGCACCGGCGCGTCAGACATTCGTCTCGGAGCTGGTCGGGGAAGCTGACCTGTCGAATGCAGTAGCGCTGAATTCCACATCGTTCAACGCCGCGCGGATGATCGGTCCGGCCATCGCCGGAGTTCTCATCGCCTCGTTGAGTTCCGGGTGGGTATTCCTGATCAATGCGGTCTCGTTTGTCGCCGTACTCTGCTCGCTGAATCTCCTTCGCGTCGATGAACTTCATCTGGGGAGCAGAGCTCAGCGGACCCAAGGAAGCTTCGCCGAAGGTTTTCGTTACGTCTGGAAGCGGCCCGATCTGAAGGCGGTCCTTTTCATGCTTTTTTTGATCGGAACGTTTGGGGTCAACTTCCCGATATTCATTTCAACCATGTCCGTCACGGTGTTTCATGCCGGAGCGGGTCAATACGGACTCTTGACGTCGGTCATGGCGATCGGATCGGTCGTGGGCGCGCTCCTTGCGGCGAGCCGAACCAAACCCCACGTCGGGCTTCTGTTCGCCGCTGCCGCGATCTTCGGGTTCGGCTTCGTGCTGGCCGCGATCATGCCCAACTACTGGCTCTTCGGCCTCGCCCTCATCATCATCGGCGTGTCCGCGCAAACCTTCTCCACCACCGCGATCAGCACCGTGCAACTATCGACCGACCCCGCCATGCGGGGGCGTGTGATGGCCATCCTTCTCGCCATAGCCCTGGGCTGCACCCCCATCGGTGCGCCCTTCGTCGGTTGGGTAGCCGATACCTTCGGTCCGCGCTGGGCACTCGCCGTCGGTGCCGCCTCGGGTTTCGGTGCAGCCATCGTCGGGATCCGTTACCTCACGAAGTACCGTCACCTGCGCGCGCACTTCGCCGCCGGACGCCTCAGCTTCAGTTTGGGCGATTAAGGATCGGCGAGCGCTGAGCGCTGCGCGCACCCAAGGCGGCGGAGCGCATTCCCGTTCACCGAGCCGTCACCGTCCCTACTCGTTCACTGAGCCGTCACCGTCAAGGTGCCGGACGTGCTCTGCGCGCCGTCCGAAACGAACGAGAGTACGCTGGCGGAGGTCAGCGAAAAGGTGGTCACCTCAGTTAGGGTGAGCGTGTTCTGCACGTCATAAGTCTTGGTCGTGAACTGCACCGAAACGGGGCTGCTCGGATCGACGGGCGCGGTTACGGCATAGCTGATCTGCGCGGTGCCGAGGGGAACGCCCAGGCTGCTGTCCGTGTAACGGCTGACGGTGCCCAGTATTCCGCTGGATCCGCCAACCACCGAGGTCGGATAGGTGAACGGTGACTGCACGACGTCGTACTCGTGGGCCGCCGACTCACCCAGGACGGCGCCGCTTCCGGCGGCATAGTAGTCGGTTACGCTTGCGCCATAAGGGGCCGACTGGCCGGCTACGGTCACCGTGCCTGAAATGGTTTCGGTTTGGGACAAAGCCGGGGAATTATTGAACGTCGCGGAGACAGCGGGCGTTAGAGTCAAAGTCCCCGTGCCGCTGAACGGCGTCGAGGTCCCATTGAGCACGGCAGTGCCGCTCAAGTTCACGTTGGCCGTGAGGCCAGCGTTGACGAGGTTGACATAACCTTGCTGAAGATTGAATGTCGCGGCGGGAGGAGGGGCTGTCGCCGTGCCACCACCACCGCCTCCGCACGCACTCAAGAAGATCGCGAACGACCCTATCACTGCGACATATGAGTTCGATGCTCGCTGCATATTGCCTCCCTGCGTTATCTGCTTGGTCTACGACGGCATAGCGCTGCGGTATATTCTCGCACAATTCGAACCCCCAATGGAGCTCAGCATGAAGCGTTTCGCCGCCGCTGCGACCACGATGGTCGCATTCTCCGCGCTTGCCGCGCCGCCCCAGGATACCCCGTCGGGCGAGCAGCGCTTCCGCGAGTTATACAAGGAACTCGTCGAGACGAACACCACGCTATCGGTCGGAAACTGCACGCTCGCCGCCGAACGCATGGCCGCGCGGCTGAAAGCAGCCGGTTTCCCGGACAGCGATCTGCATCCGTTCGCCGCGCCTGACCACCCCAAGGAGGGCGGGCTCGTGGCCGTCTACCCGGGACGGGATGCGAAGCTGAAGGCGATTCTTCTGCTTGCGCACATCGACGTCGTGGAGGCCAAACGCGAGGACTGGACGCGGGACCCGTTCACTCTCGTCGAGGAAAACGGATCGTTCTATGCCCGCGGCGCAAGCGACGACAAGGCCGAAGCGGCGATCTGGGTCGATACGCTGATTCGCTATCGCACCGAGAACTACCGTCCGCGCCGCACGCTCAAAGTGGCGCTCACCTGCGGCGAGGAGACTGCGGGGGCGTTCAATGGGGCCGAGTGGCTCACCCACAACCGCCGCGACCTCATCGATGCCGCGTTCGCGCTCAATGAGGGCGCCGCCGGGGAACTCGATACGGGCGGGCACCGAGTCTCCCTCGACGTCGAGGCGGGCGAGAAGTTTCCACAGAACTTCCGGCTCGAGGTGACGAACCCGGGCGGACACAGCTCGCGGCCGGTAAAGGACAACGCGATCTATCATCTGGCCGCCGCGCTCATCCGAGTCGGAGCTTTCGAATTCCCGGCTCAATTCACCGACGGCAATCGCGCGTACTTCGCCGGCATGGCGAAGATCCAGGCGGCCAAGGGGGAGACTGAGGTAGCGAATGCCATGAACGCTTTTTTGCGGGATCCGGCCGATGCCCCTGCGCTCGCGCTCGTCTCGAGCAAGGACCCGAGCTGGAATGCGACGCTGCGCACCACCTGCGTCGCGACCATGCTCGACGCCGGCCACGCCACGAATGCGCTACCGCAACGCGCGCGGGCGATCGTCAATTGCCGCATCTTCCCGGGGGTCAGCGCTGAGACCGTGCGTACCAAACTCGAACAGCTGATTGCCGACCCAGAGGTCAAAGTCACCGCACTAGAAACGCGCGGCCCGACTTCGCCCCCGCCGCCGCTGACCCCCGCGGTGCTTGGCCCGATCGAGAAGCTGGCCGCAGAGTTCTGGCCCGGCGTGCCGGTGCTGCCCATCCTGCAGGCGGGCGCCACCGACGGCGAGTTCACGAACGCCGCCGGAATTCCCACTTTCGGCGTGGACCCGATATTCGTCGGGCCCGACCTCGGTCATATCCATGGCCTCAACGAGTACATCGGCGTCAAATCGCTGCTCGAGGGCCGCGAGTTCCTGTACCGGTTGGTCAAGATCTACGCCGATCAGAAGCAGTAGACCTTAATCGCGCCGTTGCACGGACCAGCCGCTCGCGGCCGCGCGACCGGGCGACCATTGGCGTCGCGGCGCGCTTTTATGCTTTGATGCCGTTCCGGGATCGCAACGGCACGCACCACATTACGCATGGACGATAAATCAGCCCTCCTCAACCAGCTGCGCATCGATCGTGGAAGCGCACCGGTGCGGTCCGGCAAAGGCAAGCTCTGGCTGGGCATTGGCGCGGCAGTCGCGGCAGTCGCTGCGCTTGCCGCATGGTGGTGGACACGTCCCGGCGCTTTGCCCGTGCACATCGCCGCGGCACAGTCGATTGCCGGTGACGGGGCGGCCGCCGCGGGCTCCATTTTGGATGCGTCGGGCTATGTGGTGGCACGCCGTCAAGCCACGGTGGCATCGAAGATCACCGCCAAGATGGTGGAGCTGGATATCGAGGAGGGCGATCATGTGGCCGGCGGCCAGATCATCGCCAAGCTCGACGATACCAACATCCGCGCAGCGCTGAATCAGGCGGGTGCGCAACTCGAGTTTGCCAGGGCCAGTCTTACCGAGACGCAGGTCAATCTCACCAATGCGGAGCGCGACTACAACCGACAGAAGAGCCTGCTCCAAGGGCACTTCGTCAGTCAGGCGGCCGTGGACAATTCGCAGACCTCCGTGGATGCGTTGCGGGCACAGCTCGGCACCCAGCGCAGCAACGTCGAGGTCGTCGCGCGCGCCGTGAGCATCGCCCAGCGCAATCTGGATGACACCATCGTGCGTGCACCGTTTTCCGGCATCGTCACGGTCAAGGCCGCGCAACCGGGTGAGATGGTTTCACCGCTCTCCGCAGGCGGCGGCTTCACTCGGACCGGTATCGGCACCATCGTGGACATGGATTCGCTCGAAATCCAGGTCGACGTCAATGAGAATTTCATCAACCGCGTGCGTCCGGCTCAGCAGGCGACGGCCAAACTCAATGCCTATCCGGACTGGCAGATTCCCGCGCACGTCATCGCGGTGATTCCAACGGCCGACCGCAGCAAGGGCACCGTGACGGTGCGCATTGCGCTCGATCAAAAGGATGCGCGCATCCTGCCGGAAATGGGCGTGCGCGTGTCGTTTCTGGCCGACTCGACCCAGGAGCCCGGCGGCAAACCGGCGGGCGGCGTGAACCTGCCGAGCAATGCGGTACAGGGGTCCGGCGCGACCGGCGCGGTCTTCGTCGTGCACGGCGACACCGTCGAGCGGCGCGCGGTGCGGCTCGGCGCCGGCTCCAACGACAGCATCACGATCCTATCCGGCCTCGCCGCGGGCGAGCGCGTCGCGGTCGGCGATTTTACCCAGCTCAAGGACGGCACCAAAGTACGCGTCGAGCACTAATTCGGCCGTCTGGCCGAATTGAACGCCCGAAGGGGCGGCCCCGCAGGGGCGAGGCGCGCAAGCGCCGAGTACTAAACTGCCGCATCTTGCCGCGGCCGCGAGGAGACTAGAGATGAGCGAAGCCATCGTACGCTTGCACAACGTCGACAAACGCTACACCCGCGGCAAACAGAGCGTAGAAGTCCTGCAGGGACTGACCTTGGATATTCCAAAGGGTGAGTTCGTCGCGCTGATGGGACCGAGTGGTTCCGGCAAGACTACGCTCTTGAATCTGATCGGCGGCCTCGACACGCCGACCGCCGGCGAAATCACCGTGGCGGGCCAGCGACTCGACCAGCTGGGGAGCGGCGCACTGGCGCGCTGGCGTGCGAATCACGTCGGTTTCGTGTTCCAATTCTACAATTTGATGCCGATGCTGAGCGCGCAGCGCAACGTGGAGCTGCCTCTGCTGCTGACCCACTTGTCCGCCGCGCAACGCAAGGCGAATGCCCTGGCGGCGCTGACCTTGGTGGGGATCGCCGACCGCGCCAAGCACAAACCCAACGAATTGTCGGGCGGACAGGCGCAACGAGTCGCCATCGCGCGCGCGCTGGTCGCCGATCCGACTCTCTTGGTCTGCGACGAACCCACCGGCGATCTCGACCGCAAATCCGCCGACGACGTGCTGCATCTCTTGCAGATGCTGAATCGCGAGCATGGCAAGAGCATCGTCATGGTCACTCACGACCCCAAGGCCGCCGAATTCGCCAGCCGCCAGCTGCACATGGACAAAGGGGCGCTGCTGGAAGCAGGAAGTCTGGCTTAACCATCCGGAGCACCGATGAAGTACTTTCCGCTCATTTGGGCCACACTCCGGCGCAAGAAGGCCCGAACGATCTTCACGCTGCTGTCGGTCGTCGTCGCCTTTTTGCTGTTCGGCATGTTGGAGACGGTCGACTATGCCTTCTCTCACCCGAGCGGCGGCGTGACGGGCGCCGACAAGCTGATCACGACCAACAAGTATTCGATCACCCTGTCGCTGCCGTTTTCCGACGCGCAGGAGATCCGCTCGGTTCCGGGCGTGGCCGAGGTTACCTGGATCAGCTGGTTCGGCGCCTATTTTCAGGAATCGAAAAACTTCGTCTTCGCGCTTCCCGTCGAAACCGACAGCTATTTCAATCTGCACAAGGATGAGTTCGTCGTCAGCGACCGTGAGCTCGAGGCGTACCGAAACACCCGCACCGGCGCCCTGGTCAATTCCGCGCTCATGAAGAAATTCGGTTGGAAGGTGGGCGACAAAGTGCCGCTGCATTCAACCATCTGGACCCAAAAAAAGGACGGCTCGCTGGATTGGACTTTCGACATCGTCGGCAGCTTTTCGGTCAAGGATCCGACCCAAGCGAGCGCGCAGGCTTCGACCCTGTTGTTCCACTATGAGCTGTTCGACGAGGGGCGCAGCTTCGGCAAGGGCACCGTGGGTTGGTTCGAGGAGCGTGTCAGCGATCCGTCGCAGTCCGCGGCAATCTCCAAGCGGATCGACGCATTGTTCGCGAACTCCCCCAACGAGACCAAGACGCAGCCGGCCAATGACTTCACCATGGCCTTCATCAAGCAGTTCGGCGACATCGGCTTCGTGCTGCGCGCCATCTTGGGTGCGGTGTTCTTCACCTTGCTGTTCCTGACCGGCAACACGATGATGCAGTCGGTGCGCGAGCGGATCCCCGAGCTGGCAGTACTGAAAACCTTGGGTTTCGGCGACGGGTTGGTGCTCGAGTTGGTGCTCGCCGAATCGCTGCTGCTGTGCCTGATCGCGGCGCTCATCGGGCTCTTGCTGAGCTTCGCTGCGCTGCCCATCATCAAGCAAGGGTTGCAGGGCGTGGAGCTGTCGCCCAGGGCGCTGATCCCGGGCCTCGGCGCAGCGGTGTTGCTGGCGCTCATCGTCGGCCTCCCGCCCGCGCTGCGCGCGATGCGGCTGAATATCGTCGATGCGTTGGCGGACAAGCGCTGAACGAACGAAAATTAGGGAGCCGGAAATGTTCAAACAATTGGCCGCCGTCATCCTGATGAGTCTGCAAACCCTGCCGCAGCGTATCGGCGCCTCCAGCGTCATCGTCATCGGCATCGCAGGCGTGGTCGCAGTGTTGGTCTCGGTGCTGGCGATGGGGGCCGGATTCCGTCACACGCTGGCGGATACCGGGCGTGCAGATCGGGTGATCATTCTGCGCGGCGGCTCCGACGCCGAACTCAACAGCAATCTGACCCGCACCGATGTGGCGACCATCAGCAATGCGCCGGGCCTCGCCAAGGACACGGACGGCAAGGTCCTGCTGTCGAACGAGCTGGTCACCGTGGTGAACATACCGAAAGTCGATACCGGCACCGATGCCAACGTCACGCTGCGCGGCGTCGGCCTCAAGCTCGCCGAAGTGCGTCCCGAGCTCAAGATCGTGGAGGGCCGGATGTTTCGGCCCGCCGTGCGCGAACTCATCGCAGGCGTGGGCGCCACCAAGCAATTTCGGGGTCTCGTCGTCGGCAGCGTGCTGCATTTGCGCAACGCCGACTGGACCGTCACGGGCGTGTTCACGAGCAACGGCGACGTGCATGAATCCGAGCTCCTTGCCGATGTCGATACGGTGGGTTCATCGGTCGAACGCAACGGCTATAGCTCGGCGGTTGCGCTCCTCACGAGCCCGGCGCAATTCGCGGGATTCAAGGATGCGCTGACCACGGATCCGCAGCTGAAGGTCGACGTGCAGCGCGAGCCCGATTACTACGCCGCGCAGTCCAAGCAGCTGACTCAGATCATCAACGTCGTCGGAAAGACAGTGGCGATCATCATGGCAATCGGCGCGATGTTCGGTGCACTCAACAGCATGTACTCCGCGGTCGCGGCGCGCGGGCTGGAAATCGCCACCTTGCGGGCGATCGGCTTCGGCGCCTTGCCCGTGCTGCTCTCGGTGATGATCGAGGCACTGCTGCTGTCTCTGATCGGCGGCATCGTCGGCGCGTCACTGGCGTGGCTGTTCTTCAACGGACACAGCGTCAGCACGCTGGGAGGCGCCTTCGCCCAGGTGGTCTTCCAATTGACGGTCACCCGCACGCTGATCATCACGGGGATCGTCTGGGCCTGCATCATCGGCCTGCTCGGCGGCTTCTTTCCGGCGCTGCGCGCCGCCAGGTTGCCGGTGGCGGAGGCCTTGCGAGCAGCTTAGGGCGGCGCGCCCCATGGGCAGCATGCACCCGGATACCGATTCGGCCGCCGATGAGTGCAAAATTAGCTCATGAATAACCCAACCCGCCCGGCTGTCACCCGTACTCACGCGCTACGTCTGATACCGGTTCTCGTCGCGCTCTTCCAGCCGTTCACCTGCACCGCCGGCGATGCCATGCCCTCCGGCTACGCGCCGCTCGTCCGGCAGGCCGCGCCCAGCGTGGTGACCGTGATCGTGGAGGAGCAGCGCATCGGCGCCGGTGAACGCGCTGCCGCGCGAGCCACCGCCGATACCGATGCCGATGCGGTCGGGGCCATCGTTCGTCGGCTG
The DNA here is from genome assembly GCA_036498345.1 of Steroidobacteraceae bacterium. GTDB lineage: Bacteria > Pseudomonadota > Gammaproteobacteria > Steroidobacterales > Steroidobacteraceae > Bog-1198. Next base: position 16,106 of record DASYFQ010000304.1, read on the forward strand.
CTCTCCGGCGCAAACGGCGGCAGCACAGGGGGCGACGACAGGGCGTCGCGAGCGCTCGGCTCCGGATTTGTGATTCGGGCGGACGGCCTCATCGTCACCAATCGCCACGTGATCGCGGGTGCACGCACGGTCCGAGTACGCCTGACCGACGGCCGTGAGGTGGCCGCAAAGATCATCGGGGTTGACGCGATGACCGATATTGCGCTGCTGAAAGTATCCGTCGGCAATTTGCCCGCGCTGCGCTTCGGTTCCACGCAATCGGTGTCGGTAGGCGATGCCGTGGTAGCGATCGGCAATCCATTTGGGCTGGGTCAGTCCGTGAGCGCCGGCATCATCTCGGCCCGCGCGCGCACGCTCGAGGACGACCCCTACATCGACTTCCTGCAAACCGACGCGGCAATCAACCACGGCAATTCGGGCGGTCCGCTCCTGTCCGTGGATGGAGCGGTCATCGGCGTAACCTCGGCCATTCTGTCGCCGAGCGGAGGCTCGGTTGGGCTGGGCTTTGCGATCCCGTCAGAGACCGTTGCGGGCGTCGTCGGACAACTCGAGGCGCATGGCCGGGTAGAGCGGGGGTATGTCGGCATCTCCGGGCAGGCCATGACACCGCTGCTGGCAAAGGCGCTCGGTATGAAGACGTCGACCGGGATACTCGTCACCGCC
>DASYFQ010000305.1:0-1914 GCA_036498345.1 Steroidobacteraceae bacterium
TCACCGTGCAGAGGTGCGAGTGCTCAGTGCTGTCCGGCGGGGTTGACGAGCGGCGGCGTAGGCTTCTCCGCTGAGGGGCCTCGCGGCGTCGGCGTCGGCGTATCGTCCCAATCGCGCGGCGGGCGCGGCACGCGTCCTTCCATGATGTCCTTGATCTGTTCCTCGTCGATGGTCTCGTACTTGATCAAGGCCTCCGACATGGCCTGCAGCTTATCCATGTTGGATTGCAGAATCTTGTAGGCGCGTTGATAGTTGCTGTCGATCACCCGGCGCACTTCTTCATCGATCACGTGCGCAGTCACGTCCGACACCTGCTTGTGCTGAGTGACGCTGCGGCCCAGGAATACTTCGCCCGACTCTTCGCTGTAGGTCTGCGGACCCAGGCGATCCGACAAGCCCCAGCGCGTCACCATGTTGCGCGCGAGTTCCGTGGCACGTTCGATGTCGTTGGACGCGCCCGTGGTCACCGCATCGGCGCCGAACACCAGTTCTTCCGCGACCCGGCCGCCGAACAGCGTGGCGATGCGGCTCTCGAGCTGGCGCTTGCTGGTGCTGTAGCGGTCGTTTTCCGGCAGGAACATCGTGACGCCCAAGGCCCGGCCGCGCGGAATGATGGTCACCTTGTACACCGGGTCGTGCTCGGGCACGCTCAAGCCCACGATGGCATGCCCCGACTCGTGGTACGCGGTATTGCGCTTTTCTTCCTCGGTCATGACCATGGAACGCCGCTCGGCGCCCATCATGATCTTGTCCTTGGCGCGCTCGAACTCTTCCATCGTGACCGAGCGTTTGTTGCCCCGCGCCGCGAACAAAGCAGCCTCGTTCACCAGGTTCGCCAGGTCCGCACCGGAGAATCCCGGTGTGCCGCGCGCGATGACCGACGGCTTGACGTTGTCGCCGAGCGGGACCTTGCGCATATGCACTTTGAGGATCTGTTCGCGGCCGCGCACGTCGGGCAGGGGCACGACCACCTGACGGTCGAATCGGCCCGGGCGCAGCAGCGCCGGGTCCAGCACGTCCGGGCGGTTGGTGGCGGCGATGACGATGATGCCTTCATTACCCTCGAAGCCGTCCATTTCGACCAGCAGCTGGTTCAAGGTCTGCTCGCGCTCGTCATGTCCGCCGCCGAGTCCCGCGCCGCGATGCCGGCCCACGGCGTCGATTTCATCGATGAAAATGATGCAGGGGGCGTGCTTCTTGGCCTGCTCGAACATGTCGCGCACTCGAGAGGCGCCCACACCCACGAACATTTCCACGAAATCCGATCCGGAAATCGTGAAAAAAGGCACTTTGGCTTCGCCGGCGATGGCCCGCGCCAACAATGTCTTGCCGGTTCCCGGGGAACCGACCATGAGGACACCCTTGGGTATCTTGCCGCCAAGTTTCTGGAACTTGCCTGGATCTTTCAGGAAGTCGACGATTTCGACCACTTCCTGCTTGGCTTCCTCGACCCCCGCCACATCGGCAAAGGTAACGTTCACCTGATCTTCACCCAGGAGGCGCGCCCGGCTCTTGCCGAAGGACATGGCGCCCCGTCCGCCGGAGGCACCCTGCATCTGGCGCATGAAGTAGGCCCAAAAGCCAATGAGAATCAATATCGGAAACGCGGATATGAGCAATTGCAAGAAAACCGACTGCTGCTTGGGCGCTTCGCCTTTGAACTTCACGTGCTGCTGCTGCAACAAGTCGATCAAGGCGCCGTTGTTGGTCTCGGGATTGAATGTCACGAAAGACTCGCCGGAACGGCGTTTGCCTTCGATGATTTCGCCCTTCAATGTGGCCGATTCGACCGTGCCGCTCTTCACTTCAGTGAGAAACTGCGAGTAGTCGACCGGGGCTGGCTGGCCGGTGCGCATGCCGAATTGGCTGAAAATCGCGAGCAGAATGACCGCCAACGCGACCCAGAGGAGAATT
>DASYFQ010000306.1:0-50568 GCA_036498345.1 Steroidobacteraceae bacterium
ACCGGCCCGCTCTGCATGCAGTACCTGACCACTCTGGGCGCGCTTCAAGGCGTCTCGACCGTCATCGGTACGTCGCGAAAGACCGCGCCGCAGTTCGCCGCGCTGGTGAACGGCATATCGATCCACGCCGACGACTTCGACGACACGCAGCTCGCGGTGGCCAAAGATCGCGTCTATGGCTTGCTGGTTCATCCGACGGTTCCGGTGCTTCCCGCGGTGCTCGCCCTGGGCGAGCAGATCAAGATTTCGGGGAAGGAATTATTGCTTGCGTACCATCTCGGCGTGGAAGTCGAGTGCAAAATCGCGGAAGCGATCGCGCCGCGCCACTACGAGGACGGCTTCCACACCACGGGAACCTGCGGTCCTTTCGGATCTGCTGCCGCGTGCTCGAAACTGCTGCGCTTCGACCTTCAAAAGACCCTCAATGCATTCGGCATCGCCGCCAGTCAGTCCTCCGGGCTGCGTGAAAATTTCGGCACGATGACCAAACCGCTTCAAGCGGGACACGCGGCCGAGAGCGGTCTGCGATCGGCTCAGCTGGCCGATATCGGCTGGACGGCGGCCCGGCAGATTCTGGAGGCGCAGCGCGGCTTCTTCCATGCGGCCGGCGGCACTTTCGACCCGGCGGCGATTCTCGGCAAGCTCGGCGCCCCATGGAACTTTGCGACCCCCGGGGTTTCGCTGAAGCCGTATCCCTCGGGATCTCTCAGCCATCCCGCGATGACCGAAATGATGCGGTTGATCGAGTTGCACGATATTCGGCCCGCGCAAGTGAAGCAGGTGGAGGTGGGCGCCAATCACGCGATGACGCAGGCGTTGCTGCATCACCAGCCCAAGACCGGATTGGAAGCGAAATTCAGCATGGAATTCTGCGTCGCGATTCTGCTGTTGCGCAGAAAGGCCGGTCTCGCCGAGTTCCAGAATCAAGTCGTGCAGAGCGCCGATGTGCAGGAAATGATCGGCAGAGTCCGCTACTACATCGATCCGGAGGCGGAAGCCGCCGGGTTCGACAAGATGACTTCCATCATCAAGATCACCCTGAAGAGCGGCAAGGTGATTTCCGGCCGCGCGAATTTCGGCAAGGGAAGTCCGGCCGATCCGATGACATTCAAAGAGGCCGCGGCCAAGTTCCGAGGCTGCGCCGAATACGCCGAGTGGCCGAAATCCAAGACGGACGCGCTGATCGCATTGGTGGCCGATTTGGAAGCGGCGCCGGCGGTCAACGCATTGACGCAGCTGCTCAGCAAGGAATCCGGGTGACGCATGAAACGGCGCCGATCTAATCCAGGAGGCACCCGAGCGGGGGGGCAACACATCGATTGAGGTCCCTGCCGGTCGTTGAACCGGCGCGCGGACAAGTATTTCACGGCTAGGCCATCGCCAATTTGGGGGAGACATGTTGAATAATAAATCGTATCGCGCGTTTGACGCGCCGCCGGCATCTTCGTCATTCAAGCAGTGCGTGCGCGCACTCGTTCTTTGGTCCTCGATAGGGCGTCCGCGCGGCGTTCATCGCCGGGTCGGCGGAAGCGCGGCGGCGCTGCTCGCCGCCATGGGCGCCATCCTAGGCGTAGGTGTGATGGGACCGACCCTCACGCGGGCGGCCGATCCTACCGACGAAGAGGCGGATAAGCCTTTGTTGGAAATCGTCGTCGTCGGTTCGCACTTTGCAACTCCCAACGCAAGCAGTATCAGCCCGGTCATGTTGGTCGACGCCGAAGAAATGAAACATCAGGGCACGGCGCGCGCCGAAGATTTGCTCGACAACATGCCGCAACTCAACGCGGGCCTCAACAACTCGGCCAACGGCGCCGGGGTATCTCCCGTCACGGGAACGGCAACCGCCGATTTGCGCGGCATCGGTTCGTTCAACACGCTGGTGTTGATGAACAGCCGCCGGCTCAATCCCGGGGATTCGATCAACCCATCGCCTGATCTGAACGCGATTCCGACGATATTGGTGAAGCGCGTGGAAGTGCTGACCGGCGGGGCGTCGTCGATCTACGGGTCCGACGCGATCTCCGGGGTGGTCAATTTCGTCATGGACACCGAATTTACCGGCGCGAAGCTCGAGACGGAGTACGGACTCAACCGGGCCAGCAACGACAATACGGCCATCCAAAATATGATGCGCAGCAGCGGAATCAATCCGCGCAGCGGCGCACTGTACGACGGCCGCAACGCCGACGTGACCGGGGTCTTCGGCACGGACCTCTTCGGCGGTGATGCGCATATCGTCGGATATGCGGGATATCGGCACACCCAAGGCATCTACGGATCCAGCCGCGATTTCAGCGGCTGCACCCTTCAAGAAGCCGGGAGTTCCTATCAATGCCTTCTGGACGGCACCACCGCCGGGGGCCAGTTCGTCCCCAACGCGGGCACCGGTCCCAGCCTCACACTCGATCCGGCGACCGGAAACACCTTCCGGCCGTTCGATACCGCGCGCGATGGCTTCAACCCAGCGCCGTACCAAACCCTGGCTCGACCGGATACGCGCTACAACGCCGGCTTTTTCGGCCACTACACCATCAGCAAGCGCGTCGAGGCCTACGTCGAGGGCAGCTTCTCGGACGATCACACGAGCATCCTGTACGAAGACGCGGGCACGACGCCGACCGGTTCGGGTCTGAACACGTTCGGCGTCAATTGCAACAATCCCTTGCTGTCCGCGAGTGAAGTCGATTCGCTGTGCACGCAGTACGGGCTCCACGCGGCCGATACGGCGCAGGTAGGCATCGGGCGGCGCAATGTGGAAGGAAGCCTGCGGCAGGATGAGTTCCTGCATCGATCCTACCGGTTGTTGCTGGGACTCAAAGGCGATATCAATGACGTGTGGAACTATGATGTCAGCGGTCAATACGGCAACACGGATTCTCACGAGCGTCTGTCGAACGATATTTCGCAGGTGCGGCTCGGCAGAGCGCTCAATGTGGTCGGCGTCAACGGCGTACCCACGTGTCAGTCGGTGGTGGACGGAACGGATCCCGCGTGCGTTCCCTATAACATCTTCTCCGCTGGCGGGGTCACGCCCTCCGCGGTCAATTACATTACCGCCGCGGGCGCCCAGGACGGGTATGCCAAGCAATACGTGCTCGACGCGAAATTGATCGGCCAGCTCGGCAAGTACGGCATCCAGAGTCCGCTGGCGGAGAATGGCTTGGACGTGGCGCTGGGTATGGAACAACGTGCGCAAACCATTCTCAATCAGCCCAACGCGGAATATCTCACCGGTGATTTGCTGGTGACCGGCGCGGCGCGGCCCACCTACGGCACTTATCGGGTGACCGAAGGTTTCGTCGAATTGCGCGCACCGCTGCTCGAGAATCGCCCCTTTGCAAAGTCGTTGACGGTGAATGTCAGCGACCGCTATGCAGAGTACGCGCCGCAGGGCCCTGCCAATGCCTACAACTTCGGCGCCGAATGGAGTCCGATAGATCCGCTTCGATTTCGCGGCACCTTGAGCAGGGCGGTGCGCGCACCCAATGGCCACGAATTGTTTCTCAGCGAAACCATCTCGCAAGTCGCCGCCACCGATCCCTGTGCCGGCGTGCCGACCGCATCGCGCGCCGCGTGTGCCCGCAGCGGCGTCACTGCCGCGCAGTATGGCAACATTGCTCCGGCGAATAGCTTCAATCAATTGACGGGCGGCAATCCGAACTTGAAGCCGCAGACGGCCGACACCGTCACCGGTGGTCTGGTTTTCGTTCCTACCGCCTGGCTCCCGAGCTTGCTGCTGAGCGTGGATTACTGGCGCATCAAAGTGAAAAGCTACATTGGCTCGCTGTCCGCCGTCGATTCGCTCAATAACTGCCTCAATACGGGAGATCCCGTGTACTGCGACCTCGTCCGCCGCGACGCCAACGGCTCCCTGTCCGTGGGCAACGGGCCGACGTCGGGGCGGGTGATCGCCACGGGATTGAACACCGGCTCGTTCGAAATGAGCGGAGTCGACGTCGAGGGACGCTACGTGCTCGACATGAGCGCACTCTCTGCGGGGAAAATCTCGTTCAACTTCGCGGGCAGCATGGCGCTCAACAACGACATCCAAGTCGTGCCGGGCCTCATACCCTTCGACTGCACCGGCCTCTACGGCCCCACCTGCACCGGCGAAGGCCCGACCTCACCCATCCCGAAGTGGCGCCACAAAATGCGCGCGACTTGGGAAGCGCGCAAGGATTTCGAAGTCTCATTGAACTGGCGGCACATAGGCCATCTGGATTCCGAACAAACCAGCAGCAATCCGCATCTGGCGACGGGCACGGCCTATCCGGTGGATTCGCACGTTCCGACGTACGACTACATCGACATGGACGTGGGTTTCGACCTGGGCTCGCACGTCAACCTGCGATTGGGAGTCAACAACTTGTTCGATCGACAGCCGCCCATCGTCGGCTTCAATGCCAATCCTCTGCTCGTGAACGGGAATATGCTCGCGGCCACGTACGACACGTTTGGGCGCTATTTATTCGTGGGGCTGACGGCGAAGTACTGACGCAAAGTGATGACGGCCCGTGGGCGGCGCCAATCTCCGTGGCTGGCGCCGGTCCTCCGGGCGGCCGCAGCGGGGATTTAGGCGCCGGCCCTCGACGGCAAGATCCGCTTCACCAGCGGCGAGAAGCGTCCCGATTGGACCCAAGACTGTGCGGCCTGGATATCCGGCGCAACGTACCGATCGACCGCGTAGTAGGGCACGTCGCTGCGAATCGCTGCGTGCACCTGCTCGAGGCCGGCCGAGGACTTGGCCGGCCGGTGGAAGTCGATGCCCTGCGCCGCGGCCAGCAATTCGATGCCGACCACGGCCGCCGCATTGTCGACCATCCTTCCCAAGCGGCGCGCGCCGTGGGTCGCCATGCTGACGTGGTCTTCTTGATTGGCGGAAGTTGGAATCGAATCGACGCTGCAGGGAAAGGCGATGGCTTTATTCTCCGCCACCAGCGCGGCGGCGGTGACTTGCGCCATCATGAAGCCGGAGTTCACGCCGCTGTTCTCGACCAAGAAGGCGGGTAGACCGCTCATTTTGGGATCGACCAATACGGCCACTCGCCGCTCCGCCAGGCTGCCGATTTCCGCCAGCGCGAGCGCCAGCGTATCGGCTGCGAATGCGACGGGTTCGGCATGGAAGTTTCCGCCGGACAACACCTCGCCTGCCTCGACGAACAACAGCGGGTTGTCGGTGACGGCATTGGCTTCGAGCTCGAGCGTGACGCTGCAATTGCGAATCAGATCCAAGCAAGCGCCCATCACCTGCGGCTGACATCGGAATGAATAGGGATCCTGCACGCGCGTGCAGTCGAGGTGCGAGGCGCGAATGGCGCTGCCGGCGATCAGTTCGCGGTACTCGCGCGCCACCGCGATTTGCCCGGGCTGTCCTCGAACGGCGTGTATGCGTTCGTCGAAGGGCGAGTCGCTGCCCTTCAATGCATCCACCGACATGGCGCCGGCGACGACGGCGGCGCCAAACACATCTTCGGCGCCGAATAGTCCGGCCAGCGCGAGTGCGGTCGACACCTGCGTGCCGTTGATCAACGCCAGGCCTTCTTTGGCGCGCAGCTTGAGAGGACCGAGGCCGGCCAAGCGCAGGCCTTCGGCCGCGGGCAGCACCGCGCCGCGCACGCGCACCTGGCCGATACCGAGCAGCACCGTGCTCAAATGCGCCAAGGGCGCCAAATCCCCCGACGCCCCCACCGAGCCCTGCGCCGGAATCAGGGGATAGACCTCATGCTCGAGCAGCGCGAGCAAGGCGTCGATCACCGCCATGGTGATGCCGGAGTGGCCGCGCGCCAGCGCGTTGATCTTCAATGCGAGGATCAGGCGGACCACGGCGTCGGGCAGCGCATCTCCCACGCCTGCAGCGTGGGAGAGCAAGAGGTTGCGCTGCAAGAGCTCGAGCTGTTCGGTCGGTATGCGGGTCTGGGCCAGCAGGCCGAAACCCGTGTTGATGCCGTACGCGGCGTCGCCGATCGCGATGATCTTGTCCACCAGGGAACTGGCGACGGCAATGCGGCCGCGGTCCTGCGTCGACAGCTCGAGAGCGACCGGCTGCCGGTGAATTCGCCGCAGCACCGGAAGAGTCAGCTCGCCGGCGCGGATTTCCAGGACATTTGCCACTAGCCGTGCTCGATCATCGGCAGGTTGAGACCCTGCTCGCGGGCGCAGGCAATGGCGATGTCATAACCCGCGTCGGCGTGGCGCATGACGCCCGTGCCGGGATCGTTCCAGAGCACGCGGCGGATGCGTTTGCCGGCCGCCTCGCTGCCGTCGCACACGATGACCACGCCGGCGTGTTGGGAATAGCCCATGCCGACCCCGCCGCCATGATGAATGGATACCCAGGTGGCGCCGCCGGCGGTGTTCAGCAGCGCATTCAGCAAGGGCCAGTCAGACACCGCGTCAGAGCCGTCCTTCATCGCCTCGGTCTCCCGGTTCGGGCTTGCCACGGAACCCGAGTCCAGGTGGTCGCGGCCGATCACGATGGGTGCGGAGAGCTCGCCGCTCTTGACCATCTCATTGAAGGCCAACCCCAGGCGATGGCGCTGTCCCAAGCCGACCCAACAGATGCGCGCCGGCAATCCTTGGAAATGAATCTGCGAGCGCGCCATGTCGAGCCAGTGATGCAGATGCGCATCGTCCGGTATCAGCTCTTTGACCTTGGCGTCGGTCTTGTAAATGTCTTCGGGATCTCCGGACAGCGCAACCCAGCGGAACGGTCCGACGCCGCGGCAGAACAGCGGGCGGATGTATGCCGGCACGAAGCCGGGGAAATCGAAGGCTTGGGCGACACCCGCATCGAGCGCCACTTGACGAATGTTGTTGCCATAGTCGAATACCGGCAACCCCAGGCGCTGGAAGCGCAGCATGTACTCGACGTGCTTGGCCATGGAGCGAGTCGCGGCCGCCGCGGTGCCGGCAGGGTCGGCGGCGCGCCGCTCGTCCCATTGTTCCACCGTCCACCCTTGCGGCAAGTAGCCGTTGACCGGGTCATGCGCGGACGTTTGATCGGTGAGGGCATCCGGCCGAATGCCGCGTTCGAGCATGGTGTGCAGCACATCGACGATGTTGCCGAGGAGGGCGACCGACACCGGCTTGGCATTTTTCTTGGCCGTCTCGAACATGGCGAGCGCCTCGTCGAGCGAGGCCGCCTGCGCGTCCACGTAGCCCGTTTCCAGGCGTTTGGCGATGCGGCTTTGGCGGCATTCGACGGCCAGCATGTTGAAGCCCGCCATGGTGGCAGCCAGCGGCTGCGCGCCTCCCATGCCGCCGAGACCGGCGGTGAGTATCCACCTGCCCGCGACGTCATCATCGAAGTGGCGCCGGCCCATTTCGGCAAAAGTTTCGTAGGTGCCTTGCACGATGCCCTGGCTGCCGATATAGATCCAGGAGCCCGCGGTCATCTGGCCGTACATGGCGAGACCTTTGCGATCGAGTTCGTTGAAGTGTTCCCACGTCGCCCAGTGCGGGACCAGATTGGAATTGGCAATCAGCACGCGCGGCGCGTCCGCGTGCGTCGGGAACACGCCCACCGGTTTGCCGGATTGCACCAGCAAGGTTTCCTCTTCCGTCAGGGTTTTCAGCGTCTCGACGATGCGGTCGAAGCAATTCCAATCGCGGGCGGCGCGTCCGATGCCGCCATAGACCACGAGCTCGGCGGGGTTCTCGGCCACTTCGGGGTCCAAGTTGTTCATCAACATGCGCAGCGGCGCCTCCGTCATCCATGAACGCGCGCTCAACGTGTTGCCGCGGGCTGCGCGAATGACTCTCGGTTTCAATGGGGCGAGCATGACTACATCCTTGGGGGCGCAAACGCCCCGACGTTAGGGGCGAAAGCGCCCCGACATTTCATACCGGGAACCCGGGTAGTAGAGACGGGCCACCGAGGCGATCTGTCCGGCGGTCCAGGTGCGTCGAATCATCAAAAGACAAGGCTCATCGCGCTTCATGGCCAGAAGCTTGCGCGTGCGTTCATCCGGCATCACCGCCCGCAGCAGGTGTTCGGCTTCTTGAAGCGGAGCGACCTTGACCAGATAGTCGTGGGGCGTGGTTTGATTGAAATCCACTTTCAAATAATCGGGCGCGAGCTTGGGCAGAACGTAGCGGTCTTCGAGCTGAATGGGACGATCGTTCTCGAAGTGCACGATGACGGAACAATACAATTCGCTGCGCGGCGCAAGGCCGAAATCCTCGGCGAGTTCGGCCACCGCGCGAACCCGCTCCAGGGACACGATCTCGGCGCGGTGCATATGGCCACGGCGGCGTATCTCATCGGCGATGCCGCGGATTTCCAAAGGATGCGCGTGCGCATGCTGATCGGCGACGAAACTGCCGACTCCGGCGATGCGCACCAGCACGCCTTCGTCGCGCAATTCGCGCAGTGCCCGGTTGGCGGTCATGCGCGACACGCCGAAGGATTTGACGATGTCGTTTTCGGACGGAACACGCGTCGACGTGCCCCACTTTCCGGATCCGATGTTGTCGAGGATATGCCGCTTCACTTGCAAGTACAGCGGCTGCAGCGACACATTGGGTCTATTCATGGCGCAAAGACTATGCTGTATAGACAGGTACAGTCAACCACTTTTCACTCGGACGTGGCGGGTTCTGCACGCGGCAGGTCATCGGCACCGGCCAGCCTTTGCATCAAGGCGGCAAAGCGCGGGCGCAATTCGTCTTCGACGGCATGGCGCCGATCCTTGATCACCCAGCGGCCCGCCACCGCGACGTCGCGGATGGCCGCCTCTCCGCCCGCGAACAACAAATGATCCAATGCAGTATCCGCGGCGGCGCCCGCCAAGGAAGGATGCGCGGCATCCAGCACCAGCCAGTCGGCGCGCCGGCCCACCTCGAGGGCTCCCGCCGATTGGCCGATGGCCTGCGAACCGTGCTGCGCGGCATCACGCCACAGGCGGGTGCCCACGTGCGGCTCGGCGGCGGTCGCGAGCACTCCGCGGCGCTTCTTGCGCAGCCGCTGCTGGTATTCCAGCCAACGCAATTCCTCGGCGGGGCTCACCGTGGATTGGCTGTCCGAGCCCACGCACAGGCGTCCGCCCGCCTCGAGAAAGCGCGCCGCGTCGAAGAACCCGTCGCCGAGATTGGCCTCGGTGCTGATGGAGACGCATACGGCCGCGGCAGCGGCGGCGATCCCCTTGAGTTCTTCGCCGGTGGCGTGAGTGGCATGCACCAGACACCAATGTCGAGTCAGTAATCCCGAGTCGAGCAGCAACTCGATGGGACGCCGACCGGTCTCGCGCACACAGGCCCGCACCTCGAGCAATTGCTCCGCCACATGGATGTGCACGGGCATATCCGCATCAATTTCCCGCAGGCGCAATGCCGCTCCGCGCAGATTCTCCAGGGGCACTGCGCGCAGGCTGTGGAATGCCGCGCCGGTCAGCTGCGTGCGTGCGCCGCCGCGCCGGCCGTGGCTGCGGCGTTCGGCGTCGATGCGGTTCTCGACCGCACGCAGAAAGGCGTCGGTGTCCGAGGCGAATCGTGCTTGTTCGGCTTTCAGCGGCTGTCCGCCGAAGTCGCTGGTCTGGTACAGGGTCGGCAGGAATGTGAGGCCGATGCCGGCGACCGACGCCGCGTTGCTCACCGCTTCCCACAGGGCATTCGCTCCCGAATAGGCGGCCCCGTCGGTCTGGCGGTGCAGGTAATGGAACTCCGCCACCGCCGTGTAGCCGCTTTTGAGCATCTCAACGAACAGTTGCGTCGCCAGAATTTGCAAGTCGTCGGGTTCGATCCGATTCGCCAGCGCGTACATGGCGCGGCGCCAAGTCCAGAAACTGTCGCGCGCCGACAATCGATATTCGGTATTGCCCGCCATGGCTCGCTGGAACGCGTGGCTGTGCGCATTGGGCATGCCGGGAACGACGATGCCATCGATGCGCTCTGCAGCGGCGCCGGACGGGCCCACGTTCTTGCTGTCGCGGTGCCCGCCGGCGGGCGCGGCATCGATGGCGTCGATTACCCCCTGGTCGGAGACTGTGACCTCCACGTCGCGGGCCCATCCCTGCGGCAAAAGAACCGATTGCAAGAGGTAGCGATGCATGTTGACTATACCTGTATAGGGAACCGCTTTTGCCGTATCATACTGGCAATAACCGGCAGCAGCGATCAGCAGTGCAAAAAAACTCGGGCAAAGAATGGGACCAGGTCTGGACCGGCGCGAACATCGCCACCATGGTCGCGGGCGCGGCACCCTATGGCAACATGGACAATGCCGCGCTGGCGGTAAAGGGCGAGCGCATTGCCTGGATTGGACCTGCTGCCGAAGCCAAATCCAGAGCCGCCGCGCAGAATCTCGCCGTCCATGACGCCCAAGGCCTCTGGATGACCCCGGGGCTGATCGATTGCCATACCCACTTGGTGTACGGCGGGAACCGGGTCGAGGAGTTCGAAAAGCGCCTTTGCGGAGTTTCCTACGAGGACATTGCGCGTGCCGGGGGCGGCATCCAGTCGACCGTCAACGCGACCCGCGGCGCGACCCACCAGGCACTGTATGCATCGGCCGCCGTTCGCGCCAAATGCCTGATGGCGGAGGGCGTCACGACCATCGAAGTGAAGTCGGGTTACGGGCTCGAACTTGCATCGGAGCGCCGCTTGCTCGAGGTGGCGCGGGAGCTGGGCGTGGAATTACCGGTGTCGATCAAGAAAACGTTCCTGGGGCTGCATGCGCTGCCGCGGGAATTCGCTGCCGATCGTCAAGAATTCGTAAACCAGGTCAGCGGCGCATGGCTCGACTCGCTGGCGGCCGCGGGCCTGGTCGATGCCGTCGATGCGTTCTGCGAGAACATCGCGTTTACTCTGGACGAGACCGAGCGTCTGCTGCAGGCCGCAAAGCAAAGGGGACTGCCCGCTCACGTGCACGCAGGCCAGCTTAGCGACATGGGCGCCGCCGAATTGGCCGCCAAGTGGGGCGCATTTTCCGCGGATCATCTCGAGTACTTGAGCGCCGCCGGGGCGCGTTCGCTCGGCGCAGCAGGCACCGTCGCCGTGCTGCTGCCCACCGCGTATTTCACGCTGCGGCAGACGACGCCTCCGCCCGTTGGCCTGTTGCGGGAGGCGGGTGTGGCGCTTGCGATTGCGACCGACAGCAATCCCGGCAGCTCGCCGTGCACGTCCATCCTGCTCGCGCTCAACATGGCCTGCACATTGTTCGGCCTGACTCCCGAGGAGGCTTTGAGCGGCGCCACCCGGCAGGCCGCGCGCGCGCTGGGCGCACTCGATGACATCGGCACGCTCGAGGTCGGCAAGCGCGCCGACATCGCGTTCTGGCGCATCGAGAGGCCCGCGGAGCTGTGCTACGCCCTGGGCGCGAACCCTTGCGTCGGCGTGATGCATCGGGGAAAGCTCAGAGCGCCTTTGGAGACGCCCGTCCCATCATGAGCGCTTATTCGCAAAGAGCCGGTTCACCGAGCCGTACTCCGGAGCCTCGCTGAACAGATCGCTCGTGTTCCCGGCGAGGAAACCCGCGGCTAGACGACCGGTGCAACCCAAGGCCGCCTGTGCAATCGCGGAGCCCGCGCTCACGCGTCGAACACCATATTTCTGAAGTGCATCGAGAGACGGCAGGCCGGGCGTGGCCATGACGTTGAGCGGCATTGGACTGATCGCGGCCGCAATGGCCGCAATGGCGCGGCCGTCTGAGAGCCCCGGAACAAACAGACCATCGCTTCCTGCCGCGCGATAGCGCGCGGCTCTGCGGTTGACTTCCTCGACTGCCGCATCCCCGGAGGCGACACCGCGCAGGTAAATATCCGTGCGCGCATTGACAAATAGGTCGACCCCCGCGTGCGACGCGCTCTCACGGATGGCTTCAACCTTCCTGCACAGTAGCTCCGGTGAGCCTGCACCGTCTTCGATGTTGATGCCCACGGCGCCGACATCCATGATACTGACGGCGAGCCGAGCAACCGCCTGTTCATCATCCGAATAGCCGGCCTCGATGTCGATGCTGAGAGGCACTCGAATGCTGCGGGCGATGTCGCGAGTCGCGGCGACGAGATGATCGTTCGGGAGCCGATTGCCGTCCGGGTAACCGCGCGACCACGCAAGTCCCGCGCTAGTCGTCGCGATCGCCTTCGCGCCCAAGCTCTCGATCAAGCGCGCGGTGCCGGCGTCCCAAGCATTGGGTAGCAGCAGTACTGTGAGACCTTCGTGAAGGACCTTGAAAGGAGAATTTGACATAGTGAACCTCTATCTCGACTCGGCGGCATTCCAATGCGCTCGGAGTTCCATGTTGAATTCATCGGAGCGTTCTTCCGGAAAGAAGAGGCGAGCGGATCTGAATTCCACCCGTCTCTTCGTTCCGGGGATTGCTTTTTCCAGCCAGTGGGACCACCTCAGATCGAAGAAAATATCGTCCGTTCCCCATGCAATCAGCGTAGGCGCCTGCAACAGCCCGAGCGGCTTTTCGATCTCGACAGTGTGGCGGCAGTCGAACGCGTTGACGAACCGTTCCAAGTCGCGTGTACGCTGAGACGAACGGACAAACGGCCGCAAGTAGGTCTCAATCGTGTCGTCCGAGACGGCCTCCGGCCGCTCGTATGCCGGACCCAGCGCTCGAGGGGAGCGGTAGACGGACTTGTCGGCGAGCATGGCATTCAAAATATCCGGCAAGCCACCAGCGGCGACCGCGGCGACAAATGGCTTGAATGCCTCAGGCGGCCAGTTGTCGTGAGCGTCGCAATTGGTGAGCACAAGGCTGCGAATGCGCTTCGGGTACAGCGCCGCGAATATCTGACAGATACCGCCGCCGCTGTCGTTGCCGACCAAGTCCACCTGGTCGATCTTCATTGCACCCAGAAATTCGGCCAGCATGTGAGCATTGGCCGTTACGGAAACATCCTGAGCAGCGGATATTTCGGTATCGCCGTGCGCCAGCAAGTCCACGGCTATGCAGCGCCTGACATCGCCGAGCTGCGCCAGCTGGTGCCTCCACAGATACCCATTGAGCAGTACGCCGTGAACGAATAACGCCGCCGGACCGCTGCCGCGCTCGACGTAGCTGATGCTTCCGGACGGAGTTTCAACTTTGCGTCGGTCAGCGAAGGAATCTTTGCCGCTCATGGCTTCTTGCTCGGACTGACTTCACGCAGCTTCCGCGCACATTCGTCGCAGCAGACTTCAACGACATGCGTTCCGATTTTGACTTTGACGGCAGTCGCATCGAGCTTGCAGTCGCAAGCCGCACAGGTTTTTTCAGCCATGGTCAGATCTCCTTTGACAGCCCCAATCGGGCATGCATAGAAGACCATCTCGCGTGTGCGGCCGCTGTCGAAATCTTTAGTGGTTTAAGAACGTCGGGCGGACTGCTGGAAGGCCGTCGGCGATCGGCCGTATGCGGAGCGGAAAGCCGCAGTAAAATGACTGTGGCTGGAAAAGCCCAGCTCCGCGGCCAATGCGGACAAATCGTCGTATTGCGCAATCAGGTCCAGCGCTCGGGCGAGACGCAGTCGCAGGTGATAGCGATACAGGGGAATGCCCTCGGTCTGTTGGAACACCTGTGTCAGATATACCGGCGAGCCGCCTATTTCCGCGGCGATGTCCGCGAGTGTCCAGCGCCGGGACAAATCGCCGGCCAGCAAGACTTTGACGCGGTCGGCCAGCCGGCGGCGCGCATGAGTCGCACCGGGTTCATGAGATGTGCGTGGGCCGAGGCTTCGGCAAACCAAGGTGAGCGCGAGGCCCTCGGCCTCCAGAGGTTCGATGGCGCCGCTGTCGAGGCCATGCCGAAGCAGGGCGACCAAGGCTTGTGCACGAGGGTCGATGCGCTGATGCTGTCGACGGAATCGGAGCTTCCCGCCGCCGGTCAAAAGTGAGCTGGGCGCCACTTCACCCAGGACGGGCTCCGACAGAGCGAGCGACAGGCTTGCATCGCCTCCTCCTATCGGATGACTGACCTGGTATCCCTCGCCGGCGTTAAAAAAAAGTACGTGGTTGGCATCGGCCACAGCTTGATCGCTGCCGACGTGCCGCATGTACACGCCGCGATAAGGGAATACCAGCTGCGTGATCGACGCACATTCTTCCGCGCCGCGATGACGGCACGCACCGCTGCAGCGGACGTTTCGCAGGGCTACGGTATCCGTATCCAGCAGATGGTCGATTTCGAACTCGGGCATGGCGGGTAAACCGATCTGACCACACTTCTTTCCGGCCCAGAGAGTTTATCATGCGTGATCGGCTACACCGTCGGCGGCAATGCGAACGTACCGTCGACGAGTTCGAGGAATGCGCGCTCCTCCCGCGGCGAGCGCGCGAGCATTGCTGCGGTGCCCCTCAACTTTTGACATCTGCTGCCGACATGGGTGGCGAGAGGTGCTGTCTGAACACGGTCAAATTGACTCCGCAAGCGTTGGTCGCCAGTATCGAAGATCTGGTCACGCTGCCCGAAGTGGCGCTGCGTATTGCGAGCATGGTCGACGATCCGACGTCGTCGTCGGCCGATATCGGCCGCGAGATCAGCCGTGACGCCGCGCTCACCGCGCGCTTGCTGCGCATTGCCAACAGCCCTGCCTACGGTCAGCACGGGAAGATCGCCACGATCAGCCGCGCGATCACGGTGCTCGGCGTGCGCCAGGTGCGTGATCTCACGGTCGGACTCACGGCGATCAGAACCTTCGACGGCATCGGTAATGAACTCGTCACGATGGCGTCGTTCTGGCGCCACAGCTTTCTCTGTGCGGTGGCCGCCGGTCAGATCGCCGCCCGTCGCGATCGCGGACGCGACGATAGTCCTTTTGTCGCGGGTCTGCTGCACGACATCGGGCAACTGGTGCTGTTCAGCCGCGCACCCCAGCCGGCGCGGCAGGCACTATTGATGTCGGTGGATTCGGCAGACGATCTCGGACTATTTCTGTGCGAGCGTGAAGTCATGGGCTTCGATCACGGGGCCGTCGGGCTTGCGCTCGCGCAAACCTGGGGGATGCCGCGTTCGTTGCAGGAATGCATCGAATTTCACCATGAGCCCGAGCGTGCGCAGGAGTATCCCGTCGAGGTCGCGACCATTCACATCGCCAACAGCGTGGCGGTGCTGGCCGAGATCGGCAGTTGCGAGCTGGGCGACGCGCCGGCGATTTCCCACGTTGCGCTGCGCGCCGCCCGGTTGGACCCCGCGGGCGTCTTGGAGATCGTTCTGCAGACTCAAAAACTGGCGGCGGAGTTGCTGCCTCTCCTGTTGGCTGCATAGACCGTGCCGGTCGCCGCCGCTGCGGCGCGGAGTGTGACCCGAGTCGCAGTGGCCGTGCCGCGCCGTGGAGCGGCCGCGGCCCTGCGTTAAGTTTCCCCGATCATTGACGATACTTCTGCGGTTGGGCGCGCTGATTGAGCCTTGCTGGGCGGAGACGGTTTGGAAATGAGCAAAAAGATCCTTGCGGTCGACGACTCGGCATCGATGCGTCAGATGGTGCTGGTCACCCTTCAGGGGGCCGGTTATGAAGTGGTGCAGGCCTGCGACGGAATCGAGGCGCTCGAGTTGGCGCGGCAGTCCGCGGTCGATCTGGTCCTTACCGATGTGCACATGCCGCGCATGGACGGCATCACCTTGGTTCGTGAACTGCGGGCACTGCTCGAATACAAGTTCGTACCGATGCTGATACTCACGACGGAGTCGAGCCAGGAGAAAAAAATGGATGGTAAGCGAGCCGGTGCCACCGGTTGGATCGTCAAGCCATTCAATCCGCCGCAGCTGCTCGCTACGGTCGCCCGCGTCCTGTGAACCGCCGCGCGGCGACGCAAACGATGTGCCGAAGGAATCGAGCATGACTCTTGACTTGGAAATGGCGGAAATCGCCAAAGTATTCTTCCAGGAGAGCCGGGAAGGACTCGATGTCATGGAGTCGGGTCTTCTGGGCCTCGGCGCCAGCGCCGACAACGAGAACATCAACACCATCTTCCGTGCCGCCCATTCCATCAAAGGCGGTTCGGCGACATTCGGTTTCGCCGAGGTGGCGGCCTTCACGCACGGCGTGGAGACTCTGCTCGACGAAATGCGCAATGGCGTGCGGCCGGTTACGGCCGAGGCCATTCAGACCCTGCTGCAAGCCTGCGATTGCCTGCGCGAAATGATTGCCGCGACCGAAGCCGAACAGCCGCTCGATCAAGTCCGCATCGCAAGCCTGAACAGCGATATCCTGCACATTCTCGGTGAACGGCCCGACGATACGCCCGCGCCCCCGCCCGCAGGCGACGCTGCGGCCGGTACCGGCGCGGCGAACGAATCGACTGGTTGGCGCGTGGTCTTCGATCCCGTCGCCGACCTGCTGCGCCTGCGCAACGAACCGGCGCGGATGTTCACGGAACTCCGGCGCTTGGGTGCATTTGCGGCGCACGCCGACGCTTCACGATTGCCGCTGCTCGATGCACTCGATCCGGAGTCTTGTTATCTGTCGTGGAACATCGAAATCAACGGTCAGATTCCCCGCGCCAAACTCAGTGAGGTGTTCGACTGGGTCGATTCCGGCTGCCGGCTCGAGTTCACGCCCACGGGAAGTTACGCGCCCGCAGAGTCCCTGCCGGGAGCGCAGGCATCCGTCCAACCGCCCTCCGAGGCGAAGGACGTATCACCCGCTGAAACGAAAACCGTCCCGACCGAAGCGGAGCGCACGGCGCCGGCCGGCGCTCCGGCGCAAAAGGCGGCGGCGGAATCGGGGTCCATCCGCGTCGCCACCGAGAAGGTCGACGACATCATCAATTTGGTGGGCGAGCTTCTCATCACCCAATCGATGCTCTCAGGCTTCGCCGACGGCATCGATCCGAACGATTTGGACCGGCTGCGCCAGGGTCTTTCGCAACTCGCGCGCAATACCCGCGAGTTGCAGGAAAGCGTGATGCAGATTCGCATGCTGCCGATCAGCTTCGCGTTCAACCGCTTTCCGCGCATCGTTCATGATCTTTCGCGCAAGCTCGCGAAGAAAGTCGAACTCAAGCTGGTCGGGGAGGGCACCGAACTCGACAAGACCGTGCTCGAGAAGATCAGCGATCCGCTGGTGCATCTGGTGCGCAACGCGCTCGATCACGGGCTCGAGACCCCGGAGCGGCGGCTCGCGGCCGGCAAGCACGAGACCGGCACGCTCGAACTCGCGGCATTTCACGAGGGCGGCAACATCATCATCGAAGTGCGCGACGACGGTGCCGGTCTCAACAAGGCCAGGATCTTGCAGAAGGCTCGCGAGCGCGCGCTGATCGCACCGGATCAGGAGCTCACGGACGAACAGATCGACAACCTCATCTTCATGCCCGGCTTTTCCACCGCGGAGCAAATCAGCGACGTATCCGGCCGCGGTGTCGGCATGGACGTCGTGCGCCGCAATATCAACGACCTGGGCGGGCATGTGCAGATCTCCTCCCGGGAAGGCCTCGGCAGCACCATTCGCATCCGCCTGCCGCTCACGCTCGCCATCCTCGACGGACAGCTCGTGCGCGTCGGCAAGGAGATCTACATCATCTCGCTTCTGGCCATCGTCGAGACCATCCAGGTTGCGCGGGAGCGCGTCAACACCCTGGTCGGACGCACCGAAGTATTTCGGCTGCGTGATGAATATTTGCCCGTCGTCAAGCTTTGCGATCAGTTCGGCGTCGAGCCCGACAGCAGGAGCGCCGAGGATGGTTTGCTGGTCGTGATCGAAGCGGACGGCAAACGTGCCGGCGTTCTCGTGGACGATCTTCTCGCTCAGCAACAAGTCGTGATCAAGAGTCTCGAGTCCAACTTCAAGGCGGTGCCGGGGATCGCCGGCGCAACCATCTTGGGCGACGGCACGGTCGCTCTGATCATCGATGTTCCGGGCCTCATCCGTTCGGTTGCCAAGCAGGGCCTCGGAACAGTGGCGGCGCACGCCGCGTGATTACCAAGCAATGGAGGAATTGAGATCATGAGCACGGCAAAAGGAACTGCGGGTGCGGATAAGTCCGCGGCGGAAAGCAGCGAGCAATACTTGACGTTCATGCTGGCCGGCGAGGAGTACGGCGTGGACATCCTGCGCGTGCAGGAGATCAAGGGCTGGGACAAGGTGACGCGCATTCCGCATACCCCGGATTACGTGCTGGGCGTGATCAATTTGCGCGGCGCCGTGGTGCCGATTCTCGACTTGAGGCGCCGCTTCGGCCTCGACGCCATGGCTTTCGGGCCGACCACGGTAGTCATCGTGGTGCGAGTCATGAGCGGGCGCGACGAGCGCACGGTCGGTGTGGTCGTCGATGCGGTGTCGGAGGTCTACAACGTGGACGCGGCCGACACCAAGCCGCCTCCCGACGTGTGCGGGGGCGTCGATACGGTATTCGTCAAGGGGCTCGCGACCATCGAGGACAAAATGCTCATCCTGCTCGACATCGATCGGCTCATCGGCAACAGCATCGCCGACGAGCTTGTGCCGGGAGTCGCGGCGGCGTGAGCAAGAAGAAGCCGCCGCGCGCGGCCAAGGCGGCGCGCGTGAAGCAACCGGTGCCCGTCGCGCTCGACGTGCGCATGACGATCGCGCAGGCCGCCGGCCTGCATCGGACGCTGTTGGCGTGCGTGGCGCAGGGCGAAACCGTGGTTGTCGACGGCACTCAGGTCGAGGAGATCGACACGGCGATACTGCAGCTGCTCGCGAGCCTGTGGCGCACCTGTCTCGCGAGAGGGATCGGCTGCACATGGCAGGGTGCCTCGAGCGCGCTGCGGCAAACCGCGGCCCTGGTGGGCGTGGCGGAGATGCTGCATTTCCCCGACGGCGAACCTGCGCAAGACCGCGCTCATGCCCTTGCCTGAATTCCAAACCGGCCGCATTGTCGAGACCGACGAGCCGCGCTCGGCGCAGCCCGCGGCAAGTGGTGTTGCCGTGGAACAATGCCGGACCTGGCTGAATTGGGCGGCCGCCCAAATCGACGCGTGCCTGGCCAGCGACAGCCTCGCGAGCAGTCAAATGCTCGACGCGCTTGCTGAGGCGTTGGGCCCTGCGCAGCCGCGCTCCGGGTCGCCACCTTCACCGGCCGACGATTCCGTCAGCGCAAAAATGTCCGCCGTCATCATCGCGGTGCAGTCTCACGACCGGGTCATGCAGGGGCTCACCCACGTGGCTGAGGCGCTGCGGGCGCTGCATGCCCAGGTCGGCGATGCGCAGCGCGCGGATTCGGCCGAATCCTGGCGAACGTTGGGCGAGAAGCAATACCGCACGTTCAGCATGGCCCAGGAGCGCGCACTCTTCGCGCGCATGGTCGCGCATGAAGGCGAGAGCACGCGCGAAGCGGAGATGGATCCGGAGGAGACCGTGGAGCTGTTTGCAATCGACCCGGGTCTGCACCAGCCATGAGTACGCCGCCGCTCGAACTCGCGCATGAATTCGAACTCACTGACGTGGAGTTCGGGCGCCTGCGCGAGATCGTGCATGCGCGCACGGGTATCGCATTGTCGGAGGCGAAGCGCGAACTGGTTTACGGACGTCTCGCGCGGCGTTTGCGCAAGCTCAAACTGGCGTCGTTCGCGGAATATTGCGAGCTGGTCGAGCGCACCGGCTCCGAAGAGCTGCAGGAACTCACCAACGCGATTACGACGAATCTGACATCGTTCTTTCGCGAGAACTATCATTTCGAGCAACTCGGGGCCGAGGTGCTGCCGCAAGTCGCCGCCAAGCGCTCCGCGACGCGGCGCATGCGCCTATGGTCGGCAGGCTGCTCGACCGGCGAGGAGCCCTATTCGGTCGCGGTAGTCTTGCGTGAGGGGCTGGCGCGCCTGCCCGATTGGGACATCAAACTGCTGGCCACCGACATCGACTCGAAGGTGGTGGCAACCGCTGCCGAAGGCGAGTATGCGGCGGATCGCTTCAAGGGCGTGTCAGCCGACAGGGTCCGGAACTGGTTTCCGCCGGTGGCCGCACGGCCGCGCTTCTGCGCGGCGTCCGCCGACCTCAAGGCGCTGATCACGTTCAAGCAGCTGAACCTGCTCGACCCCTGGCCGATGAAAGGCCCGTTCGACGTCATCTTTTGCCGCAATGTCGTGATCTATTTCGACAAGGCTACTCAGCGCGGGTTGTTCGATCGCATGGCCGATTTGCAGGAACCGGGCGGCTGGCTGTTCATCGGGCACTCGGAAAATCTGCTCAGTGTGACGCGCCGCTACAAGCTGGTGGGGCGCACCGTTTACCGGCGCGTGGAATGACCTCGGGCGATGCAACCAGCAGAATCGCGGTCGCGCCGCCGCTGCCGCCCTCGTTGCCCCATTTCGGCCACATCCGCCGTACCTGGGACGAGGATCTCGGCCTATTCGTGGCGAAGCTCCTGCCCGGTGACTATTACGTCACGCAGCACAATGAGGCGATTTTCACGGTGCTCGGCTCCTGCGTGTCGGCCTGCGTGCGCGAACGTAGACTGGGGATCGGCGGAATGAATCACTTCATGCTGCCGCTCGACCGATCGGGAGGCACCAGTGCCTGGGCGGAGAACCTGGTCAGCTCCGCGACGCGTTATGGCAATGTCGCCATGGAGCGGCTGATCAACGACATCATGACGCTGGGCGGGCAGCGGTCGAATCTCGAGTTCAAGGTCATCGGCGGCGGCAAGGTGCTCGATATGGCGCTCGACGTGGGCGCGCGCAATGCAGAGTTCGTGCGCGACTATCTGAAGACCGAGGGCTTTCTCATCGCCGCCGAGGATCTCGGCGATACTTTCGCGCGCAAGGTTTTCTACAATCCGGCGACCGGCAAAGTGCGCGTCAAGCGCCTCACCTCGACGGTGAACCGCGCGGTGTTCGAACGCGAGCGCGAATTCGCGCCCACGACCGCTCAAGTCGAATCCGGATCCGTAGAACTGTTTTAATACGGAAGAACGAGCGATGAATAAGAAAATTCGCGTTTTGGTGGTCGACGACTCCGCGGTCATGCGCCAGCTGCTCACCGAGATCCTATGTTCCGATCCGGACATCGAAGTCGTGGGAACGGCGCCCGATCCCTACGTCGCACGCGAAAGAATCAAGTTGCTCAATCCCGACGTGCTCACCCTCGACGTCGAAATGCCCCGCATGGACGGTCTCGTGTTCCTCCGCAATCTCATGCGGTTGCACCCCATGCCGGTGGTGATGTGCTCGTCGCTCACGCAACAGGGGGCGACCGTCGCGCTCGATGCGCTGAGCTTGGGCGCCGTGGATTTCGTCGCCAAACCCGTGGTCGACATGGCGCACGGAATCAAGGATGCCGCTCAGGAGATCATCTCCAAGGTGAAGATGGCCGCGCACGCCCAGGTCCGGCCGTTGGTGGATCCTCCGGCTTTGATCGTCGCGGATCGCCATGATGCCGACGTGGTGCTGCCGAAACGCGGCGCGCCCACGCATTTTGCAACCACCGATCGGATCATCGCCATCGGAGCGTCGACCGGCGGCACCGAAGCGATCAAGGAGGTGCTCGCGCATCTGCCCGCGGATACTCCGGGAATCGTCATTTCGCAGCACATTCCGAAGGCTTTTAGCGGTCCCTTCGCGCAGCGAATGGACGCGAATTCGGTTCTCAGCGTGTGCGAAGCGCGCGACGGACAACCTATCCTCGCCGGGCATGCTTACATCGCGCCGGGCGGCCAGCACCTGCTCGTGGTGCGCGACGGTGCGCGTTATCAATGCCGCTTGAGCGACGGCGATCTGGTCAATCGACACCGTCCCTCCGTCGACGTCATGCTTCGCTCCGTGGCGCAGAGCGCCGGCCGCAATTCGATCGGCGTGATGCTCACCGGAATGGGGCGCGACGGCGCCGAAGGCATGAAGGAGATGAGGGACGCCGGCGCATCGACCATCGCCCAAGACGAGAACACCAGCGTGGTGTGGGGCATGCCGGGCGCCGCCTGGCAAATCGGAGCGGTGCAGTCGCTGCATCCGCTGCCGCAGATTGCCGGACGGATCATCGAACTCGCCGGCGGCCACCCCCACCGGGAATCGCTGCATCGCAAGAGTCAATCGGGCTAGGGTTATGCAAAAGCGACGTTCAAGAACGCCCGGCGACGGCCGATTACTTGTGGGTCCATCACCATCGCCGCCCTGCCGCGGGCCGTCGGAGTTCCATAGATGAAAATCCTGATCGTTGACGATTCCACCGCCATGCGCATGATCGTCAAAAAGACGCTGCGCCTGGCCGGATTTGAAGGGCACGATATTACGGAAGTCGACGATGGGGCCAAAGCCCTGGCCGCGATCAAGGCATCGAAGCCTGATCTCGTGCTCTCGGATTGGAACATGCCGAACATGACGGGACTCCAGCTGCTGGAGGCGCTTGCGGGCGACGGGGTCAAGCTGACGTTCGGTTTCATCACGACGGAAGCGACCCCGGACATGCGTGCCAAGGCAATCGGCGCCGGTGCGAAATTCCTCATCTCCAAGCCCTTCACGCCGGAATCGTTCAAAGAACAGCTCGGCGCGCACATTCGCTGAAGCTCGAGACCGAAAAGAAAACAGGAAGTCACGTTATGGCCACCGCCTACCCCCTGCCCGACGGCCCGAAGATAGTCGACTTGTTGGGACTGTTGTTCGACGGGCTCGATGTAAAGGCCGGCGGCACCTTCGATCAGAGTCCCTCGGGCGGCGCATGGTTCGGCGTGTTCGTCGCCGATACCGGCACCCCCGTGGCGTTGTGCGGCGCGGACGCGAATCTCGCGGCGACTTTCGGCGCGGCCTTCTCCCTGTTGCCGGTCGGCGTGGCCAAGGAGGCCGCCAAGGCGCGCGAGCTCACCCAAGTCATGATCGACAACATGCGCGAGATCATGAACATATGTTCGCGCCTGGTGATGGATGCGACATCGCCGCATCTCAAGCTGGATCAGATCTATCCCGCCAAGACCCTTCCCGCGACTGCGACGGCATTGCTGGGTGCACCGAGCGGCCGTAGAGAATTCCAAGTTCAGCTGCCGAAATACGGCGGCGGCGTGCTCACGTTCTTGTCGGTTTGATCGTGCGCGCCAAATCCGAAAAGTGCGCGGTGATCCACGCTTTGTCGATCCCGCCACGCATGCTCTCAAGATCGCCGTGAAATCGCCGATAGACGCCCTAGTAATACAACCACCTGCAGCGCACCGCCGCCAGAGGAACCGCGATATGAAATCGACCTTAAAAAGCCTCTTGTTTGCAACCATCCTCACCGCGCTGCCGCTCGCGGGCGCCACGGCCGCCGCGCCGACCAAGGACGAAGTCGTGGCAGTCGTCAAGAAAGCAGTCGACTTCTACAAGGCCAATGGCAAGGAAAAGGCGCTGGTGGAATTCAACAAGAAGGACGGCCAGTTCGCCAAAGGCGAGGACTACGTCGACGTGCACGACCTCAACGGAGTGTGCGTCGCACACCCGATCTCTCCCGCCAAGGTGGGCCTCAATCGCCTCGACCAATCCGATTCGGCCGGCAAGTTCTACGTCAAGGAACTGGTCGACGCTGCCAAGCAGAAGCCGTCCGGTTGGATCGAATACGTGATGAAGAATCCCACCACCGGGAAACTCGAGAACAAGACGGCCTATTGGGAAATGCACGACGGGCTCATCTTCAAGGCAGGTACCTACACCGAGTAAGTGTTGTCCGGCAGCGCCAGGTCAGTGGTTAGTGGGTCGAATACATAGGCCGTTTACATGAAATCTTTCGCCGACATCTCGCTGCGTTGGCAGATGCTGCTTGCGCCGCTGCTGCTGATCCTGGCCATTCTCGTCATCGAAGCCGTGAACTACCGCCAGCAGACCGGGGTGGACGCAGCCACGACGCGGCTGTTCAACGACACGGTTCGCCGCTTGACGGCGCTCGATGAGGCGGATGCGTTCGCGTTGGACATCAACGGGCGCATGTTCCGCTCCATGACGCTGGTGCAGAACGGCGCGCCCGCCAAGATGGTGCGTTCATTGGTCGATTCCCTGCCCGGCGACCTGGATAAGCTGGGCGACGAGCTAGCCGCCGTGGCGAATCGCGCCAGCGAGAGCGGGCATGCGGCGGAAGCGATGAAGCTCACCGAACTGGCCGGCAAGTTCCGCAAGTCCGGCGGCGAGTTCTCCAAAGTATTGTTCGTCGACCCCAGCGTCGCCGTCGACTATGCGACATCGGCAGGCGTCTTTTTCCAGGATTTGCACGGCATCCTGCGAACGCTGTCCAAGTCCTACGACGAGGCGTCGGCGGCCGAGTTTGCGGGAATGAAAGCCGGCGCCGCGAATGCCATGCATCTTTCCGCGATCGGTTGTCTGCTTGCCGTCGTCGGTGGTCTCGCAGCAAGCCTATGGCTCGCGCGCTCCCTGACCGCGCCTCTGGTCGAACTGACGCGGGTCGTGGTTGCGCTTTCGCGCGCTGACTGGTCCGTCACCGTTCCTTATGCCTCGCGCGGCGACGAGGTCGGCCGCATGGCCCGCGCGGTGAACGTGTTCCGCGACAACGGCGTCGAAAACGAACGGCTGAAGCGCATTGAGGAAGAGAACCGCCATCGGGCAGTGGCGCAACAGGCAGCGGAACTCGAGCGCGATCGGGTCGAGCAGGCACGCCTGGCCCGCGATGCGGAACGGGCGCGCACGATGTCCGACGTGACGGAACGTTTCGATGCGACCGCGCACAAGGTGCTCGGCACTTTCGCGCATGCGTTCGAAACCCTGCAAGAGACGGCGACCACGATGGGCACGGCGGCCGACGCCACCCGCACCCGCGCAGACGGGGTTTCGCAGGCGGCCGTGGAGGCCTCCAACAATGTGCAGACCATCGCCGCCTCCATCGAGGAGCTAGGCGAATCGATCGCCGAGATTTCCGAGCAGGTGAGCGCCTCCTCGACCATGGCCGCGGCCGCAACCCGCGACGCCGACAAGCTCAACAACACGCTGCAATCGGTGAACTCGGCCGCCAAGGAAATCGGCTCCGTGCTCGACTTCATCAAGTCGGTTGCCAGCCGCACCAGCTTGCTGGCGCTGAACGCCACCATCGAGGCGGCGCGTGCCGGGCACGCCGGCCGCGGCTTCGCCGTCGTCGCCAACGAGGTCAAGGCCCTGGCGATCCAGACCAAACAGGCGACCGACGGAGTCACCTCCAAAGTTGAACGCATCCAGACGCTGTCGGGCGACGCCGCCGGCGCCGTGACCTCGATCGCCGAAACCATTCACTCGCTGAACACGAGCTCCGCATCGATTTCGAGCGCAGTCGCGAGCCAGAGCGCGGCGATGCGCGACATCAGCCGGTCCGTGCAGTCGGCGGCCGACTTCACGCGGCGCGTGAGCGATCAAATCAAGGAGGTCCAGGGTACCGCCACCGAGACCGAGCAAGCGGCCGACGGCGTGCTGCATGCCTCCGCCGATCTCGCCAAACAGACTGACCTCCTCGAGGCTGAAGTATCAGGCTTTTTGAATGCCGTGCATCCGAATGCGGCGGGCGACGGGACGGAGTTGACGACGAGTGATCGGCGGCGGATAGCCGTCTGACGCGAACGAACCGAATTTGACCATTAACGGACGGGGTCGCCCCGACCCCGTTGAACGTTGCGCGAAGCGCATTTGAAGATGCGCGAAGCGCATGGATAAGGAGATTGTCATGAATTATCGGAATACCGTCGGTGCACGCCTGATGTTTGCCTTCGCCGGCGTGATCATCGTGTTCGCCGCGGCGGTGACCTTGAGTATCGCTCGATTGGCCGCGTTCGACGCGTCCATGAATGAAATCACCGGCCCTGAGTTGGCCAAAGCCCAGATAGCCGGCGAATGGCTGGACTCCCTGTCGGAGTCCATGCGCCATACGCGCAACATGCTGATCATGGACGACAAGGCCCAGATACAGGGCGAAATCGCCAAGGTTCATGATTTATCCGAGAAGCGGGTAATGTATGCGGAGACCATGACGTCCATGGTTGAGTCGGCGGAGGACCAAGCCTTGGTGAAGGCGGCCTTGGACGCGCACGAGACTCTCAAGCCGCTCGATGAAGAATACCTGCGGCAGATCGAAGCAGGCGACGTCAAGGCAGCGAAAGACACGCTGCTGCAGCGGTCGCGTCCTTCGCAGCTGGCGGTCATTGCCGCCCTGAAGAACCTGGGCGACCACCAGCAGGCGAAGATCCATGCGAAGGCGGAGGAACTGGCCGTCTCGTACCGAAGCACTCGAGCCCTGCTGATCACGCTCTCGCTCGCCGCGGTGGCGGTGGCGTGCCTGCTGGCCTGGCTGCTCACTCGAGCCATCAAGAATCCGTTGAACCATGCGGTGGCCGTACTCGGCGAGATCGAGAAGGGTAATTACGCGAGCGTGGTCACCGTCAGCTCGAAGGACGAAATCGGCCAGACCCTCCGGGGCCTGGAGCGCATGCAGGTGGCATTGCGGGAACGCACCGAAAAGGAACATGCATCGGCCATGGAGAACGCGCGAATCCGCACCGCGCTGGATCGCGTCTCGGTCGGCACCATGCTCGGCGACACGGACGGAAAGATCATTTACATGAACGATGCGCTGCGGGCTCTGTTCCGTAGTCAGCTGGCGGAAATGCGCAAGCAAATCCCCTCGTTCGATCCGGAGCAGCTGGTGGGAAGCTCATTCGATGTGTTTCATCAGATTCCCTCGCTCCAGCGCAACGCGCTGGCGGGACTGACCAGCGCGCATACGGTTGACGTCAAAGTGGGCGGGGCGAGCCTGCGGATCGTTGCGAATCCCGTGGCCGACGGCGCCGGCAAGCGGGTCGGCACGGCGGTGCAATGGGTGGATCGGACGCAGGAGGTGGCGACCGAAGAGGAAGTGCAGGCGATCGTGGCCAAGGCGATCGACGGAGACTTAACCGCACGCATTCGCGAGGAGGACAAGGAAGCCTTCTTCAAGACGCTCGCGAGCGGTGTGAACCGCGTGCTGATGAACATGGCCGACGTGGTGCGCAGCATGGCGGGGGCGGCGGCCGAAGTGCGCACGGGATCGGAAGAGATCTCGCGCGGCAACGCGGACTTGAGCCAGCGGACCGAGGAGCAGGCTTCCAGCCTCGAGGAGACTGCCTCGTCGATGGAGGAGATGACCTCGACGGTCAAGAACAATGCCGACAACGCCGCGCAGGCCAATCAGCTCG
Source organism: Steroidobacteraceae bacterium (assembly GCA_036498345.1). Lineage (GTDB taxonomy): Bacteria > Pseudomonadota > Gammaproteobacteria > Steroidobacterales > Steroidobacteraceae > Bog-1198. The sequence continues at coordinate 26,986 of DASYFQ010000306.1, forward strand.
CCGCGGCAGCACGTGAGCAGGCTGAACGCGGCGGCTCGGTGGTCGGTGCGGCGGTGGCTGCGATGGGCGAGATCAATGCTTCCTCGAAGCGCATCGCCGACATCATCAGCGTCATCGATGAGATCGCGTTCCAGACGAACCTGCTGGCGCTCAACGCGGCAGTGGAGGCGGCACGTGCCGGCGAGCAGGGACGCGGCTTCGCGGTGGTTGCGTCAGAGGTCAGGAACCTCGCCTCGCGCAGTGCCGAGGCCGCCAAAGAGATCAAGACCTTGATCCAAGATTCGGTGGGCAAGGTGACGGAAGGTACCCGGCTGGTGGACGAGTCCGGCAAGGCGCTGGGAGAGATCGTCGTCAGGGTGAAGAAGGTGACCGATGTGATGGCCGAAATCGCCAGCTCGAGCCGTGAACAGGCGTCGGGCATCGAGCAGGTGAACAAGGCGATCACGATGATGGATGATGTGACCCAACAGAACGCCGCGTTGGTGGAAGAGGCCTCCGCGGCGGCGCAGGCGCTCACCGAGCAGGCCTCGAACCTGACGCAGCTCATTTCGCGCTATCGGGTAGGGGAAAGCAGCGCCGCTGAGGCGCCGCGTGCGGCCGCGCGTCCGCCGGCGGCTCCGGCCGTGGAGCGCCGTGCGCCCACCCGGCCCATGACCGGCAAGAAGAGGCCGGTGGCAGTCTCCACGCCCGCCCCGGCGCGCGCCGGCGGCGCCGCCGCCGAAGAGTGGAAGGACTTCTAAGGGGCGGCCTCTTCGAAGCCGGTCAGCACATTCACCACGTTGACGCCGATTTCGCCGACGGCGTAGCCGCCTTCGAGAACGAATAGCGTAGGCAGTGCGCAGGCACCGAGCATGCGGCCGTAGGTCAAAAAGTCCGCGGATTGCAGGCGAAAGAAGCTGATGGGATCTTCCGCGAAGGTATCGACGCCCAGGGACACGACCAGAGCGTCAGCCCGGAAAGCCGCAATACGCCGGAGCGCAGCGCGCAACGCGTCCTGCCAGGCGCCGAATTCCGTGCCCGGCGGCAGGGGGAGATTCAGGGTGAAGCCCGCGCCCGCAGCGGTTCCGGTTTCGTCGGCAAACCCTGAAAAATACGGGAAGGCGTCAGCGGGGTCGCCGTGCAGCGAGACATAGAGCACGTCCGGGCGATCATAAAAAATATCCTGGGTGCCATTGCCATGATGAAAATCCACATCGAGGATGGCAACGCGTGCCGCACCGGCGTCACGCAGGTACTGGGCCGCGATCGCCGCGTTGTTCAAGAAGCAGTATCCGCCGTACAAGTCGCGCGCTGCGTGATGTCCCGGAGGCCGGCATAGCGCAAAAGCGGCGCGCGCGCCGTCTTTGATCTGTGATGCGCCGGTCAGTGCGACGTCGGCCGCGGCGCGCGCCGCCTCCCAGGTACCGTGACTGATCGAGGTCTCGCCCGCCATGGCGTAATAGCCGAGCTTTCCCGTGATGCTGTTCGGGCGGCGTTGCGACATGCGCCTGGCGGGCCAGCAATCGGGGATGGCTTCACCGCGGTTGCCGGCGGCGACCCATTCGCCCCAGGCCTGCTTCAGGAAATCCACGTACTCCGCGTCATGAACGCGCAGCAACGGCGCGGCGGCAAAGCTCGCCGGGGCAATGACTTGGCCGAGGCGCTGCGCTTGGACCCGTTCGAGAACGATTTGCGCGCGCTCCGGCGACTCATGCGGGCGAACCAATTCACCGCCATACAGTTCGGTGCGTGGACTGCGCAACAGATGATCCGTCGAGAAAACCGTGATCATTCAGACGACCCCGCGGCGCGCTCATCGAGAAAATGTAACGATTGAAGCATCCGGAAAGCAAGCAATATGTCAATAACTGCCGCTAATCACCGTACGGGCAGTTCCGACTGGTTGGTGACGATGGCCAACGCTAACGTATCTCCCGACGAATGGATAGGAGACGCTTGGTGCAAATTCCCCATTTCCCGAGACCGGCCACGCTCTTCGAGACGGAGACCAAGTCGCGTATTCGCATCGTATTGGTCGAAGACCACTCGCTCATGCGCGAGTGTCTCAGAGCGCTCATCGAAGTGGATCAGAAGCTCCACGTCGTAGGCGAGTTTGAAAACGCCGAAACGGGTCTGGACGGCATTCGCGACTTGCAACCCGATGTCCTGCTGACGGATCTCGCGCTTCCCGGACGTTCGGGCATCGACCTTCTCGGCGAGGTCGATCGAATTTCGCCGATGACCCGAAAGCTGGTGCTGACGGCGCACGCCAACATTCACTATGTCAGCGCCGCTATGGGCGCGGGCGCAGACGGGTACGTGCTGAAGAGCGCAGGCAGCGACGAGCTCATGCGGGCGATACGCACCGTATACATGGGCCGGCAGTTTCTGTGCAAGGCGATCATCGCCCAAATGCCGCCCGGCTTTTTCAACGGCTACGACACACCCACCGTCCCGGCGGCTATGCGGGCCATTACCGAACGCGAGCGTGAGGTCCTGACGCGCGTCGCTGCCGGACACTCGACCAAAGCGATAGCGCGAAATCTTGGCGTGAGTCCGCAGACCGTCGCGAAGCACCGCGCAAATCTGATGCGCAAGCTGCATTTGCATAGTATTGCGGCGGTCACGAAGTTCGCGATTCGTAACGGCCTGACCGGCAGCTCGCCATATCCTAGCCCCGTCGCCACGGAGCCGCGCTCCGTCGCGTCGTTGAACTGAAGCTCTCCGCCAACGACTAGCTGCCGCCGGCCTTCGATGCCGGTGCGCGACGGCGGGCATGGCCCGCCGCAACGGCCTCACTCTTTGCGTCGGCCCTCACTCTTTGCGTCCTCTTTGCGTCGACAGCGTTCCGCGTTCGCGGTTGCGTCGATCTGAATAGCCCGAACACTACTCTCTAGCCCTACCCATCCGTACTACTTGAGACGCCTGTGACCGCATGGGTCGACTAAATAGGATTCACGGGCACGTTCATCAGGCAGACGATCGGCAAAACAATTTCATTCGGGCAGCGTCGCGACAGACGGGGCCGGAGGTCACATGCAAGTACGACTATTGATCCACTGCGGCGTTCCCGCGATTTTTTTGGCGTTCGCGAGCTTGCCTGCGGGCGCGCAGTCCTTCAGCGTGCAGTGCCCGGAAAAGACTGCGCTGCATCCGACTCCGGACGACGTGACCAAGGGCCAGGTCAAATGCCAGGAGATCGGCGGAGGCGACGGCTTCGCCACCATGGGCGACGGGCATCAAGTCTATCTGTTCGGATTCGCGCCACTGTCCGGGCTGGGAGACCCTGCGGATCCGATCAACTACCCCGGAATCTTGACCGGTGCACCGGGTACGGAGACGCCCGGCATTTTCAATTCCACCACCGACAACCGGCGCGCGAGAATCGAGCCAGCCGACATCATGAATAACGGCGTGCTGTACAGCAACGCGCCGGCTCCGCTGATCGCCATCGACGAAGACGATGAACTCTTTCTCACGTTGAGCAATGTCGGCCAGATCATGCGGCCCGACTTGTTCGAGCAGCATACCGTGCACTTCCATGGATACCCCAATGCATCATCGTTCTTCGACGGCGTGCCCGATGCCTCGGTGGCAATCGACATCGCAGGGAGCTTTACGTATTACTACACGGCTCCCGATGCAGGCACGTATTTCTGGCATTGTCACATCGCACCGCCCGAGCACTTGCAGATGGGCATGGTCGGTCAGCTGTTCGTGAGGCCGCGGCAGAACCGCTTGGGCCCCGGCGACTTCCTGTACGGCGCGCTGAAGGACGCCAATGATGCGAATCGCGTGCGCGTCGCCGATACAAATGCGGCGACCGCCGGTTCCTGCTCCGACATTCTCTGCACCGGCGCCACTCCGCTCCCCGCGATCAATACCGGCAAGACCGGCGGCGCCAAGTACGCATACAACGACGGCGACGGGTCGACGCAGTACGACGTTGAAGTGCCGATTCAAATCATGGGATTCGATCCGAACTTTCACTTCGTCGGCATGACCTTCAATCCGGAAGCCTTCGCCGACATGAAGGATAAGTATTTCCTGCTCAACGGGCGCAGCTACCCCGACACGATCAATGCACGTGTCGACAACCGCGGTCGTCCGGGCATCGTCGGCACGGTGCCCAACGGCCCGCTGGCGACTCAGGGTTCCGATGGCGCGTCCCGTCCGTCGCAGCCCCTGCATGCGCTGATCACCCTCGACAAGGCGCTGGGCCAGAAGCGCGCGTTGCTGCGCATATCGGACTTGAGCGTCACCGAGCACACGACACTCGCCACGCTGGGCATTCCCATGCAGGTGATCGCGCAGAATGCCCGGTTGTTGCGCGATACCTCCGGCAACAACCTGTACTACCAGACGAACTCCGTCACGCTCGGCGGGGGCGAATCCACCGACGTCATTCTTGACGCCTCGTCGGTGCCTGACGGCACCTACTTCCTCTACAGCACCAATCTCGACCATCTGTCGAACGATGCCGAAAATTTCGGCGGCCAGATGACCGAAATCGTCGTCAAAAATTAGGAGATCGATAATGAAATGCTCGGCGACGAATATTCTCGGCGCGCAAAGCGTGCTGCTGAAGCGCGCATCGGCGGCGATCGGCTTCATGGCTCTGGCGAGTACCGCGCAGGCCGCCGTGCACGGGATCACGGGCCCGACTTTCAATCTCGATGCCGCTGCCGGGTACATCAGTCAGCCGGATGGAGCGCACATCTATAGCTGGGGCTATGGCTGCGCGGGTGGGCCGACCGGCTATCTACCTTCGCAAGCCGCCGGCACCTGTCCGCAAATGCAATTGCCCGGGCCGACGATGATCGTCACCGAGGGCGACAGCGTTACGGTCAACCTCAAGAACAACTTGCCGCCGGTGGCGGGCCGCACATCCATCGTCTTCCCTGGCATGACTGTTACGGCTGGCGCGGGCGCCGACGGTTTGTTGGCTAAGGAAGCCGCCAACGGCGCAACCGTCACGTATACGTTCACGGCAGGAAAGCCCGGCACCTATGCGTATTACAGCGGCACCCAGCCCGACCTGCAGATCGAAATGGGTTTGTCCGGCGCGATCATCGTATTGCCGAATTCGACCAGCGCCCAGGCGGCGGCATGTAAACCCAAAGGCGTCTATTCGCTCGCCGCCTCTGCATATGCACACAAAGATACCTGCTACGATCGCGAGTACTTGTTCGAGTTCGCGGAGTTGAGCTCGAAGATTCACGAGCAGGTCGAAACTCAGGTGAGCGCCTGCGCGGCGGTATCGTGCCCGCGCATCGCGGTCGTCACGGAGCCGTACCGTCCCAACTACTACCTGGTCAACGGGCGTTCGATGCCCGACGACATGGACGTCGCGTACTCGCCCTCCTACCCGAACCAGCCGTACAACGGCAACCCGCACATGCATCCGGGCGAGAACGTGCTCATGCGCGTCATCGGTCAGGGGCGCTGGCAGCATCCATTCCACTTCCACGGCAATCATGCGCGGGTGCTCGCGCGCGATGCGAGTCTGATCGTGAGCCAAACGGATGCAACGAAGCTGGCCGGCCCATTGCTCTTCACCATTTCGACGGTGTCGGGTCAGACGGTCGACGCAATCTTTACCTGGACGGGCCAGGGATTGAACTGGGATGTGTACGGCATTCAACCGCATAAGTGCAATGGCAGGGATTTGCCGGCCGTTCCCGGCGCCGGGAGCGCGCAATCGGCCGGCTTCGATCCGGGCACACATGAATACTGCGGCGACCACGGCAAGCCGATGCCGGTCACGCCGCCAGACCCCAGCATCGTCGTGAATGGCCAATGGTACGCGGGCACCCCTTACCTTGGACTGCAGAATGCGGGCAACCAGACGCCTGAAGCGCCGGGCACATTGAACCAAAACCCGCAGGGCGGCTACGCCTACATGTGGCACTCGCATAACGAGCGCGAGATCACCACCAACGACGTTTTTCCGGGCGGAATGATGATGATGCTGCTGATCGATCCCTATTCCTGGCCCATCGACGAAACGCTGTAAAGCGGCAACCGGACAACCAAGTTATGAACACCAATTATTCCAAAGCGGTTCTGCGCACACTCGCTTCCGTTTCGCTGCTGCTCGCTGCAGGTCTTGCCTCGGCTGCAACGGTCAGCGTCAATCTCACGGCGCGGCAGATGTCTGCAATGTTGCCGGACGGAAGCGCCGTGCCGATGTGGGGCTACTGCCATACCGGCAACTGCTCAGCCGTTTGGGCCCCCGGACCGACGATCGTCGCTGCGCCCGGCGATACGCTGACGATCAACTTGACCAACAGTCTGCCGATACCCACATCGATCGTTATCTTGGGGCAGTATGGCGGTGGCCTCGGTGCGCCGGCTCGGATGTCCAGCCCCAATCATGCGCCTCAGTCGCAGACGACGTGGCCGGGAAATGGCGCGGGAACGAATTCGTTCACACCACCGGCGCAGGCCGATCGGGTGAGTTCCTTTTCCACGGAAATCTTCGCGCGCACGACCACCGCACTGACATGGAGCAGCCTCAGGCCGGGCACTTACCTTTACGAGACGGGAACCTTGCCGTCGATTCAAGCGCCTATGGGCTTATACGGCGTGCTGATCGTGACCCAGGCTCCGGTCCTCGCTGATCCCGCGAATGGTGTTGCATTCGTTCCGGGTAAAGCCTATCCAGGCAACTCGTCAAACGCCGTTTCCTACGACGCCGACACGTCGCTGCTGTTCAGCGAAATCGATCCGCTGCAGAACCAGGCGGTTGACGCGGCAGCGGTCTATGCCGGCGCTCTGGCCAATGCGGCGGATACGGCCGCCTGGTTGAACAAACGCTTCGATGACGCGAGTTGTTCGCTCACCGCGCCCTGCTTGCCCGCGGCGGTGAATTACACGCCGACTTACTTTCTCATCAACGGTCAGCCCTTCGATGAGACGGCGCCGCAGAAATCAGCCTTTGCGATCGCAGGAACCGATGCCACGCACGCTGCCGCCGCAGCCGGCAATGTGCTCGTCCGTTTGGTGAACGCGGGATTGCGCACGCACATTCCGTCCATCGTCGGATTGCCGATGTCCATCGTCAGCGAGGATGGCAATGTCGCGCCCGGCGAGGCAAAGCTGCAGAACGAAGTACTGCTCACGGCGGGCAAGACTCACGACGTGCTGGTTGCGCCGCCCTCGGCTGCCGGTAGTTATAGTTCATCGATATTCCCGGTGTTCGATCGACAACTGAGCCTTAGTACGGCAAATCAATCAGATGGCGGTATGCAGGGTTTCTTGCAGGTGGCGAGCGCCGGTGCCGCGTCGGGACCCGGTGCCTTGCCGGGTGTGGTGACGCCGACCGCGGTCAATGACAATTTCAATGTGCCACTCAGTGCCTCAATCAACGGCAATGTGAAGCTGAACGATATCGCGGTCGCGACGGTAGAAATGGCAAGCGGACCCGCGCATGGCACTGCGACGCTCAACTCGGATGGAACGTTCAGTTATACGCCGGCCGCCACGCCGACCGGACCCTTCAAGGGGACGGACTCGTTCACTTACAGCGCCAACGGCGGCGCAGCCAGCTGCTCCGATGGAATCACCGTCACTGCGGCACCCTGCGTAGCGACAGTGATCCTGCATGTTGCGATTTCCGATATCGGACCCGCGCCCACGGCAATCGCCGATGCGTACAACAGCTCCGTCTCGACCAGATTCAGTTCGTCGCGGCCCGGTGTGTTGGCGAATGACAGCGATCCGAGCGGTTATCCGCTCGCCGCGGTCAATGCCGTCGCGGCAGCATCCGGCACGAGCACGGCCTGCGCCTCGGTCGCGCTCAATGCCGACGGATCATTCTCCGCGGCACCGCCCACGGGTGCATCGTCGTGCGCATTTACCTATCAAGCGAAGAATTCCCAAGGGACGAATAGTCCCGCTGCCGCCGTCACGGTAACTTTCGTTCCGGCCGGCATGACGACGGGTCTAAACGTCAGGGTGTTCGATCCCGCCGATAATGCGGACATCACCGATTACCGGTGGATCATCCAGGAAGACCTGACGTTCAAGGTCGATCCCACGGGCACGCCGTCGATCAACACACGCACGCTGGGTACGAGTTTCCACCGTAGCCACATGCCGGTAGTGGCAACCGGTTGCGTGGGTCCCGTGAGCTGCGGCAGCGGTCAGCAAGGCCGCATCTCCGACGCCGGAACGGGTACGGATACGAATACCGATCTCAATGGCACTCTGGGTGTGCGGCACGTGTTGACCGACGCGGATGCGATGGAACTCGCGGCCAATCCCGACAAGGCCGTGCTCGATCCGAACAAGCACTATTACATTTCGATCCTGCCGGGCGATGCCGGCAATGGCGGCCATGGCATGGGCGGCGCCGAGATCAAGCCGGGCGTCGTGACGGCTCACACGCCGGTCGACGTCGCGAGCAACGCCTACGACTGGCAACCCGCGCAACTCAGCATCTTCATCTACGAGGACAACGCTCCCGTCAACGGTCAAAACGACCTGAACGAGAACGGTCTGGGCGGCTTCAATATCATTCTCATGGATCCGGCCGGCCGCTCCGGCGACGTAGCCGGTCAACAAAGCTACGACTCGTTCGGCATGCCCCTTAGCAACTCGTTGTTGGGGCGACCGGGTTGCCCGGACGACCAGAACCGGAACACCAACGGCACGCCCACCAGCGATGCAGGAAACCTCGTCGGTGTGGTCTACACCTGCCCGAACGCGCCGGACCGCGGACCCGCGCCGGTTCGCGCGAATTTCCCGCCGGACACTGCGGGAACGCGTGCTTATCAGGCTGCGTCGATTGCCTATGACGCGTTGATCGCCCAGGACGCCGTCGACTACGTATTGGCCGGCCACGCTTTGATCAAGAACGTGACCCCGGCACGCTACGACGTGATTGCCCACCCGGCCGCCGCGCGCGAGGGCGCAGGGGAAGTCTGGTGGCAAACCGAAACCTTGGAAGGAACGCCCGCGCAGGACGCGTTCACCGGCGTCAAAGAGCCGGTGTACTTTCAGGAATTCGGGCCCCCGGGGTTTCATACCACGATAGGCTTCGTCAACCCGGATCGCGTCAAGAAGTACGCGACGGATAACCACTTGAACACCGGCGTGAGCATTAGCGGAAATATTACCAACCAGCGCATGTCGCGCCCTTCCGACGTGACCTTGTACGACGCCGGCTCCTACGATCTGTTGAATTCATCGACCTGCTACGTCGCCCTCAACTCCCAGGGCGGCACAGGGCCGACGATTGCCACCGCGGAATGCGATCACGACGGCAAATACACGCTGACGGGCGTGCCCGCCGGCAACTATGAATTGATGATTTGGGACCAGTGGCTCGATCAAATCATCCAGGCTTCGGCCGTGACCGTCGGCGCGAGCAACATGGTCATGGGAAATACTCCGGTGCTCGGCTGGTTCACCCAGTACGACCAGAACATCTTCATGGACACCAATCGCAACGGCATCTATGACGCGGACAAGGAGAAGGGCATCTCCAATGTAACCATGACCACCCGCTACCGCGATGGCGGCATTTCCAACCAGACGGCGACCGACAGCAACGGCAACGGATTGCTGGCCGAGTTGTTCCCGCTGTTCAATTGGTATGTCACCGAGGCCGACACCACGCGCTTCAAACAGACCGGGGTCAATGTGATCGTCGACGGCGGCGGACCGGCGGACACGACCGGCGACGGCGCAGGGATCTACAGCTCGACGTACGCCACCGACGGAACGAGCAATCGGACTGAGTTGCCGGGCGCCTATTCCTACGGTCTGCAGGGCTTCATCAGCCAGCGCAGCACCATCAACTGGGGCCGCGCTCCTTATGACCCGGGCGAAAACGGTGGCATCCAAGGTGTCGTGGTCTATTCGACCACCCGTCCGTTCGACGATCAGCGCTACAACGTGCAGACGCTGTGGGAACCGCTGGTACCGCGCGTCACCGTGAACCTGTATCACAAGGAGAAACTGGCCGACGGTACCGACACGCTCAGGCTCGTCGACACGACCAAGACCTCGAGCTTCGATGACTGGGTCAACACGGTAAAAGGGTCTGACGACAAGAATTACCTGCTTGGCCAAGACGGAGTACTGCGCAATCCGGTCACCGGTGCCGTTGCGCCTGCCGGGGTAACCGCCGGCGCCCAGGTCAACATGCAATGCCCGGGGCAGAAGGCCGCCGATCCGTTCTATCTGTACACCCTAGGAGGCACCGACAGGGGCCGTTGCTACGACGGCTGGCACAACTGGAACCAGATCCAAGCTGCGCCGTACGACGGGCGCTATCAATTCCCGACAGCGAACTGCACCGGCTGCGTGGTCAATCCGAATGCCGGCCCGGACCAGCCGAGTTCGCCATTGAAGATCCTTCCCCCCGGCGAATACGTCGTCGAGGCCGTGACTCCTCCGGGCTTCGAAGTCGTCAAGGAAGAGGACAAGAACATTCTCAACGGCGACTCGTTCGTGGCGCCGGATGTGCAGCAGTTCGCCGGCATCGGCGATGTGTTCATCCTGCCGGATCAAGCGACCCTCAATAATGCCAATCCGTACAACCTGAAGACGGCGGACGGCATTGCCAACAATGCGACCAGCGATCTGGGCGTGACAACCTCGTCGGTCAATCGGCCGGAATGCGTGGGCAACCTGCACCGGGTTCCCGACTTTTTGAGCCTGTTCCCCAGCGGCGGATTGGTTGCCCCGTTCTCCGGCATGGATCGCCCGCTGTGCGATCGAAAATTGGTCAAATTGGGCGACCAGATGCAGGCGAGCGCGACGTTCTTCGTGTTCACCCAAGTACCCATGGCGGCGAACGGCGCGGGCATCATCCTCGATGACGCCACCTCCGAGTTCAATGCCATTGCGCCGGACTTCGGCGAGAAGGCATCCGTGCCCTTCGTGCCGGTGTCGGTGAAGGATTTCAACGGCCGCGAAATCAGCCGGCTCTACTCGGACCAGTGGGGCGCGTACAACATGTTGACGCCCTCCAGCTGGCTGGTGAATCCGCCGACGCCCTCGGGCTACGGTCCGAACATGTTGATCACCTGCATGAACGACCCGGGTCCGATCAGGGATCCGGTCACGGGGCAGATGGTCACCGACCCCCAGTACAACGCGGCCTATAGCAACTTCTGCTACACCCTACCGTTCATGCCGGGCCGTACCACGTACCTCGATACACCGGTATTGCCGATCGCGGCCTTTGCTGCGGGCTATAATCCGGCGGATTGCGCCTATCCGGATGCGACGCCCGGGATTGCCAGGGTCGATGCCGGCGGAAGCGGAAACTTCGGCCCGTACTTGCCGGCCGCCGGTGGGACCCTGATCATCAAAGCGATCGGCTTCAACGGCACGAACGATGTGGGCGTGCCAGTGGCGAACCCGGCCTATGCGGGTCCGTTCGCCCTCACGGGTCCTTCCAGCGAGAAAACGATCACCCGGCACTATGGTTTTGGCACCACGCCGGGCACGGTCAAGATCGGGAATGTCACCGTCGACGCCGCCCAAGTGAGCTGGCAAAACGACTCCCTCTCGATCACCGTACCCGCCGGGACGCCGACGGGCGAACTCGTGGTGACCGCCGCCAACGGCAAGTCGTCGGTTGACGCGGTGACGGTGACCGTCGGCGGCACTGCGCCGAAACGCGTGCAGGGCGCCAACGGACAGACCATCCAAGCGGCAATCGACGCCGCGAATCCGGGTGATCTCATCCTCATCGATGCAGGCACCTATAACGAATTGGTCATCATGTGGAAACCGGTTCGCCTGCAAGGCGTGGGTGCAGCCTCGGTGATCGTCAATGCGGCGAGGTATCCGACCAGCAAGCTTGCAGCCTGGCGGCCTGCGATCGACAAACTGTTCGCCGTTGACCCGGCAACCGGGAATTCGACCGCCACTACGGCGATTCCGGCCCAGATCGACGCATTGCCGACGCAGGAAATTACCGGCGGCGTGGTGTTGCTCGAGCCTTCCGTGTTGGGCTCGGAACAGGGTCCCGGAATTACCGTGTTGGCCAAGGATTTGCCGCAGGGATCGTGCTCCGGCGGCAACATCGGCAGTTACGGAGCGCCCGTGACCGACAGCAACTTCTGGTGCAAGAGTTCGCGCATCGACGGCTTGAGCGTCACCGGCGGCGACTCGGGCGGCGGCATCTACGTGAACGGCTGGGCACACAACTTGGAAATTTCCAACAACCGCGTCTACGGCAATGCCGGCGCGTTGAATGGCGGCGTGCGCATCGGCGTGCCATATCTGGAACAGGACGCGTTGCCGACCGACAATCGAGACAACATCGTTGGGTTCGCCTATGACGTGAATGTCAAGATCCATCACAATGCGATCACCAAGAACGGCACGGTGGAATCCACCGCGGGCGCCGGCGGCGCCGGCGGCGGCGTGTCGATCTGCTCGGGCACCGATGGCTATAGCGTGGATCACAATTGGATCTGCGGTAACTTCAGCGCCTCTGATGGCGGCGGCATCGGCCACATCGGCTACAGCCAGGGCGGCAAGATTACCGGCAACCAGGTCTTGTTCAACCAGACTTTCCAACAGACCGGTTCGACGCATGGCGGCGGCATCACCGTCACCGGCGAACCCGCTGCGGCGGGAGTGTTGTCGCTCGGCACCGGTAACGTGACGATCGACTCCAACGTGATCCGCGGCAATTCGGCCGAGGGTGGTCATGGCGGCGGCATTCGTCTGCAACAAGTGAACGGCGCGGACGTGACGGCGAACCCACGCTCGACGAATCAGTGGTTCAAGGCCACGGTCACCAATAACATCATCGACAACAACGTGGCCGGCTATTCGGGCGGGGGCATTTCCATGGCCGACACGCTGGTCAGCGTGCTCGACAACAACACCATCGCATCCAACGACAGCGTCGGCATCGCCGGCACGGTGCTCGCGGGCACCGTACCGTTGCCGGCGGCGGCGACAGGCGTCGCGGGAACGGGCAAGCCGAGCCCGGCCGGCATCAGCAGCGAGCGCACCAGCGCGCAGTTGGTGGCCGCGCTCAACCAAGCCCCGCTGAGTGCGACGAAGAAGGCGATCTCCTCGCCCGAGCTCGTGAACAATATCCTCTGGAAGAACCGCTCGTTCTTCTACAAATCGGTGGCCGGAAACGGGACGTTGTGTTCGTCCAATAGCGTTGCGGATGCGAGCGGGACGACGTGCGATGCGCTGGCGGATCAGATCACCACGACAGGCCAATGCATGAACACGGCCGCCGGTGTTGCTCCCAAGTACTGGGATCTCGGCGTGGTGGGTGATGCGAGCAGCGCTCCGGGGCCGGCCAGTCTGAGTCCGACTTTCAGTGTGCTCACCAGCACGGGGGGATACACGACCGTTTCGACCACGACCAGCGTGAACATTCTTTTCGCCACCCACGTGTCGACCACGGTCACGGTCTCGACGGGCGCCGTGCACGGCTTCTCCATCGGACAATCGGTGACGATCGCCGGAATGAGCTCCAATCGCTACAACGGAACGTTCACGATCACAGCCGTACCTGATGCAAATCAGTTCCGCTACGTCAGCACCAGCACCAACGCACAGTTGGGCCTGGGTGCCCTGGGCGGTACGGCCACCGGGTCCGCCGCGGCGGCCACCGGCAACATCGGCAGCGATCCGATGCTCGCGGACATGTACTGCAACGGCTCGCGCGTGACGCCGGAATACCCGAGCGTCATCAATCCGCCGGGCGCGAATAACATGCAGGCGGCGGCGACGGTCGATGAAGGCAACAACTACGTCACGCTGCGTTACGGTCCGCTCTACTCGAGCAAGCCGACCACGCCGGCGGGCACTGCGTTCACGCCGTTCGGCGACTTGCACATCGGCGGCGCATCGCCGGCCAAGGATAGCGGCACGCCCCTATCGGCAATTGATCACGATATCGACGGTGATCGGCGCGGACCCGGAAACAGCGGTGTCAACGGGGCCTATGATCGGGGTGCCGATGAGATTGCCGACCCAGCGCCGATCGCCGGCCTGTCGGTGACCACACTCGCCTTCGGCAATCAGCTGCTCAATTCGATCAGTGCGGCCGCGACCGTGACGGTAAACAACACCGGTACCGCTCCGCTGGTGTTCAATGCGGCGGCGACGCCGGCGACCGCGGGGTTGTCGATTTCGGGCAACTTCGCGATCGCGGCGGCGGGCACGACCTGTGTCAGCGGTGGGACGGTGGCGGCGGGGGGATCTTGCTCGATCAACGTAACGTTCAATCCGATAGGGTCGGCCGGCGCCAAGGCGGGGACACTGACACTGCGCGACAATGCCGGCACCGGCACCCAAACCGTGTCCCTGACCGGCACCGCCACGCAACGGACAGTGAGTTTCACGTCAGTCTCCCTGGGCAACCTGTCCACTCTGCCGGGCGGCCAGCGTCAGCTGGCATTCGGCGATTTGTCGGGAACGCAAACCAGCACCGTAACACTCACGGCTTCGAACGGTCCCGTTCTATTCGGCACGGCGTCCGTGTCGAATGACACGGGATCTTTTTTCACCAAAGGGGCCGACACCTGCAGTGGCGCCACCGTCGCCGCCGGCAGCACGTGCACGATCATCATCAACTTTGCAGCGCCCATCACCCACAACACCAACAACCCTCGCATCGGAACCTTGAGCGTGCCTGACAACGCGGCCGGAACTCCGCAGACGCTGCGCCTGACCGGAAGCTGATCGTGAGCACCATGAAACGCCTGGCGGGCATGATGATGGCAGGAGCCGTGTTGCACGGGGTATGCGCCGGTGCGGCATGGACGGCAGCGCCCGCGGCGCCCGCTGCGAAGACGGCGAATTCGCAGAGCGGTGCGCGCTGGCGCGCCCGCGACGGCCTTTATTACAAGCGCAACTGGGGCGTGGAAGTCATCGGAGTGAAACCCGTCTCATCCGGCTACATGCTGGCGTTTCGCTATCGTGTGATCGACCCCGACAAGGCCAAGATGCTGAACGACCGGCATTCCAAGGCTTACTTGCGCGATGACGCCACGGGGACGGTGCTCGCCGTACCGGCCATGGAGAACGTCGGCGAATTGCGTACCGGCGCGGCGCCGCAGGCCGACCGTACGTACTTCATGATTTTTGGCAATCCCGGCAGGCTCGTGAAGTCGGGCAGCCGCGTGACCGTGGTCGCAGGCAATCTGCACGTCGACGGACTGATCGTCGACTAGGGAGCTCTATGATTCTTCGAAGCCTATTACTATCCTCGATAGCCACCGCCGTCATGGCGGCATCCGTCAACGTGCCGACGTTGAGCATGCAGCAGATCGTGGAGCGCAACGCGGCGGCGCGCGGCGGACTGGATGCGTGGCAGCACGTTCATTCCATGACCTTGGCGGGCAAAATGGACGCCGGCAAGGAAAGAAAGGATGGCGGTCAGATTGCGAATGCGACCCCGAAGACGCGCGCGCAAGCCCGCGCCGCGGTACGCCTCGCGTTGCTGAACAAGAAGGAGATCGCCGGTGACAGGACGATCCAATTGCCCTTCGAAATGAGTCTGGAGCGACCGCTCAAACTGCGGCTCGAGATTCCCTTTCAAGGCCAATCGGCCGTGCAAGTCTACGATGGCAAGAATGGCTGGAAAGTCCGTCCCTTCCTGGGCCGCCACGAAGTGGAAGTTTACAGCCCGGCCGAATTGAAGATCGCCGCCGGCCAGCAAGAGCTCGACGGAATGCTGCTCAACCATGCCGCCAAGGGAACCACCGTCGCCTTGGACGGCACCGAAGCGGTCGAAGGACGCAGCACCTACAAGCTCAAGCTCACGCTGAAGAACGGTGAAGTCCGTCACTTGTGGATCGACGCGCAAACCTTCCTTGATGCGAAGGTCGAAGGCGCGCCGCGCCGTTGGGACGGCAAAATGCGCTCGGTCGCTACCTATTTTCGGGATTACAAATCGGTCGACGGCTTGATGATCGCCCACCGGCTCGAGACACGCATCGAAGGGGTGCCCGGCTCTGAAAGTATTTTCGTCGAGAAGGTTGCCCTCAATCCGAGGTTGAATGATTCCGTGTTTGCGAAGCCCCTGTAGCGTCATGGTGTTTTCGCGGCATGGATTCTCTGCGATTGTGGTCGGCGCTGCCATTCTGGCGGGCACGGGCACGGGCACGGGCATGGCGGCGACGGCCGATCCGTCCGACCGCGGCCCGGCCGCCGCCAACTCAGTTTCAGTGTCAACCGCCGAGTATCGCGTTCCAGACGTGACCCTGGTACGGGACGACGGCAGAAGAGTATCCATACTCGAGGAAATGGACGACGGTCGGCCGGTGTTCGTGAATTTTATTTTTACGTCGTGCCCGGGCATCTGTCCCCTCATGAGCGAGACTTTCCGCCAGCTGCAAGTCAAATTGGGCGATGCCCGATCAAAAGTACACATGGTATCGATCTCGATCGATCCAGAAGCGGACACGCCGCAGCGCTTGCGCGAGTATGCGGGGCAGTTTCGCGCGGGCTTGCAATGGCAGCACTACACCGGCACGGTTGAGGCAAGTCTCGCCGTGCAGCGCGCTTTTGGCGTTTACAACGGGGACAAGATGAATCATGCGCCGGTTACGTTTTTTCGCGCGGCTCCGGGCCGGCCTTGGACGCGACTCAAGGGCTTTGCGACAACGGACGACTTGATTCATGTTTATAAAACTGCGTCGATGCAACTCGCCGCATCGCGATGAACGCGAATGAGACGGCGCTTTTGAGACTGTAGTGCGCGGCCGTCTCGCCCTGTGGGGTCTTTCGGCGCTCTGCATTGTGGGTGCGGGCGCAGGGGCGGCTCCAAATCAGGGTGAGATGATCTATCGGCAAGGCATGATGCCTTCCGGCGCCGCGTTGACGGGCGAAAGGGATCGGGACACCCAGGTAACCGGAGCGGAAGCGGCCTGCGCAAAATGCCATCGCCGCAGCGGCCTCGGGTCTTCCGAAGGGCAGATCATCATTCCGCCGATCACGAGCCAATATCTGCATCGCACGCGGGGCAGAGAATCCGCCCGGCCTGATTTGCGCGCGGCTTCCGGCTTCATCCCGAGCCGCAAGCCCTACGACGCCGCGAGTCTAGCCCGCGCCATTCGCGACGGGGTCGACGTGTCGGGCCGAAAACTCAGCTACTTGATGCCCCGATATAAGCTCGGCGATGCCGACATGGCCATGTTGATCGCCTATCTCGACGATTTAGCGCGAGATCCGGTGCCGGGCGTATCGGACCACACGCTGCACTTCGCGACCATCATCACCCCCGACTCCGACCCCGCGAAACGACAGGCGATGTTGGATGTCCTGAATCAGTTCTTCACCGACAAGAATGAGTTCATTCGGGGCGGTATCCGTCCCATGCAGGCGGCCGGCGGCGTGCAGTTCCGGGTGAGTCGGCGATGGCAGCTTCACGTTTGGGAGTTGACCGGGCCATCGAATTCGTGGGGCGGGCAGCTGGACAGACGCATCGCGTCCGAACCGGTATTTGCCGTGATTTCGGGTCTCGGCAGCCGTACCTGGGCGCCGGTGCACGAGTTCTGCGAGCGCAACCGCGTTCCCTGCCTGTTTCCAAATACAGACATGCCCGTGGTCGCGGAAACGGATTTCTACGACGTCTATTTCAACAAAGGGGTGATGCTGGAAGCTGCCTTGATCGCCAATGACATAAGGCAGCGCGACCGGGCGGCGGCGAAACCTCGCATCGTGCAAATATTTCGATTCGACGATATTGGGGCCGCGGCCGCGGCCGCGTCGGCGTTCGCGGCGAGTGCTCAACGCGACGGCATGGAGACGATCAGTTTCGCCTTGCGCGAGGCGCACCCAGACTCCGGACTTGCGCAGTCGCTGCGCCAAGTCCGGCCGTCGGATATCGTCGTGCTCTGGCTGCGAGAGGCCGACATCGCGGCGCTGCCGCAGATTCCCGCGGCCGCCGACGTGTACGTTTCGGGCCTGATGGCCAACCTCGAGGAGGCGCCGCTCCCGCCGACATGGCGCATCTCGGCGCGCATCAGCTATCCGTTCGACTTGCCGGATGCGCGCAAATTCAGAATGAATTACCCGCTTGCCTGGATGAAAATAAGGCATATCGCCTCGGTGGACGAGCGCGTTCAATCGAACACTTACCTTGCCTGCGGCATCCTTGCCGAGCAGTTGACATCAATGCAAGATGACTTCGTGCGCGACTATTTGATCGAGCGCATCGAAGATATGTTGAGTCATCGGGTCTTATCGGGTTTTTATCCTCGCCTGGGACTGGGGCCCGGGCAGCGCTTTGCGTCGAAAGGCGGCTACATTGTTCACTTTAGGGAATCCTCCGGAACACAGATCGCCGCGGATACGGACTGGATCGTGCCTTGATGCGATTCGGGCAAGCGGCCCTCGCAAACGGCCGGCCGGCAGGGAGATGGGGTGAAAATTACGGTACGCAGCTGGTTGCTCGGCACAGGATATTTGGTCGCCTATGTAGCTCTGGACGCCGTGAGCTATGTGCAGCCGCTGCTGAAACTCGGCATCACGCCTTGGAATCCGGACGCCGGACTCACGCTGGCGTTCCTGCTGCTCCGCGGCTGGCGCCAGGTTCCCTGGACTGCCGCAGCGGCGCTGTTAGCGGAACTGATAGTCCGTGACGCGCCGGCGCCGCTTCTTGCCTCGCTCGGCGCCTCGGCCGTCATTGCCGCGGGGTATGGTGGGCTCGCCTTCGCGCTGACCCATCTTGGCTTCGACCGGCTGCTGGCATCGCCTAGGGCGGCTTTGCTGTTCAGCTTGGGCGCTGCATTGACCGCCCTCGTCGTTGCGAGCGGTTATGCAGCGGCATTTTTTCTCGCCGGTGCGTTGCCGGGGAACTCGGCGGTTGCCGCGATAGCACGCAACTGGGTCGGAGATTTGAACGGCGTCCTTACGCTCACCCCGTTGCTGCTCGCCGGTCCGACCGCTGCGGCACGTGTCTGGCCCGCGCTGCGCGCCCACCGCGGTCTCGTCGCAGCTCAAGCCGCAGTTCTCGGCTGCGTGCTATGGCTCGTGTTCCGGACGCGGCCTTTGGGCGATCTGCCGCTGGTTTATGTGTTGTTCGCGCCCGTCGTGTGGATCACGCTGCGGTGGGGAGTCATCGGAGCGGCACTCGCGACGCTCCTGATCCAGATCGGGCTCATGGCCGGCGCCGCGCCCCGCCTGGACGCCAGTTCGCTCATTGAGATTCAGTTCTTCCTGGTGACGCTCGCCCTAACCGCACTTCTCCTCGGTGCGGTCCTCGCCGAGCGTTCCAATGCGCTCGCGCGGGTCGCGCAGAGCGAAGCCGAGCAGCGCGCGCTTCTGGCGACGGCGCCCGATGCGGTGCTCGCCACGAGTCTCGCCGGGCACATCACATCGGCCAATCTCGCCGCACAGAAGCTTTTTAACGTTGCCGGGCCGCAGATCGTGGGGACCGCTCTCTCGGGCTGGTTTCCGACCCTGTTACTGACCGACGGCGTCGAGCGGCGCCGCCTCGGAGGCGTTCGTGCGGACGGCGAGCCCTTCCCGGCGGAGATCGCGTGCGTGCGTCTCGACCCACCCGCACGCGCCGGCTATCTACTGATTGCACGCGATATGACCGATCACGATCGGGCGCTGACACAACTGCGCGAGCGCGATACGGCACTCTCCCGCGCCATGCGCTTCGCGCTGGCCGGCGAGCTCGCGACTGCGATGACGCATGAACTCAACCAACCGATTACCGCTCTGGTGTCCTATTTGAAGGCGCTGGAGATCCTGGCGGCGCCGCTCGAGACGCATGATTCACGCCTCGTCGAGACGCTGCGGAAGGCGACGCGCGAGTCACTGCGCGCCTCGGATGTGCTTCGGCGCCTGCGCGACTTCTATCGCAGTGGTGCGGTCAACGCGACTGTGATCGATGTCGAGGCGTTGGTTGCGGAAGTGCTATCCGCCTTTGCCGAACGTGCCGCCCGACTGGGCGCAGAGGTTACCCGGGAAATGCGCATCACTCGGGAAGTCTCCGCCGACCGAATCCAGCTGCAGATGGTGCTGCACAACTTGGTGGTCAACGCCCTGGACGCGGTCGCAGATGTCGCGATAGGGAGCCGGCGCGTGCATGTGACCGTCGCGACACACCGCGAAAACTTGCAGGTTTGCGTGAGCGACACCGGCCGCGGCGTGCTTCCCGAGATTCAAGGCCGCCTATTTGAGCCGTTCGTCACGAGTAAGCTCGACGGCATGGGGTTGGGACTCGCTATTTCGCGTACGCTTCTGAGGAGCCAGGGCGGGGAGCTGCGCCTCGATGCGTCGGGTACGGAGGGAACCCGGTTCGCGGTCGAACTCCCCCTGACGGTGCGCGTGAGAACTACGGCATGAATGACGCAACGGTGTTTCTGGTTGATGACGATGCGTCGGTGCGGGACGCGCTCGGGCTGCTATTGTCCCTGAAAGGCATGCGAACGCAGCTCTTTGCGGCTGCGGAAGCGTTTCTCGAGACCTACCGGCCGGAATGGCGCGGCTGTGTACTGACGGACTTGAAGATGCCCGCGATGAGCGGCCTTGATTTGCAGCAGGCGATGCGCGACCGAGAGATTTCGCTTCCGGTCGTCGTTTTGACGGCCCATGGCGACGTTTCCACTACCCGGCTCGCCTTGAAGAACGGCGCGTTCGATTTTTTGGAGAAGCCGGTCGACGACGAGATCCTGCTCGATGTCCTGAGAAACGCAATCCGCGAGGACAGCCTCCGGCATGGCGCGCAGCGTACGGAAGATGCGGCGCGCTCTCTCCTCGAACGGCTGACGGCGCGCGAGCGCGACGTTCTCAATCTACTGGTGGAAGGGTTCTCTCAGCGTGAGATCGCAGGACGACTTGAAATCAGCCCGCGCACGGTCGAGGTATACAAGGCCCGCATGATGGAGAAACTTCGGTGCCGCAGTCTCGCCGAAGTCATCCGCACGGCAATCTCGGCCGCGAGCGGGGACCCGACGGACCCGTGAGCCCGTACGGGCTATCCCGACTGGTGAGCAGAGGATGCCCGCGCTAGCGTGCTTCCGGGTGTGCTGTCGGGAAAGGCAAAGCAAGGAGCTCGATTATGCTGATATTGACCCGGCGCGCCGGCGAGACTGTGACGATAGGGGATGATGTAACGGTGACGGTATTGGCAGTGAGAGGCAACCAAGTGCGCCTCGGGGTCAATGCGCCCAAAGATGTCGCGGTTCACCGCGAGGAGATTTTCGAGCGCATCAAACGCGAAGAACAAGCTTAGGGTCACCCGATGCCGGCGCCGGGGCGAAAGGCAAAAGCGACCACGACCGCGGCAATCAGCAGCGCGAACGACAGCGCGTAATTCCACGCCATTTTCTCCTTCAAGAACGTGACGGCGAAGATGATGAACACCGCCACGGTGATCGCCTCTTGAATGATCTTCAGCTGGAAGCCGGTAAATGTGCCGAAACCCACGCGATTGGCGGGCACGGCGAGGCAATATTCGAGCAGGGCGATCAGCCAGGACACGAGGATGGCCTTCCAAAGGGGCCACGAGTGACCGTACTTGAGATGCCCATACCAGGCAAAGGTCATGAACACATTGGAACAGAACAACAAGATGATGGTCTTCATTCACTCTCTTTTCGCTGACGGCAATTGGGTTATTATACGTGCTGCATAGCAGCAATCTCCTTGACACTCGCGCGCGCGGTTCCTACAATCGCCGGCCTTTGTCTCCGGGCACAAGTGCGGGGCGGCAACGCCCGTTAATTTAAGTCAATGCATCAGGCCGCTCCTAATTCATGTGCGGCTCAAAAGGTATTTATGGCGACGACGACCCAACTAATTCGTACCGGCCGAAATGAGCCTGCCTGGAAATCCAAGGTTCCGGCACTGGCTGCTTCGCCGCAAAAGCGCGGTGTGTGCACCCGCGTGTACACGACCACGCCGAAAAAGCCGAATTCGGCCTTGCGCAAGGTGTGCCGCGTGCGCCTGACCAATGGCTACGAGGTCTCGAGCTACATCGGCGGCGAGGGCCACAATTTGCAGGAACACTCGGTGGTATTGATCCGCGGCGGCCGCGTCAAGGATCTGCCCGGGGTCCGATATCACACTGTCCGCGGTGCGCTCGATTGCGCCGGTGTCAGCGAGCGTCGGCAAGGCCGATCCAAGTACGGCGCCAAGCGTCCCAAAAAATAAAGGCCAGGAAAAAGGTTATTCATGTCCCGCAGAGCAGCAGCCCCCCATCGCACCATTCTTCCGGACCCCAAGTTCGGCAACGACATGTTGGCCAAATTCATCAACATGGTCATGGAGCGCGGCAAGAAGTCAGCCGCCGAAAAGATCGTCTATGGTGCCATTGATCGCATTGGCGACAAGAGCGGCCGCGCCGGCGGCGAAGCGATTGCTGTATTGCAGCAGGCGCTCGATAATGTCAAGCCCGTGGTCGAGGTCAAATCTCGCCGGGTCGGCGGCGCCACGTACCAAGTGCCCGTCGAAGTGCGCGCCAATCGCCGTCAAACGCTCGCGATGCGTTGGGTCATCGAGGCGGCCACGGCCCGCAGCGAGAAGTCCATGGCCCACCGCCTGGCGGCCGAATTGATGGAGGCCGCCGAGAACCGCGGCGCCGCGGTTCGCAAGCGCGAAGATACTCACCGCATGGCCGAGGCCAACAAGGCGTTCGCGCACTATCGCTGGTAGGCCGCCGGCTGGTAATCCGCCGGCGAGACCGCATATATAGAGTTAGCCTAGGCGACCATTGGGTCGCCTAGTTTTTGCTTTTTAACTGCTCGCGCAGCGAGCAACTAACGGGCGGGGTCGCCTCGACCCCGTTGATAGTTGCGCGAAGCGCATGGAAAGCCATGTCACGAAGTACGCCCATCGAGCGATACCGAAATATCGGTATTTCCGCTCATATCGACGCGGGGAAAACCACCGCGACGGAGCGTATTTTGTTTTACACCGGCGTGTCGCACAAGATCGGCGAGGTGCATGACGGCGCCGCCGTCATGGACTACATGGAGCAGGAGCAGGAGCGCGGCATCACCATTACCGCCGCGGCGACCACTTGTTTCTGGAAGGGAATGGACAAGAGCTTCCCGGAACACCGCATCAATATCATCGATACCCCGGGACACGTAGATTTCACCATCGAAGTGGAACGGAGTCTGCGTGTGCTGGATTCGGCCGTGGCCGTCTATTGCGCCGTGTCCGGCGTACAGCCGCAATCGGAAACCGTCTGGCGCCAGATGAACAAATACGGCGTGCCGCGCATCGCCTTCGTCAACAAGATGGACCGCGCCGGCGCGAATTTCCTGCGTTGCGTCGAACAAATCCACACGCGCCTGCGGGGCAACCCGGTACCGATTCAATTGCCCATCGGCGCCGAGGACGGCTTCGTCGGCGTGGTCGACCTCGTCAAAATGAAGTCGATTTGGTGGGATGAAGAAACCCAGGGCATGAAGTTCGAATACCGCGACATTCCGCCCGGCATGCTCAAAGAGTGCGAGGAGTGGCGCGGCAAGATGGTCGAAGCCGCCGCCGAGGGCAACGAGGCGCTGCTGACGAAGTATCTGGAGAGCGGCGATCTGTCCGATACCGAGATCAAGCAGGGGCTTCGCGCGCGCGCGCTCAAGAACGAAGTGTGCTTGGTGACGTGCGGTTCGGCCTTCAAGAACAAGGGCGTGCAGG
>DASYFQ010000307.1:0-2272 GCA_036498345.1 Steroidobacteraceae bacterium
GACCATGGATCGGCCTGGCGTGACGCCAACCGCGGCCACGTCAGCCTCGACCAGCTCAAAGTGATGAGCGCGATCGAGAGCTGCCGCACCGCGGCGCTCGGCGGGCATGTCGCGCGTTGTGAGAACGAGGCCTGCGGCTACACCACCATCGCCTACAACAGCTGCGGCAACCGGCACTGCCCGAAGTGCCAGGGCGCCCAGGCGCGCGAATGGATGGAAGCGCGCGAGGCCGAGCTGCTTGCGGTGCCGTACTTCCATATCGTCTTCACGCTGCCGGCCAAGATCGCCGCCATCGCCTATCAGAACAAGGCGGTGATCTACGATCTCCTGTTCAAGGCCTCCGCCGAGACCATGCTCGCCATCGCGGCCGATCCCAAGCACCTCGGGGCTCGCATCGGCTTCACCTCGGTGCTCCATACCTGGGGCTCCGCCATGACCCACCATCCGCACGTCCACATGATCGTGCCGGGCGGCGGGCTCTCGATGGACGGCTCACGCTGGGTCGCCGCCAAGCCGAGATTCTTCCTGCCAAGGCACGTCCTGTCGGACCTGTTCCGCGCCCTGATGCTGGCAAAGCTCCTGGCCGCCCACGCCGCGGGGAGGCTGCAATTCTTCGGCGCCCACGCGCATCTGGCCAACGCGAAGGCATTCCGCGCCTTCCTGGCTCCGCTCAGAAGCAAGCGTTGGTACATCTACGCCAAGCGCCCATTCGCGGGTCCAAAGGCCGTGCTCGCCTATCTGTCCCGCTACACCCACCGGGTCGCCATCTCGAACAGTCGCCTCATCAAGGCCAACGCCACAAGCGTGACGTTCAGGGTCAAGAACTACCGCCTCAAGGGGCCTGTCCGTTACACCTCCATGACGCTCGCCACAGGTGAGTTCATCCGTCGCTTCCTCATCCACGTCCTGCCGCAGGGCTTCCATCGCATTCGCCATTACGGCCTCTTCGCCGGATCCGCCAAGGTCGAATGCATCGCGACGGCGCGCCAGCTCCTGGGCGTGCCTGCACCCAGCGTCTCGGCCGAAGCTAACAGTACTGACGAGGCGGCCGATGACACGCTCAACCCGCCGTGCCCTTGCTGCGGCGGCCGCATGCGCATCATCGAGGTATTCCAGCGCGGCCAGACGCCCCGACACAAGCCATCACCGCGCCCGAACGCCATCCGGATCGACACGTCATGATCAGCCCCAGCATTCGCCACACAGTCGAGCGCGCACCAACCGGTTCATTGCCCGGAGCAGGGTCAGTGCGTCACGCACGCACCAAATACTCTCAAACCTGGCGCGCTCCAGCGCCGCCAGCAACAACAACGCCCGCAATCAGCGCTCCAATCTCAACCCCAAGCGCCCAAATTGCTGTTGTGCCACCGCGGCCAGCGGCAGACATTCCGTCCACTACAGCCAAATCCCCATAGCCGGCACCGCTGCTCGTGCCCAACCTCCCGCGGGTTCCTTCCCTGGAGGCTTTCGGACGACGGCCCACGGTGCCACCCGCATCGCCATCATAGGGCCGTCATCCGAAACCCTTCACAAAACCGGACTCAGATTGGTTGCTGCTTGGCGTCGCGTCCGTTCGTTTTGCATTGCCGGGGATGGCAAATTCTTCCATACTTGCCAAGTCTAGCTTTCATGCTGCGAATGACCTCGCGACCTCGCGCGCGCAGTCGATGAATAGTTTGGCCGATGGGCTCAGTGTTCGGTCCTTGACCGTGACAATGCTGGCGGCGAGATGCAAAGCCGGCAGCTTGAGTGGCAGTATCTTTAGTCCCGCTCGCCTGTGGAAATGCGCGACCGAGGCTGGCAAGACCCCAACGAACCGTCCGCTCGCAATGAGTGTGGCAGTAAGCTGGCCGGACAGAGTAGTGATGCTCGGCCGCGGGGGCTGCAACTTGCTGACGCGAAACATTTGAAGAATGAGCGAGCCTGGCACGCTGTTGTACGGCGGCAATACCCACGCTTCGCTCATCAGCTCTTCCAATGCCACATGCCGACGGCGAGCCAATTTGCTGTTGGTTCCGGCAACCGTCAGAAACGGATCGTCGAACAAGAGGTCCGAGGTAAGGTCTTCGGCTGACAGTTCTCGCGACACTCTCCCGATTAACAAGTCGATATTGCGCTCACGTAATTCCTGAAATTGATGCATCGCGGTTTGTGCGAGAACCACATGCAGTCGAATACGCGGATATTGTTGAAACACTCTTTCGACGATCGCCGGCAGCAGTCCGGCCATGGTGATCTCCGGGCAGCCAATTCGTAATTCTCCGGAGCTTGG
>DASYFQ010000308.1:0-3805 GCA_036498345.1 Steroidobacteraceae bacterium
CCGCCGAATACCTGCGGACTGCCGATGTCCCGGCTCTGGCCGCGAAACAGATTCATCTCGAGCCGTTCGAGCGTCATCACCTTGATCAAATCGTCGAGCAACTGGTTCATTCCGCGCTCAGATCGAATCGGCGTGGCCCGCGCCGGCTCCCGCGACGCCCAGACGTTTCTGCATGATGGGACTCGTGGTGGTGTACTGCAAGAACTGGCGCTTCTCGGGGAACAGGTGATGCTGGATGGCGAATGCGGTGAGCGCGGCCTCGTGAAAGCCGCTCAGGATGAGCTTTTTCTTGCCGGGGTACGTGTTGATGTCGCCGATGGCGAAGATGCCCGGCACGCTGGTCTGGAATTTCTCGGTATCCACCTTGAGCGCGCGCTTTTCCAATTCCAGGCCCCACTCCGCGATCGGACCCAACTTCGGATGCAGACCGTAGAACGCGAGTATCTGATCCGCGGACAATTGCAGATCCCGGCCGTCCGCCGTGTGTACATCGAGCCCCGCCAGTTTGCCGTTGTCCATGCGCAACCCGGTGGCGTTGCCCTCCAGCATCTGCATCTTGCCGGCGCCGACCAATTCGCGCATTCGCGCCACGGTGGCGGGAGCCGCGCGAAATTCGGCGCGACGATGCAGCAGCGTCAAGGAGCGCGCCTTGCCGCACAGCGCCACCGTCCAGTCGAGCGCCGAATCGCCGCCGCCGCAGATCACGAGGTCGCGCCCGTGAAAATCAGCGGCCGATTTGATCCGGTAATGGACGCTCGTGCCCTCGAATTCTTCGACGCCGGGCAGGGTTAGCCGCCGCGGCTGGAAGGAGCCGACCCCGGCGGCGATGATCACGGCGCCGGCAAGGAGACGGGTGCCGGCAGAAGTCGCCACGAGGAACTTGCCGTCCTCCAGTACCTTGAGTTCCGTGACCTCCTGCCCCAGGTGAAAAGCGGCGTGGAAGGGCTTCGCCTGCTCCAAAAGCCGATCGATCAATTCCTGAGCCCCGCAAATGGGCAGCGCCGGGATGTCGTAGATCGGCTTGTCCGGATACAGCTCGGTGCATTGGCCGCCGGCTTGCGCCAACGAATCGATGATGTGGGTGCTGATTCCGAGCAGTCCGAGTTCGAAAATCTGAAAAAGGCCGACGGGACCTGCGCCGATGATGACCGTCTCTACCGGCGTGGGGGCGCCCTCTGCCGCTGCGGGTTGTTCCGACATGCCTTACCTTTACTTTTCCGCCTCAATTGGGCCGCAAATTGTAGCTGAATGCCCGGCCGGCCGTGGCGCCGATACCGCCAAGCAACCAGTTGCGCTCCGCAGGGTACTTATGTAGACGGCAAATGATACTTAGGAAGGCGATGATGCACGCGAAAGTCAGCCCGTTTCCCGACGCCCTGGAGCGTGAACGTGAATCGACCCGGCCGATCCGGGCTCTGAACCGCGGACTCGACGTGCTGACCGAACTCAACCGCCTGGAGCGCGCCGCCATCAATACCCTGGCCGCGGCGGTCCGGTTGCCGCGCACGACCACCTACCGGATTTTGGAGACCCTGCGTCTCGCGGGATATGTCGCCCGGGACCCGCACGACGACTGTTATCGGCCGACCATCATGGTGCGTGCCTTGTCGGATGGCTTTGACGATGAGGCCATGGTTGCGCATATCGCCAAACCGCATCTCGCCGCTCTCGGCGCGCAGATCGTGTGGCCGGTGGCGATCGCAACCCCGTCCGGCGCGACCATGATGATCCGCGAGACCACGGACCGGGACAGTCCCCTCGCGCTCGAACGCTACAGCGCCGGCGTCCGCGTACCCATGCTCGGCTCCGCCGCGGGGCGCGCGTACCTGGCGTTCTGTTCGGGCCAGGAACGCGATGCGCTGCTCGAGCTATTGTCGCGTTCGTCGCTCCCGGAAGATCGCATGGCGCGCAGCCGCATCGAGGTTGAGCGGCTGCTCAATGAGACTCGCTCCCAAGGTTTCGGCATGGCGCATCGCGCTCGGCGCGTGTCGGAGGAGATCAGTCTCGCCATACCGGTGCGCGCGAAGGATCGCATACTGGCCACGGTCACCGTTCGCTATGCCGCGACCGCGGTGCCGCTGCGCACGGCCGTCGAGCAATTCCTGCCGAAGATGCGCGAGGTCGCCCACAAGATAGAAACCGAATTCGTCTAGCCGCGCAGCGCGCGGCGTCTGCCTCGATGTTCAGAGCTTGGGCAGCCGGCTCAGGATCTCGGCCGCGATTTCCGCGTAACCCCCGCCGAAATGATGGCCGCCGGGCATCTTGACGACGACACCGTCTTTCCCGGATATCTCCGCGCACGCCGAGTCCCCATCGTCTTCGCCATAGAGGCAAAGATACGGTGCGCCGCTCCAGCGCTGTAATTCCGGAGCGGTAGGCATGCCCCCGCCGGGATTCCCCAGCCAATTCGCCACATGAAACTCGAACAAGGCGTTGTCGCTGATGCCGAGGAGCGTGGTGAGACCCACCATGTCGCGCGTCTGCGCAGGCAAACGATTGACCATGAAGGGCATGGTGTCCGCTCCCTGGGAGTAGCCGATCAGCAAGACGTGACTCTTGCCCCAGGCACGCGAGTAGTGGCGCACGACGCGGTCGAGGTCTTGGGCGGCTCCTTGCGGCGTGCGCGGCGACCAGAAATATTTCAACGAATCCCAACCAACGATGGGAATGTCGTGTTTCGCGAGTTCAGCGGACACGCCCCGATCGAATGCCACCCAGCCGCCGTCGCCCGACAAAAATACCCCGAACCACGGACTCGAACCCGCGCGCGCGGCGGGCACCACGATCAGCGGCAAATCGGCGACGGGCGCGGGCAGCGCCGACGTCGCGGCCGGGGCCGGTGCGGCGGTGATGCGCTCATAGGCCGCCTCGAACTGCGGCACCCAGTTTTTCTGCACGGAGTAGCCATGGCCCACCTTGGGGAGCATGACGATGTCGCCGCCGGGTACCTCCGCGATGAATTTCTGGGTGGCGGGTGCCGGGCACACTTGATCGATCTCTCCCTGCAGCGAGATCCATTTGGCCGACAGCTGTTTCGCCGGCAAGAAATCCACGCCTTTCAGCACACCCTTCGCGTCGCGGCGCGGCGTCGCTTCGATCCCGGATCCCTTGCAGACCGGCTTCCGCAGATCCAGATCGGGACAGAAGCCGATGGAGAGCGCACCTTTGAACGATCCCTCCGCCGATTCGGCGAGCGTCGCGTACACCAGCGTCGCGCCGGAGGAATAGCCCACGAGGGTGGGTTGGAGATAGCTCTTCAATCCCAATTTCGCTTGTAGATAACGGCTCAGATTCTCGAAATCGACCGCCGGCGATACGCATTTGTCGCCGGATTTTTCCAATTGCGCGAGATAGTGGCGAATATCGATGCCGGCCACGATCGCGCCCTTGTCGGTCAGCCGTTCCGCCATGGAGATCACGCCCAGATTCCAGCCTCCATCGCCCGACAAAAACAACACGACATCACGGGGCTCCGCGTTGCCTCTGTAAACACTGACCTCACCGAAGCGTTCGTAGTTGAACACTTCCGCCGGCGCCGCCACCGCCGTGCCCACGGCGCCCACCGCACCCACCGCACCCGCCGCACCCACCGCGCCCACCGCGCCCATCGCGCCCATCGCGCCTATCGCGCCCATCGCGCCCACGACGCCCCATAGAACTCTGACGATCTTCAGTAGGATTTTCGCCACTTACTTTCTCAGGACTTTGCCGACGCCGCCCGATATGAGGGCGGTGACGTCGAGCAGCGCGCCGGCCATCCCCAAGCCGTGCGGCGCCGCGAGATATCGAGGACGCCACACCGGCA
>DASYFQ010000309.1:0-5173 GCA_036498345.1 Steroidobacteraceae bacterium
AACGAGGTGCAGACCGTTATCCAGCGTGATGACGGGTTCACGCCAACGCCGGTCGTCTCGCACGCCATCATCGTTCACAACAGTTCACGCCATGATCGACTGGCCGACGGCATTGTCGTTACGCCATCTCACAACCCGCCCGAAGATGGCGGGTTCAAATACAACCCGACTAACGGCGGGCCGGCCGACACAGACGTGACCCGGTGGATCGAGGATCGGGCCAACGAGCTGCTGAGAGGACGCAACGCCGCGGTGAAGCGGGTCGTCTTTGCTGCAGCCATCAACGCGGTTACGACGCGGCAGCAGGATTTCCTTCTCCCCTATGTCAACGACCTGCGCAATGTCGTCGACATGGACGCCATTCGCGGCGCCGGGCTCAAGCTCGCCGTCGACCCGCTGGGTGGTGCGGCCGTGCATTACTGGGAGCCGATCAACCAGATCTACGGGCTGGACATCACGGTCGTCAATCCGCAAGTCGATCCCACCTTCTCTTTCATGACCGTCGATCATGATGGCGCCATCCGCATGGACTGCTCCAGCCCCTATGCGATGGCCCGGCTCGTCGGCCTCAAGGACCGCTATCGCGTCGCCTTCGCCAATGATCCCGACTCCGATCGGCACGGCATCGTCACCCCGACTGCAGGGTTGATGAACCCTAATCACTACTTGTCGGTGGCGATCCTCTATCTGCTGACACACCGCCCGGACTGGCCGGCTGAAGCCGCGGTCGGCAAGACCTTGGTCAGCAGCAGCATGATCGACCGCGTGGTGCAGAAGCTGGGGCGTCGCCTGTCGGAGGTGCCGGTCGGCTTCAAATGGTTTGCGCCGGGGTTGTTCGACGGCTCGTACTGCTTTGGCGGCGAGGAGAGCGCGGGCGCCAGTTTCTTGCGCCGCGACGGCAGGGTTTGGACGACCGACAAGGACGGGCCGATCATGAACCTGCTGGCCGCCGAGATCACCGCCCGCACCGGCAAGGATCCGGGCGAGCACTACGACGCGCTGACGGCGGAGTTCGGCACAGCCTATTACGCGCGGATCGACGCGCCGGCGACATCAGAGCAGAAAGCGAAGTTGGAAAGATTGTCGCCCGATGCGGTCAAGACGGCGAGCCTGGCCGGCGAGCCGATTGTCGCAAAGCTCACGCGTGCGCCCGGGAACGACGCGCCGATCGGCGGGCTTAAGGTCGTCACTCGTAACGGCTGGTTCGCAGCGCGCCCGTCAGGGACCGAGGCTGTATCCAAGATCTACGCCGAGAGCTTCAAGGACGAGCAGCATCTTCAAGCAATCCTCGCTGACGCCCAGCAGATCGTCAGCGAGGCTTAGAGCCAGGCCCGAAATGAATTCTGAAAGATCAATCCTTTGGCCGTCATTCCCGCGAAAGCGGGAACCCAGGGCGTGCGATGTGCGGTCGCCCTGGACCCCCGCTTTCGCGGGGGCGACGGTAAGATATTGGGATCGCTCGCTTCATTTCGGGTGAGACACTTAGGCTTCAGACTACAGCGGCCATTTCCAGCTGACGATCTCGGGCCGATCGATCCCTTCCTCATAGGCGTAGTGGCGGCAATCGATTTGTTGGTTCATTAGTGCTTCGCGAGCGTGTGATCCGCGCACTTTGAGCGAGGTCACTCGATCGATCGCGTCCATCGCCAGCGTAAAGCGATCGACCTGGTTTTGAATGGCAAGTTCCATCGGCGTGTTGATGTTTCCCTTCTCCTTATAGCCGCGGACATGGATGTTGTCATGATTGGTCCGGCGGTAGGTGAGCCGATGGATCAGCCAGGGATAGGCATGGAAATTGAAGATCACGGGCTTATTGGGGGTGAACAGCGCGTCGAACTCGCGATCGGAAAACCCGTGCGGGTGCTCGGTATTAGGCACCAACCGGAACAGATCAACGACATTGACGAAACGCACCTTCAGGTCGGGGAAGTGCTGCCGCAGCAGCGCCGTGGCGGCCAGCGCCTCCATCGTCGCGACATCGCCGCAGCTCGCCATCACGATGTCCGGCTCGCTGTCCTGATCGCTGCTGGCCCATGTCCAGATGCCGGCGCCCTTCGTGCAATGCTTAACCGCGTCACCCATGCCGAGATATTCGAGATGCGGCTGCTTGTCGGCGACGATCACGTTGACGTAATTGCAGCTCCGCAAGCAGTGATCGGCAACGGATAACAGGCAATTCGCATCCGGCGGCAGGTAGATGCGCGTCACGCTCGGGCTCTTGTTGGCGACCACATCGAGGAACCCCGGATCCTGATGCGTGAAACCGTTGTGATCCTGCCGCCACACCGTGGAGGTAATCAGCAGGTTGAGTGAGGCGATGTCGGCGCGCCACGGCAGTTCGTTGCATTTTTCCAGCCACTTGGCGTGCTGGTTGAACATCGAATCGATCACATGGACAAAGGCTTCATAGGATGACAGAAAGCCGTGTCTGCCAGTCAGCAAATAACCTTCCAGCCACCCCTCCAATGTATGCTCGCTGAGCATCTCCATCACCCGGCCATCCGGTGCCAGCTCGCCGCCGTCGGCATCCTCCGGAAAGTATTCGCCGAGCCAAGCCTTCTTGGTCACCTCGTAAAGCGCGGTCAGACGGTTCGAGGCGTTCTCGTCCGGGCTCAGCACGCGGAAGTTCGTAGGGTTATCCCGCATGACGTCGCGCAGGAACTGTCCCATGATCTGGGTAGGTCCGACCTCGGTGATACCGGGCTTTTCAACCTTCACCGCATAACCTCGGAAGTCCGGCAATCTGAGCGCTTTGCGCAGTAGCCCGCCATTGGCGTGGGGATTGGCGCCCATTCGGCGCTCGCCTTTTGGGGCGAGCTCGCGGAGTTCAGGCAGGAGCCGCCCCGTCTCGTCGAAGAGCTCCTGCGGCCGGTAGCTGCGCAGCCATTCCTCGAGCAGCGCCAGATGCGACGGATTCTCGTGCATCTCGGCCATCGGCACCTGATGAGCGCGCCAGAAACCTTCGACCTTGTGCCCGTCGACCTCCTTGGGGCCGGTCCACCCCTTGGGGCTGCGCAATATCACCATCGGCCATCTCGGCCGCTTGACTTCAGACCCCGACCTGCGCGCGGCCTGCTGGATGCGCCGGATTTCCCGTATGCAGTGCTCCAGAGTCGCCGCCATCGCCTGATGCATGCTGGCGGGATCGGAACCCTCGACGAAATAGGGCTCGTATCCGTAACCGCGGAACAGGGACGCGAGCTCCTCGTGCGGGATGCGGGCGAGAATGGCAGGGTTGGCGATCTTGTAGCCGTTCAGATGCAGCACTGGCAGCACCGCGCCATCGCGAGCCGGATTGAGAAATTTGTTCGAGTGCCAGGCGGTCGCCAGCGGACCGGTTTCCGACTCGCCGTCGCCGACCATGACGGTGACGATCAGATCCGGATTATCGAGCGCGGCGCCATAGGCGTGCGACACCGAATAGCCGAGCTCGCCACCTTCGTGGATCGAACCTGGTGTCTCGGGAGTGCAATGGCTGCCGATGCCGCCCGGGAACGAAAACTGTTTGAATAGCCGTCGCAACCCATCGGTGTCCTCGGAAATGTCGCTGTAGATTTCCGAATAGGTGCCCTCCAGATAGGTGTTCGAGATCAGGGCTGGCGCGCCATGTCCTGGCCCGGCAAGGAATATGACATTCAGGTCATATTTCTTGATCAGCCGGTTGAGGTGAATATAGGTCAGGCTCATGCCCGGATCGGAGCCCCAATGACCGAGCAGGCGTCGCTTGACGTGCTCGGCTTTCAGCGGCTCACGCAGAAGCGGATTGTCTCGCAGATAGATCATCCCGGCCGACAGAAATAACGTTGCGTGCCAATAGGCCTGCATCCGCTGCAGTTCCTCGGGCTCGAGCGGGCTCCCCTCGACAGTGGAACGCGCCGGACCATAGGCGCTGATTGAGCGGGCTTCAGTTGTCGCGTGCATGGGCCCTCCAAAGCGCGTTTACGGGTCATCCGTTTAAATCTGCCCAGCGTCCGTGATCGTCGCACGGAAGCACTCAATCGACATCCTACCACCTGCTAACCGGCCGGGCAGCCACCGGATTTTGCCGAGTCAGCCGAATTTCTTCCGTTTCGTGACGGAGGACCAGGCATTCTCCCTCGCGCAGCGTGTATTCCACCTTCTCCAAACCGATTTCCACTTCCAGGATCTGGCCGCGGTAGGTTACGGGAAATCGCAGTACAGCATTGTCCTCCGGCGCGCGGCGCGGCCGGAATGACAACGTCCCGTCATCGTCCAGCATGCCGCCGAGCCCGTAGGTCAACATCATCCAGGTGCCGCCCATCGAGGCGATATGGCAGCCGTCTCTGACGTTACCGCCCACATCGGCGAGGTCCATCAGCAGTGCCGCGACCCCGTATCGTATCGCTTTTTCCATACTGCCGATCTGTGCGGCGATGATCGCCTCGACGCAGGACGACAATGATGAATCGCCTGTGGTCAAGGGATCGTAGAATTCAAAGTTTCGCTTCTTCGCTTCCGGGGAAAACGCATTGCCCAATAAAAACATGGCCAAGACCACGTCCGCTTGTTTGATTACTTGTTTACGGTAGATGTTGAGTGGATGGTAGAACAGAAGCAGCGGATAGTGGTCGTGCGGTGTGTTCCGGAAGTCCCAGGGCTCTCGGTCCAGAAAGCTGTCATCCTGCGGGATGATCTTTAGCTTCTCATCATATGGGACGTACATGTTTTCCGCTGCGCGGATCCATGCTTCCACCTCGGTGGGATCGAGCGCCGTTTTGTGCGCTAGCGTGTCGTACGCATCCGATGCCATTGCCTTCAGCGACTGAACAGTGTGGGCTGCATAGCGCAGGTTTTCTCGCGCCATCAAATTCGTATACGCGTTGTTGTTTACGACCGTGTTGTATTCATCGGGCCCGGTAACGGAGTGGATGCAGAATTTCCCGCCCTTTGCATCCGAGTAGAAGCCCAGGCTCAACCATAGGCGAGCCGTCTCCACCAGCATCTCGGCGCCGCAGTCTCGCAGAAATGCCTCGTCGCCCGTCGCCTGCACATATTTGCGCAGTGCATACATGATGTCCGCGTTGATGTGGTACTGTGCGGTCCCGGCCGCGTAATACGTGGATGCTTCCTCCCCGCTGATGGTGCGCCATGGGAACATGGCTCCGCGATGGCCTAATTGCCTGGCGCGGGCGCGGGCCTGCGGCAGCATCTT
>DASYFQ010000310.1:0-6919 GCA_036498345.1 Steroidobacteraceae bacterium
AGAATGACGTCAGCATCCTGTTCAATCGCTCCACTATTATGGCTGACGATACCGTCCGCCAACCAACTCGCCGGACCAGGAACCGTGATGTCGAAGACTTCTTCTTCGGCCTCGAAGCCCACGGCGACGACGCGGTCCCAAAAGAGATCAGAACTGGACCAAATACTGAGCGCATCGTTGTCGAGCAAATCGACGTAAGAATCAAACGTCGCGGGCGACGGTGACTTCTGAAAATTGGTGCTTGAGTAAGTTGTGCCGCGCATTGCGCCCATTTGACGCCCCGATAATGCCTGCGCAGTCATCGGCGCTTGGATCTGCGAATATAATTCCTGAGGCAACGTATCCACATTCGGATTCGAACGCGTCACGGCAAGTTTTGCCGCCAGAATTTTCGCTGGTGCTTCGCGCGGTCCAAACGCGCCGACCTTGGCCAGAAACAGAGCCTGCTGCTCGGATCCGCTGATATACACCGACCACAGAGGTCTACCGCTATCTTGCTTCACTTGATAAATGCGTCCGACGATCCCCAAGCGCAGTAGCAGTGCGGCCACATCTCGAACGAGCTGTTCGCTGCATGAACGGAAATAAACGGCCGGGGCGCCGCGCTGGCCCGCGGGGCGCACGTGGATACAACCGTCCGTTGCCCACAAATGCTTGAGCAAGAGTCCGATCTGCGCATCGCTCATTTGGAACACGGGGCTCGGCAGATGTTTCTGGTGCGAACGCTGATTGAATATGCCGAGACCTTTCAACCATGCACCCACGCCGGCCGCATGCCGGCGGTTGCCGTTGCCGGCAATGAGCAGTTGGTGCCGCTTGCCGCGGCCCGCATACCGTTTGACGGTGCTCCCGAGCGCCAACGCGCATTCGGTGACCAATTTGCTGTTGGCTTCCGACGCGGTGGCGTAGCGCAGAGGCTGATTCGCGAGGCAGCTGCCGCCGCCGATCAAGTGACCCAGCAGCGAGATCTCGGCGTCCGGCCAATTCACCGGGTTGGTGACCTTGGGAAACTTCCGGGCCACGGCGACTCGAGAACCGAGTCTCAACTCGGCAACCACCTTCCATCCGTCTCCGGTAAATACTCGATGATTGCTCGTCGCCCGCAATGTCCGCCCACTCGCCAGCGACACCCTGAATACCTGCCGCACGCCCTTGGACCAAACCAAATCGGTTTGCGCCTTGATGATTTTCTGATCCGCGCTCATCGCCCATACTTCGGGCGTCTGCCCGACGAGTTCCCGTATGGGCACGCGCCGGCCGTCGGCGAGCATCACAGGCGTATCGCCGGTGACGCATTCGCGAAGGTCCGACATCACCGGCTTCTTCTCCACTCGCTGCTCCACGCCGCGGTTGAGCTGCGACAGTGCGATGACCGGAACCTTCAATTCCTTCGCGAGGGCCTTCAGCGATCGCGAAATCTCGGAGATTTCTGTCGCGCGATTTTCCTTGGTGCCCGCGACCTGCATGAGCTGCAAATAATCCACCACGATCAGGTCGAGCCCTCGCTCGCGCTTCAAGCGGCGCGCGCGTGCGCGGATCTCCGTGGGCGAGAGTCCGGGCGTTTCGTCGATGAAGACCTTGGCGCTGCTCAACTGCGTCATGGCGGAATCGATGCGCGGCCAATCTTCTTCTTGCAGCCGGCCGGAGCGCAGATTGCTTTGATTGATGCGGCCCAATGACGAGATCATACGTAAGGTCAGCGACTCCGCGGACATTTCCATGCTGAAGATCGCGGCCGCCTTATTCGAGCCGAGCGCGGCGTTCTCGGCGATATTCACGGCCAACGTGCTCTTTCCCATCGAAGGTCGCCCGGCGATGATGATCAAATCGCCGGGCTGCAGGCCGGAAGTCATTTCATCGAGCTGTTTGAATCCGGTCGAAATTCCGGTCAACGTGCCGTCGGAGTGATACAGCTCGTCAATCCGATTGACGACGTCCGGCAGGATGCTCTTGACGGTTCTGAAACCGACCTTGCCGCGCGAACCGGCCTCGGCGATCTCGAACACCGCGCGCTCGGCATCGTCGACGATTTCGCGCGCTTCGCGTCCTTCGGGTTCCAGCGCACTGCCGACGATGAGGTTCCCGGCGGTAATCAGCTTCCGCAGCACCGAGCGTTCGCGCACGATGTCCGCATAAGCTCGAATATTGGCGGCGGTGGGCGTATCGCGCGCCAGCGACCCCAGGTAGGACAGCCCGCCCACCTGGTCGAGCACGCCCTGGCTCTCCAGGTGTCCGGACAGCGTGACGGCATCGCAGGGCTGGTTGCGCTCGATCAACCCGGCAACGGCTTCGAAAATCAGCCGGTGATCGTTGCGGTAGAAATCCTCGGCGAGGACGCGGTCGGCGACCTGGTCCCAAGCCGCGGCATCGAGCATCAAGCCGCCGAGCACGGATTGCTCGGCTTCTATGGAGTGAGGCGGCAGCCGCAGCCCGTCGCCGGAGGCTCCGCTCGGCCCAAAGGAACGATTGCTGACGCGACTGGCCATGCGCAATCCCTAGGGGACGCGATGCCGGCCGCTACTCGTCGGCGATGATGGTGACCGTCAAGGTCACATCAACGTCAGTGTGCAAATGCAGCTGCACCTGATGTTCGCCGGTGATGCGGATCGGTCCCGTCGGCATGCGCACTTCGCTGCGGCTGATCGGCTGGCCCGCCTTGACCGCCGCTTCGGCGATATCGGCAGTGCCGATGGAGCCGAACAGCTTGCCTTCCGCGCCCGCCTTGGCCGTGAGCTCCAGTTTGAAGCTCTCGAACTTGACCGCGCGTGCCTGCGCCGCCGCGAGATCCTGATTGGCCTTTGCTTCGAGTTCGTGGCGCTGCGCTTCGAACTTGGCGATATTCGCGGGCGTCGCCATGGTGGCTCTGCCGGTGGGCACCAAGAAATTCCGCGCGTAACCCGACTTCACTTTGACGCGATCGCCGATTTGACCGAGGTTCGCGACCTTCCGCAACAATATGATATCCATGTGCTAGCTCGCCGGTTTAGTGCTGATCGGTGTACGGCAGCAAGGCCAAGAAGCGCGCACGCCGGATGGCGAGCTGCAGCTGGCGCTGATAGTGAGCACGCGTACCCGTGATGCGGCTCGGAACGATCTTGCCGGTCTCCGTGATATAGCTCTTGAGCGTCGTCAGATCCTTGTAGTCGATCTGCTTGACGTCATCGGCCGTGAATCGGCAAAACTTCTTGCGGCGAAAAAAACGTGCCATGTTGGCCTCCTATTACCGCGCGCCCATGGGCGCGTCGTCGTCATCACCATCGTCGCCAAAGTCGTCGTGGCGGCGTGCATTTTCATCCGGAGCGCGCGCCATCGGCGAAGGCTCGGTGACGGCTTCGTCCATTTTCACCACCAGGTTGCGCAGCACCGCATCGCTGAAGCGGAACGAACCGGTGAGTTCGGCCAGCGTCTTCTGGTCGCATTCGACGTTGAGCAGGATGTAGTGCGCTTTGTGCACTTTGGATATGGGGAATGTCAGCTGGCGCCGGCCCCAATCCTCGAAACGATGCACGGCGCCGCCGCCGGCACTGATCATGCCTTTGTAGCGATCGACCATCGCAGGAACTTGCTCGCTCTGATCCGGATGGACCAGGAGCACGATTTCATAATGCCGCATTGTAGGCTCCCTACGGTATGAGCCTCCCGTTGCGAGCGGTGAGGCAAGGAGTGATGCCGGTCAGCCGGCGAAAAAGAGCGCGAAGGATACGCGTTTGGGCCCGTGCAGGTCAACCCATGCGCTGCCGGCGAGCCTCAAATAGGGCGACCCCCGCGGCCACCGAGACATTGAGGGACTCCGCCTGACCGGCCATGGGAATGCGCACCAGAAAGTCGCAGCGCTCCCGGGTCAGGCGCCGCATGCCGCTTCCCTCGGCGCCCAGGACCAGCGCGAGCGGCCGTTTCAGATCCGCCGCGTACAGGGTTTGCGGCGCCTCTCCGTCGGTTCCCACCACCCAAATGCCGCGCTCCTTGAGCATATCCAGGGCACGGGCGAGATTGGTCACGCTCGCCACCGGGACAAACTCGGCGGCGCCCGCCGCGACCTTGCGCACCACCCCGTCCACCGCCGCCGCGCGATCTTTCGGTATGAGCACCGCATGTGCGCCCGCGGCATCGGCGGTACGCAGGCAGGCGCCGAGGTTGTGCGGGTCGGTGACCCCGTCGAGAATCAGCAGCAGGGGATCCCC
This sequence comes from Steroidobacteraceae bacterium, assembly GCA_036498345.1. Lineage (GTDB taxonomy): Bacteria > Pseudomonadota > Gammaproteobacteria > Steroidobacterales > Steroidobacteraceae > Bog-1198. Next base: position 4,182 of record DASYFQ010000310.1, read on the forward strand.
CGCCACTTGACTTAATGCGCCGAGCAGATCGTGCTCGTCCCAAGCCTTGAGCGGCCGCACCGCCGCCACGGCGCCCTGGTGGGTCACATCCCCCACCAGCTTGGCTAGGGCCTCGCCGCCCACGGACTGAACGCGCACGCCCACGCCCTCTGCGCGGCTGCGCAAATCCCGAGTGCGCGAGTCATCGCGCGGCTGCGCAATCCAGAGCTCCAACACACGCTCCGGCGCCCGCTCGAGCACCGCGTTGACGGCATGTAAACCATAAACGAAGTTGCGCTTGGAATCAGCCACGCCCGCCGCGCCCACGCCCGCCGCGGCCACGCCCACCGCGGCCGCCGCGGCCGCCGCGTTTCGGTCCGCCACTGCCACCGCCACCGCCACCGCCGCCGCCTCGCTGCGCTCCCGCACCGCGCCGCGGGGCATGCACCGTGCCATGGGTGGCAGAACCTTCCGCGTCGAGCAATTCGAAGTCGATTTGGCGCTGCGTGAGGTCGACCCGGCTCAGGCGAACCCGCACCGGATCCCCCATCTGCCAGCGCCTGCCCGTGCGCTGGCCCACCAAGCCCATGCCGCCGTCCTCGAGTTCCCAGTAGTCGCCCGGAATGGCGGAAATGTGCACCAAACCGTCGATGGGCATTTCCTTCAGCTGCACGAACAAACCGAATTCGAGCGCGCTGGTGATCGTGGCATCGAATGTCTCGCCGACGCGCGGTTGCAGGTACAGGCACTTGAGGTACCCCATCACATCGCGCGACGCGTCATCGGCGCGCCGCTCGCGCTGCGAACTCTCGGCGCCGAGCGTCTGCAATTCCGCCGTCGAGTAGCGATGCCCGGAAGCCGAATTCGGCAGCATCGCGGCCTTGATTGCACGATGCACGAGCAAGTCGGGATAGCGGCGAATCGGCGAGGTGAAATGCGCGTACTCTTCGAGCGCGAGGCCGAAGTGACCGATGTTGGTTTGCTGATACACCGCCTGTGCCAGCGACCGAATCACCAAGCTCTCGAGCAGCAGACCATCGGGCCGCGCGTTCAGCCGTTCGACCAATTGACGAAATTCGCGGGGCGTCGGCTTTTCCGAGAACACTGCTCCTACCTGCAATGCGTTCAGGACTTTTTGCAGCTCGGTGACCCGCTTGTCTTCCGGCTGACCGTGGACGCGATACAGGCTGCCGGCCTTGGCGAGGCGCAGCGCCACCGCCGCTTCGACATTGGCGGCGATCATGCACTCCTCGATCAAGCGGTGGGCGTCGTTGCGCGTGACCGCATAGAATCCCTGGATCCTGCCGTCGTCGCCGATACGCGCCTTGACCTCGCCGCCGCGAAAGTCGAGTGCGCCGCGGGCATCCCGCGCGTCTTTGAGCGCGCCGTAGACCGCATACAGCGTCTGGAGCGATGCGCGCACCGCCGGCGTCATCTCCTCGCTGGCCTTACTGAGCGGATTCTCCAAATAGGCCCAGGCCTGGTCGTACGTGAGCCGTGCGTGTGAGCGAATCACCGCCTCATAGAAGCGGCTCTTGCTCAACTTGCCGGCCTTGCTGACGCGCATGTCGCAGACGAAGGCCAGCCGTTCGACCCTCGGCATCAGCGAGCACAGATGATTGGACAGATGTTCCGGCAGCATCGGGATGACGCGATCCGGAAAATACACGGATGTGGCACGTGACCGAGCTTCAGTGTCCAACTCGCTGCCGTAGCGCACGTAATTGCTGACGTCGGCGATGGCGACGATCAGCCGCCAACCTCCGCCGCGCAGGCTTTCCGCATACACGGCATCGTCGAAGTCCTTGGCATCCTCTCCGTCGATGGTCACCAGCGGCATATCGCGCAGGTCCTCGCGGCCTTCCCGATCCGCTGCTTGCACGTCGGGAGCAAAGCGATTCGCGGCGCGAATCACCTCCGGCGGAAACTCCTGCGGCAGGTCATGCCTCAGAATCGCAAAGCGCGCCGCCAAGTCCGACGGACGCAGGTTCTCGAGCACTTCGACGACGCGCCCGTGAGCGGGAGTTTCACCTTGCGGGCGCTTGGTCACTTCGACGATGACGGGGTCGCCGTCTTCGGCTCCATGCCGATCCCGCATTGACACTTGGATGGAGTACCAATGGCCCGGGTCCTCCGGTTCGACCTGACCGGCCGGGTGGCCGCCGCCGCCGTTGCCGGTACCGCCGCCCTGGACGGCGCGCCAAATGCCGCCGATTCGCACCGGCGCATCGCCGGTACGGCGGATCAAGCGTGCGATACGCCGTCCGCGTTCGTTCATCCCCACCGCGAGAACCTCGACCCGGTCGCCGTGCATCAGGGTTGCCGTGTCTGCTCGCGCCAGCACCAAAGGCGCCGACCCGTCATCCGGCAGCACCAGAACGTCGCCGTTGGCGCGGCCACGCACCCGGCCCGCCACACGTTCGCCCTCGCCCGCCGTCGCAAAACCGCTCGGTCCCTCGATCGCTTGGCCGTCGCGCACCATGGCAGCCAGACGTTTGGCGAGTGCGTCGCGTTGCGCGCCGGTATTCAAGCCCAGACGCTTGGCCAGACGCGCCGCGGTCAACGGCTCCGGCGCTTCCGCCAAATGCTTCAGCAGCAGCTCGCGGCTAGCGATCGGATCCGCATATCGCGATTTCTCGAGTTCTAAATTGGGGTCCTCGCCGCGCCAATCCGGACCCGACTTCGTCGCCGGGTCTGTTTTTGGCCGTCGCGAGCCCGTGGGTCCACGTCGTGTCATAGGGTGTTGTTGCGATCCTTCG